>JASHQS010000095.1 GCA_030038995.1 Xanthobacteraceae bacterium
CGATGGCGGCGATGAACAGGAACACTTCATTGCTCAATGACGACTGAAACGCCGCCGCGGTGCCTTGGAAGGCGGTGATGAAGCTGTCCGGCAGGCCGACGTCGGCCTCCGCCTTCTGGATGGCGGCGACCGCCGAGTCGAGCGAATAGCCGGGCGCGGTGTTGAATGAAACCGTGGTGGCGGGAAACTGGCCGTAATGCGTGATCAGGAGCGGCCCGGTGCGGTGCTCGATGTGGACGATCGCCGAGAGCGGCACCTGGCCGTTGGTCGTCGACGACGATGACGGCAGATAGATCGACGACAGCCCGGCAAGCGAGCTTTGCAGCTTGGGATTGAGCTCCTGGATGACGCGGTATTGGTTCGACTGGGTATAAATGGTCGAAATGATGCGCTGTCCGAACGCGTCGTACAGGGCGTTGTCGACCGTGGCCGGCGTGATGCCGAAGCGGCCCGCGGTGGCGCGATCGATGACGATATAGACCGCCAAGCCCTGCTGCTGCAGGTCGCTCGCCACGTCGGTGATCTGCGGCAGCCGGGAGAGCCGCTGCACCAGCTTCGGCACCCAGGTGTTGAACTCGGCGGCGTTGGCGTCCTCGAGCACGAAATTGTAGGGCGCGCGGTTGATCGTGGAATCGATGGTGAGGTCCTGCACCGGCTGCATGTAGAGCGTGATGCCCTCGACGGCGGAAACCTCCTGCTGCAGCCGCTTGATGATGCCGCTGGCGCTCAGCTTGCGCGCGTCGTACGGCTTGAGCGTGATCAGAAGCCGGCCGGTATTGAGCGTCTGGTTGGTGCCGTCGACGCCGACATAGGAGGTGAGATTGACCACGTCGGGGTCCTTGAGCACCGCCTCGGCAAGCTTGCCCTGCAGGTTGGCCATCTCGTCATAGGAGACGCTCTGCGACGCCTCGGTGATGGCCTGGATCATCCCGGTGTCCTGCACCGGGAAAAAGCCCTTGGGGATCTCGTAATAGAGCACGAGCGTCAGCCCGAGCGTGACCAGCGCGACCGCGAGCGTCAGCGGCTGCCGGTCCAGCACCCAATTGAGCGCGCGCCCATAGGCGCCGATCACGGCGTTGAAAACGCGTTCGGCGCGCAGGTCGAACGCGCTGCGCTCGGCCTCGCCACGATGGCGAATGAGCCGCGCGCACATCATCGGCACCAGCGTCAGCGACACGATGGCGGAGATGACGATGGTGACCGCCAGCGTGATGGCGAATTCGTGGAACAGGCGGCCGACCACGTCGCCCATGAACAGCAGGGGAATCAGCACCGCGATCAGCGAGATGGTCAGCGAAATGATGGTGAAGCCGATCTGCTGGGCGCCGCGCAACGCCGCGGCGAGCGGGTCCATGCCGCCTTCGACGAAGCGGGCGATGTTCTCGATCATGACGATGGCGTCGTCGACCACGAAACCGGTGGCGATGGTCAGCGCCATCAGCGACAGATTGTCGAGCGAGAAGCCGAGCAGGTACATCGCCCCGAACGTGCCGACCAGCGACAGCGGCACCGACAGGCTCGGAATGATGGTGCCCGGCAACGTGCGCAGGAACAAGAAGATCACGATGACGACCAGGACCACGGCGAGCCCCAGCTCGAACTCGACGTCGGCCACCGAGGCGCGGATCGTCACGGTGCGGTCGCTCATGACGCCGACGTCGACGGCGGCGGGCAATGACGCGGTGAGCTGCGGCAACAGGCTCTGTACGCGGTCGACGACGGCAATGATGTTGGCGCCCGGCTGGCGCTGCACCGACAGGACGATGGCCGGCGTGGTGTTGGCCCAGGCGCCGAGCTTGACGTTTTCCGGACCGCTGACGATGCTGGCGACGTCGGACAGCCGCACCGGGTTGCCGTTGCGGTAGGCGATGATCAGGCTGCGAAACTGCTCGGCGCTGGCGAGTTGATCGTTGGCGTTGATCGTGGAGGCCTGCTGCGGGCCGTCGAGATTGCCCTTCGGCGTATTGACGGAGAGATTGCCGATCGTGGTGCGCACGTCGTCGATATTGAGCCCATAGGCGGCAAGCGAGCGCGGGTCGATCTGCACGCGCACCGCCGGCCGCTCGCCGCCGCTGATGCTCACCAGTCCGACGCCGCTGAGCTGCGAGATCTTCTGGCCGAGCGAAGTCTCGCTGAGATCCTCGAGCTGCGTCAGCGGCAGGGTCTTGGAGGTGACCGCAAGCGTCAGGATCGGCGCGTCGGCGGGGTTGACCTTGGCGTAGATCGGCGGCGCCGGCAGGTCGGCCGGCAACAGATTGCCGGCGGCGTTGATCGCGGCCTGCACCTCCTGTTCGGCGACGTCGAGGCTCAGATCGAGGCTGAACTGCAGCGTGATCACCGAGGCGCCGGCGGAGCTTGCCGACGTCATCTGATTGAGGCCCGGCATCTGCCCGAACTGCCGCTCGAGCGGCGCGGTGACCGAAGACGTCATCACTTCGGGACTGGCGCCCGGATAGAGCGTCTGCACCTGAATGGTCGGATAATCCACCTCGGGCAAGGTCGACAGCGGCAGGAACGTATAGGCGACGATGCCCGACAGCATGATCGCCACCATCAACAGCGTGGTGGCGACCGGGCGCAGGATGAAGGGCTCGGAGACGTTCATCGCATCGCTTTATGAGGGCGCGCCGGCGCCGGCGTGCTCGCCTCGGTTCTTGGCCGCTATTGCCCGGCGCCGCCGCCGCGGTGCGGGCCGCGCTGACCGCCATTGCGTCCTTGTCCGCCGCCCGCCGCCGCGGCGGCCGTGGCCGCAGGCGCGACCTGCTTGCCGTCGATCGTGGTGACGTTGACGCGCAAACCTTCGCGCAGGCGGTCCGACCCGTCGGTCACGACGCGCTCGCCGGCCTTGAGCCCGCTGGCGACCGCGGTCAAGCTGACGTTGTCGGGTGTCATGGTCGTCGGGCCGGTGGTGATCTGCCGCACCGAAACGGTACTATCGGCATTGACCACGTAGACGTAGCTGCCGGGCGCGGTGCCGACGGCGCCCGGCGCGCCGCGCTGGATCGCCGCGGTCGGCACCGTGACGGCGTTTTGCAGCGTCTTCACCAAAAGCCGCGCGTTGACGAATTGATTGGGGAACAGCGCGTTGTCGCTGTTGTCGAACTGGGCGCGCACTTTCACCGTGCCGGTAGTGGTGTCGATCTGGTTGTCGACCGCGATGACCTTGCCGACCGCGAGCTGCTTCTGGTTGGCGCGATCGAACGCGGTGACCTGCAGGGTGCCGCCGGCGTTGAGCTGCGGCATGACGTCGGGCAGGTCGTCCTCCGGAATCGAGAAGATGACCGTGATCGGCTGCAACTGGGTGACCACCGCGATGCCGGTCGTCGTGCTCGTCGGCGTCACGTAGTTTCCCGGATCGACCAGGCGCAGGCCGACCCGGCCGGCGACCGGAGACGCGATGTGGCAATAGGTGATGTTGAGCGCCTGGGCCGCGACCAGCGCCTGATCCTGCTTCACCGTGCCTTCGTATTGCTGCACCAGGAACTTCTGGTCCTCGGTCTGCTGCAGCGCGATCGAGTTCTGCTTGGCCAGCGCCTCGTAGCGGACAAGGTCGGCCTGCGCCTGGGCCAGCAGGCCTTGGTCGTGCGCCAACTGTCCTTCGTACTGGTTCTTGAGGATCTCGTACGGCCGTTGATCGATTTGCGCCAGGAAATCGCCCTTCTTCACCAGTTGCCCTTCGGTGAATGCAACCTGGGTCAGATAGCCGCTGATCTGCGTCTGCACCGTGACGGTAGCGAGCGGCGTGACGGTGCCGAGCGCATCGACGACGACCGGAACGTTGAACAGCGATACGGTCGAGGCGCCGACCGATTGCACGAGCCCCTGCGGCGAACGGCCGCCCGGCGCCTGCGGCGTCTGCACCGCCCGCGTGATCTGATAAATGCCGAGCGCCAGCGCCACGGCGACGACGAGGCCGATGCCGATTCGCTTCGTGGAAAATCTGCGGCCTTCGACGTCCGGCTTCGGGCTCGTGCGGCGCAGCTGCGGCGCGAGCTCGTGGTCCGTGGTGCGCGTTCGCTCGTCCATGGGCGGTCGCCGATCCTGTGAACGGGAGGTTATACCGGGCGAGGCCGCAACCCTGCTAATGAAACTTTGCTAATAAAATGGACGGAAAGCGGAAAGGTGGCGTTTGCGCCGCCGCCCGCCGGCGGCTTGGTCGGCCGGCGGCGCGCCGCCACGGTACAAAAAAATATTTCAATATCAATTAGTTGCGGGAGGGTATTCGACGCCCGCATCGGTCGTCGGCAGCTTCGGCAGCAACGAGAACGACTTTTGCAATTCCTTCAGGCTCGGCAACAGCGTGGTATCCCAGGTGCCGCCCAGCGCCTCGATCAGGCTGACGCTGGCGAGGAACAAATCCTGGCGGATCGTCAGCTCGGTCTCCTGGTCGGCCAACAGCGTAACCTCTCCGGTGACGAGCACCGTCAGATCGATCGTACCGGCCTGGTATTGGTTGGTGTAAACGCGGACCGCCTCTTTGGCATCGGCCACCGCCTGCCGCTGCACCGTGAGCTGGTGGGTGAGGATGCGGATGGCGGCGAGCTGGTCCTCGACCTGTTGGAAGGCGGTCAGCACCGTTTGCCGGTAGGTGGCGACGCTCTGCCAATACACGGCGCGCGCCGCATCGAGCTCTGCCGAGCGCAAGCCGCCGTCGAACAGCGGCTCCGACGCGGCGGCGCCCAGCGACCAGATCTCGTTGGCGGCGGCAAACGGCAGCGGATTCTTGCCGACCCATTCCAAGAGCCCGGACAAGCTGATGTCCGGATAGAACGCCGCTTCGGCGACGCCGATCAGCGCGTTTTGCTGCTGCATCGTGCGCTCCGCCTGGGCGATGTCGGGACGCCGCTCGAGCAGCGTCGACGGCACGGTGATCGGAATGTGCGGCATGATGGCGCCCGACAGCGGCCGCGGCCCGATCGACAGCTCGGCAGGCGGCCGGCCGATCAGCATGGCGATGGCGTGCTCGTTCTCGGCGCGCGCCACGCCGACATTGATGAGCATGGCCTCGGTGTTCTCGACCTGCGCCTTGGCCAGCGCGAGATCCGCGGGCGTGACCGAGGTCAGCGGCGCCACGCAGCAGCCGGCATTGACCTTGTTCTGCGTCACCCGCTGCGTCTCGCGATATTGCACGAGGGTGCTGCGCAACAGCGCCGCCAGCTCGTCTGCGGCGCGCAGGTTGTAATAGGCGGTGGCGAGCAGCGCCTGTTGCGACAGCTTGACGTTGGCGAGATCAGCGGCGCTGGCCTGCGCCGCCGCGGTGTTGGCTTCGATCTGGCGGCGGACCTTGCCCCAGACGTCGAGGTCCCAGGTGCTGCTGAGCTCGGGGGAGTAAGTGGTCATGTTAATGGTCCCGGCGCCCGAGGTCGTCGCTGCGCCCTCATGCGTCCGCGTGGCGCTGTAGCTGCCGGTCAGCGTCGGAAACAGGCCGGCTTGCGCTTCCCGGATCAGCGCGCGCGCCTGCTCGTAGGCGGCGGCTTGCACCGCGACGTTCTGATTGGACACCTCGACCTGGCGCAGCAGCAACGCGAGCTTCGGGTCGCGGTAGGGCGCCCACCAATCGCCGCGGTCGAGCGCGTCGCTCGGCGTGGCGAGCTTCCAGCCTTTGAGCTCCTTGAAATGGGTCGGAACGGGCGCCGCTGCCGGCTTATAGTTCGGGCCGACCGTGCAGCCGCCGAGCGCCAAAAATGCGGCGAGTGAGAGCGAACAAGCGGTGCAAGCAGCCGCCACGCGCGCCGCCGCCGGCCGCGCCGCCGGCGTAACGGCTACGCGTCGCGCCTTACCAACGCCACGCCAAAAACGTGCATCGGCCAACGCATTCACAGCCGCAAACCCGTTACTGCAAAGCTCTAAGGTGCTGCCGCAAACAATCTGAGGAACGGCATCGGCCATGCGCGCGCGGCGCGCAGCGCCCGCGGAGCATGGCTCATGTCGCGCTTGCCAGCGTTTCGATGCCGATCCCCGGCCGCAGCCTCACCCCTCAATCATCAGCCTGCCCCACGCTTGCCTGAATGGCAACTCCGCGGCGGCGCACTTGAGCGGCGACAGACGGTTCTTCGGCGCATGTTGTATTCGGGCGACAGTCCGCGCCCTTCGCTGACCCGCCGGGCACGCGGCGCGCGTGGGTTTCGGCCTCGATCGCCTGTCAAGCACCCAGCGGGCCTTGCAGTAGATGTGATGGCTGCCGCTGATCCGCATCGCCAGCCGCGCCGCTCGACAAGCCGAGCGAAATCGCCGCCGCAGACAGCCCTCATACGGTGGAAATCCGCGGCATGGATATTTTCGATCCGACCACCGGTGACGTCCGTTCCGCAGGCGGCAAGGAATTGAAAGGAATTGATGAACGCCGTGGCGGCGTGGTTCATCGACCACGATTACGACGAGGACAGCTTTTTCGTCCGCCAAGCCTATTTCGTATTTATTTGCTCGGGAGGCAACGTTTTTCGTGCCGTGCCGTGGCAAGATTCGGATGCGACCGCATCGCGAGAACGATTTTGCTTATCCTCCCCCGCGAAGCGGGTCGCTTCGCGGGGAAGGAAAAAGTTATAGCTGCAGGATCGAGCCGAAATCCCAGGCCGAGTTGGGCGGATCTTCGCCGATGCGGACCGTGGTGTCATTGAGGAAATGATACGGCGGCACCGGCAGATTGTAGGGCGCCGGCACGCCGCTATAGACGCGGCCGGCGGCATCGTATTTGGAGCCGTGGCAGGGGCAGAAATAGCCGCCGATCCAATTGGCCACCGGCGTGGTGGCGCTTTGGTTCGGATAGAACAGCGGAATGCAGCCGAGATGGGTGCAGATGCCGACCAAGACGCCGAATTCCGGCTTGATCGAACGGTGCCAGTTCTTGGCATAGGGCGCCTGCTGCGGCTCCTCGGAATTCGGATCGGAAAGCAGCGAGGTGTCCTTCGTGCTCTGCAGCATGGCGAGCGTCTGCTTGGAGCGGTGATAGATCCAGATCGGCCGTTCGCGCCAGCGCACCACGATCTGCGAGCCTTCCGCGATCTTGCTCACGTCGACGTCGACCGGGCCGCCGGCGGCCAATGTCGAGGCGTCGGGATTCATCTGATCGATCAGCGGCACCAGCGTTGCCACTGTGCCTACCACCGCCACGGTGGCGGTGGCGATGTAGAGAAAATCGCGCCGCGTCGGCTCCCCCTCGTGGGTCGCCGTAGTGGAAGCACTATTCGCCATGTCCAGCCTTTCTCTCGGCCTTGCGATCGGACCGCAAGCAGGGGCAGCCCCGGCCGGGTCGTCGGTTCGGCCGCTTTATGTCGGCAGCGGCCGGCTTCGTCAATGCAGCACGGCGCGCGCCCGGGCCGCAATGTCCGCAAGCGTGCCGGCGGCATCGATCCGGACCCAATCGAGTTGGCCGGTGTCATAGGCCTCCTGTGCCTGCGCGACCGCGGCGTCGGCGTCGGAGGCGTCGCGGCTGCGGCCGCCGACGCGGGCGAGCCGAACCGCGAGCGGCGCGGTGAGGAAAAGTCCGTGCAGGCGGCTGCCGGCGGATCGTGCGGCTTCTTCGAGCGCCGCGCGCTCCTGCGGCCGGGCGAACACCGCGTCGACGATGGCCGAATGACCGGCGCCGACGATGCGGCGGGCTTTGTCGCAGAGCACGGCATAAACCCGCTCGGTGATGTCCGCCGCATAGGCGTGCGGCGGCAGCCGCTCGGTCTCGCCGACGCCGAACAAGACTTTGCGCTCGACGTCGGAGCGCACGATCACGGCGCCGGGCATCGGCGCGATGGCCGGCGCCAGCGCCCGGGCAAGCTGCGATTTGCCGGTGCCGGAGAGGCCGCCGATCGCGATCAGCTTCGGCGCTGCCGGCGCGATCGCCCGCTGCGCGAAGGCGAAATAGGCGGCGGCCTCGGTCCTGGCGATGTCGCGCTGTTCGTCGGCGCCCGCGCGCTCCATCCGCGCCGCCGTGACGTTGGCGCGGATCGCGGCGCGCATCGAGAGAAAGAAGGGGAGCGCGGCGAGCGCGTCGAGATCGGCGATGCGTTTTGTTTCGGCAAGGTAGCGGTTGAGCACGATGTTGGCCGCCTCGGCCAAGCCGCGCTCGACGAGATCCATCAAGAGGAACGCCAGATCGTAGAGCACGTCGCCCGAGGCGATGACGTCGGAAAACTCGATGGCGTCGAACAGCACCGGCCGGCCGTCGATCAGCACGATATTGCCGAGGTGCAGATCGCCATGATTGCGGCGCACGAGGCCGTCCCGGCCGCGCTTGCGCAGTTGCGGCACGATGCGCTCGTAGGCGTCGCGGCTTTGCCGGGCGAGCGCAGCGACGGCGGCGGCGGCGAAGATGTCCGGGTGCTTGGAAAAGTCTTTGACGTACCCGTCGATATAGCCGCCGAGCGCGGCGATCCACGGCGCCGGCTCGACCGGCGGCGCCTTTCGGTGCGCGGCGGCAACGACGCGGCCGAGCGCATCGGCAAGCGCCGCATTGATCGCGCCGCTCAAATGGTCGAGCGTGCGCGTCTCGTCGAAGCGGCGCATGTCGACCGCCCATTCCACCGGCGCGCCGCTGCCGCCGATGGCGAGCCTGCCGTCGCGCTCGCGGGTGATGGCGACGACGCCGCGATAAATCTCGGGCGCGTAGGGCGCGTTGACCGCAAGCTCGGCCGCGCAGGCGGCTTTGCGCTTCTCCAGCGTGGAGAAATCGAGAAAGGCAAAGCGCACGGCGCGCTTGATCTTCAGCGCGCGGCTGCCGCAAAGAAACACCGTCGCCGCGTGAGTGTCGATGCGCCGCACCGCTGTGGCGCCGGCCTCGCCGTAGCTGTTCGGATCGGCGAGAAACGCCAGCACTTCGTCTTGGCTGCCGGCAGCGTCATTCATGCGGGCGCAGCCCGTACGGCACGATCGCCCAGACGCGCTCGTGCACATAATAGAGGGCGAGCTTGGTCAAAATTTCCGCCCCGGCGATCGATCCGGCGATCATGACCCGGCCGGTGACGAGGAAGCTGACCAGAAACGTGTCGACCGACGCCATGACGCGCCAGGTGACCGACTTCGCTATCGAGCGGCGATGCGCCTCGAACCCGCGCAGCCAACGCATGGTGAACCTCGCCATGTGGACCGGAATAAATGTAATTGCGGAAATCCTAACCGTCACGGTGCGCAAGACTGGACCGCCGTCCAATATCGCGCCATCCAAGGTGCTAAACGGAGTCCGGCATCGATTCGGCGTCATTCCGGATCGCCGCGAAGCGGCGAGTCCGGAATCCATAAGCCCTGCGCCGGGGTTATGGATTCCGGGTTCCTCGCGGAGCTTGTCATCGGGCCGGCCCGGGGTCCCCATCGCGCAAGCGCGACGGGGTGCCCCTCTTCGGGCCGGACCCGTTGGCTCGGCCCGGAATGACGAATGGCGATAGAGCCTGAGGAGACCGACATGCGCGCCAAGGACAACATGCGCACCGCCGCCGAAGTTTTGGTCGATCAATTGCTCGTTCACGGCGTGCGCCACGTGTTCTGCGTGCCGGGCGAGAGTTACCTCGCCGTGCTCGACGCCTTTCACGACAGCGCGCTCGCCGTCACGGTGTGCCGCCAGGAAGGCGGCGCGGCGATGATGGCGGAGGCGATCGGCAAGGTGACGGGACGGCCGGGCGTCTGCTTCGTCACCCGCGGCCCCGGTGCCACCAACGCCTCGATCGGCATCCATATCGCGCGCCAGGATTCCACGCCGCTCGTCATGTTCGTCGGCCAGGTGGCGCGCGATATGCGCGAGCGCGAGGCGTTCCAGGAGCTCGACTACCGTGCCGTGTTCGGCTCGATGACCAAATGGGCGACCGAGATCGACGATCCGGCGCGCGTGCCGGAGATCGTGTCGCGCGCCTTTCATACCGCGGCGAACGGCCGGCCCGGACCGGTCGTCGTCGCCATCCCCGAGGACATGCTGGTGGAGCGGGTCGCCGTCGCCGACGCGCCGCCGTTCGCGCTGATCGAGACCGCGCCAGGTGCGGTGGAGCTGAAAAAATTCGCCGAGATGTTTTCAGCGGCGCGCGCGCCCTTCATGCTCATCGGCGGCAGCCGCTGGTCGCAAGCGGCGAGCGATGCGGTCGGGCGCTTCGCAGAAAAACATGCGCTGCCGGTCGCCACCACGTTCCGCCGCGCCCATTTGTTCGATGCGCTCAATCCCTGCTACGCCGGCGACCTCGGCATCGGGCCCAATCCGAAACTGCTCGAGCGCATCAAGGCCGCCGATCTCGTCATTCTGCTCGGCGGCCGGCTCGGCGAATTGCCGGCGCAGAGCTACACGCTGTTCGACATTCCGCGGCCGCAAATCCCGTTCATCCACATTCATCCCGGCGCCGAAGAACTCGGCCGCGTCTATAGTGCGAACCTCGCCATCCATGCGACGCCGACGGCGTTCGCCGCGGCGCTCGAGACTTTGCAATTGCCGCGCGCCCTGAAGGGGCAGGGCGAAGCGGCGCACGCCGACTATCTGGCGTGGACCGAACAGCCGACCGAGCAGCCGGGCAGCGTCAATCTCGGCGCGGTGATGGTGTGGCTGCGCGACAACCTGCCGGCCGACGCCATCATCTGCAACGGCGCCGGCAATTACGCCGCCTGGATTCACCGCTTCTTCCGCATGCGCCGGTTCGGCCAGCACGTGGCGCCGACCGCGGGCTCGATGGGTTTCGGCGTGCCGGCCGCG
>JASHQS010000096.1 GCA_030038995.1 Xanthobacteraceae bacterium
CGGAGGCGGCAGCGGCGGGCGGCGGCAGCGGCGGCGCGCTGTGCGCGATCGGCGCCAGCGCCGCCATCACGCGCTCGGGCGGGAAAGTGACGACCACCTCGGTGCCGATGCGCAGCTTCGATTTCAGCGTGAACGTGCCGCCGTGCAAATCGATCAAGTTTTTGGCGATCGGCAGGCCGAGGCCGGCGCCCTGTTCGGCGGACTTGATCGAATTGGAGCCCTGGCCGAACGACGCCAGCACGATCGGGATTTCCTCCTCGGGAATGCCGGGTCCGGTGTCCTTGACGCTCATGTATTGGCCGCCCGACGCGGTCCAGCCGACTTTGAGCCAGATTTCGCCGCCTTGCGGGGTGAACTTGATGGCGTTGGACAGAAGGTTGAGGCAGATCTGGCGCACCGCGCGCTCGTCGGCCCACAGCCGCGGCATGTTCGGCTCGAACATTTCGTGCAGCGTGATGCCGCGATTGCCGGCCCGCATCTTCAAAAGGTGGTGGCAATCCTCGACCACGCGGGCGAGCGACACCGCTTCCTCGTTGAGCTCGTAGCGTCCGGCCTCGATACGCGACAGGTCGAGAATCTCGTTGATGAGATTGAGCAGATGCACGCCCGAACTATGGATGTCGCCGGCATAGTCCTTGTACAGCGGCACCGCGTGCGCGCCAAAAATTTCCGCCTTCATCACCTCGGAGAAGCCGAGAATGGCATTGAGCGGCGTGCGCAGTTCGTGGCTCATCTGCGCCAGAAACCGCGATTTTGCGATATTGGCGGCTTCGGCGCGGCGGCGCGCCTCGTCGGAGATCGATTTCGATTGCTCGAGTTCGCCGATCAGCGATTCCTTTTCGGCGCGCGCCTCGAGCGTCGCCAAAGTGGTGGAATAGAGCCGGTAGGCGAGCAGCGCGAAATAGCCCTCGGCGGCAAGCGCCATCACGGCAAGGATGTAATCGTGCAGGCTGTGCTTGAGCAGGAAATCGAGCGCGATCGCGATGGTCACCGGCAGCGTCAGCGCGAACACGGCGATCGGCAGGCTCGAGGCCAGCATGCTCGATATCGCCACGACGAGCAGCATGACGAACAGCATGAACATGCCGGCCTGGTCGTCGACGCCGATCGGGTCGATCAGGATGAAGGTCCAGGCCATGCCGAAGAACAGATCGAGCAAGAGAAAGCGCAGGCGCCAGGAGCGCAGATTGGCGCTGCCCGGCGGCTCGGCCAAAAATTGCCGGCAGGCGCGGGTGATGACGAGGTGGATGAGGAGCACGCCGCCGGTCCACACGCCGCAGACCAGCGCTCCGCTCCACAGGCCCGAGAGCAAGCCGATGGTGACGATCAGGAGCAGGATGACCGCGGAGGCCGACAGCCGGTTCTGGGCGAACTGACGCAACAGCTCGTAGTCGAACACCGGGCGCGTGCCGCTGGTCGAAGTCAGCCGGTCGCGGGCGTCGCGCACGTGCCGAAAGGCAAGCCGGCGCTGGGCAGGCGTTGCCGCGGCGGGCGCGGCGGCGGCAGCCGGCGTCGCAGAGTCGTGCTGTTCGCTGGGCGTTGCGGGCATCGCGGTCGGGTGTTGCGGCAAATCCCGGCAAAACTCGCGCAAATTCCTTAAGACCTGGCTTAACGCAATGTCAGCTTCCGGCCGAAGCAAGGATTTATTCATATTTCGGCGCCGCTTGGCGCGGCCGCCGCACCAGTTTTCGGAAAAGCGCGGCTTTCGGAAAAGCGCGGCTGGCCGATGCGCTGCGGCCGCGATAGGCTCAATTGCTCAAGGTCATAGCGAGGCGATGCAATGAAGCTTTACGACGGCGGCCGCGCGCCCAATCCGCGGCGGGTGCGCATTTTTCTTGCCGAGAAGGGCATTACGGTGCCGACGGAGCAGGTCGATCTCGGCAAATTGCAGCAGCGCTCGGCGGCCTATACGGCGATCAATCCGATGCAGCGAGTGCCGGCGCTGGTGCTCGACGACGGCACCGTCATCGCCGAGTCGATCGCCATCTGCCGCTACTTTGAAGCATTGCACCCCGAGCCGCGCTTGTTCGGCCGCGGCGCGCTCGAGAGCGCGCTCATCGAGATGTGGAACCGCCGCGCCGAGCTGCACCTGCTCTTCCCGGTCGCGAGCGTGTTTCAGCATTTGCACCCGGCGATGAAAATCATGGTCGACCCGCAGGTGCCGGAATGGGGCGAGGCCAACAAGCCGCGCGTGTTCGAGTTTCTGCGCTTCCTCGACGGCGAGCTGCAAAACCGCGCGTTCATCGCCGGCTCCGCATACAGCGTCGCCGATGTCACCGCGCTCGCCGCGGTGGATTTCATGCGGGTTTCCAAGCTCGCCGTGCCCGAGGAGCTCCGGCACGTGCGGCGCTGGCACGAGGCGGTGTCGGCGCGTCCGAGCGCGGCGGCCTAGGGCCGGTCACGTGAAGCCGGTGCGAGGCGCCGCGCTGCCGCACGGCTGAGCCGGGGCTGCTACCTGATGAACGTCCCGGCGTGCAGTTCGTCGAAGGCCTGCTGCAGCTCGGCCTTGGTGTTCATGACGATCGGGCCGTACCAGGCGACCGGCTCGCGGATCGGCTTGCCGGACACCAGGAGAAAACGGATGCCGTGCTCGCCGGCCTGCACCGTCACCTCGTCGCCGGCGTCGAACAGAACGAGCGAGCGATTGCCGGTCTGCTCGCGCACCAGCGTGTCGCCGTTTCCGTCGGTCTTCTCGGTCAACACGCCGAACGGTTTTGATGCGGCGCGGAAGCTGCCGGAGCCTTCGAACACATACGCAAAGGCATGGCGTTCAAGCTCGACCGGCAGCGATTTCTTCCGGTTCGGCGGCACCCAGACGTCGAGATAGCGCGGCTCGGCGGCGACGCCTTCGACCGGTCCGCGGCGGCCGTAAAAATCGCCGCAGACGATGCGCACGCGCGTGCCGTCGTCATCGATGACCTCGGGAATTTCCGCGGCCTTGACGTCCTGATAGCGCGGCGCCGTCATCTTCAGCGACGCGGGCAGATTGGCCCAGAGCTGAAAGCCGTGCATGCGGCCGGAGGCGTCGCCCTGCGGCATTTCCTGGTGCAGGATGCCGCGGCCGGCGGTCATCCATTGCACGTCGCCGGCTTGCAGATCGCCGCGATTGCCGAGGCTGTCGCCGTGCTCGACGCTGCCGGCCAGCACATAGGTGATGGTCTCGATGCCGCGATGCGGATGCCAGGGAAAGCCGGCGCGGTAATCGTCCGGCTTGTCGTTGCGGAAATCGTCGAGCAGGAGAAACGGATCGTATTCGCCGGTGTCGCCGAAGCCGAAAGCGCGGCGCAGCTTTACGCCGGCGCCCTCGACGGTGGGTTGCGAGGTGATGATGCGTTTGACGGGCCGAATGGACATGGCTTTTGACCTTGGCTTTTGACCTTGGCTTTTGACCTTGGGGCTATGGCACGAGCAAGACATGGCGTGTGCGGCCGCCGCGGCAAGAAGGCACATCGCTGATACCGGTCTTTTGCCCGCGCGCCCGATGCGTCATCCCGCGCGATTTCGTCTATTGGCAAACCATGCGGCAGCCGTCACATTTCGGCGCAACGAGGCGGCGCCCGCGGTCGCTGTGCATCACGGTCTTGGGAGGTTGCGATGAGCCTGACCCGCGCATTGTGCGGTGCGATTGCGGCGGCGATTCTGCTGGCTGCCGGCGCCGGCGCGGGCGCCGACGCGCAGCAATGGCCGACGCGGCCGATCCGGGTGATCAGTCCGTTCCCCGCCGGAAGCGCATCCGATACCACCGCGCGCGTTGTGCTCCAGCAAGTCGAGCAAGAGCTCGGCCAATCCATGGTGGTCGAGCCCGAAGCCGGGGCAGGGGGTTTGATCGGCTTTGCCACCGTCGCCAAGGCGCCGCCCGACGGCTACACGCTGGTCACCAGCTCCTCATCGATGGCCAACGGAGCGGTGCTGCACACGCATCTGCCTTACGACGTGCTGCGCGATTTTGTCCCCATCGCCATGTTCGGCACACAGCCCAACGTCCTGGTCGCTTCCAAGCAAAGCGGGTTCAAGACGGTGGCCGACCTTGTCGCCGCCGCCAAAGCCAAGCCGGGAACGCTGACTTTCGCCTCGGCCGGAATCGGCTCCACCTCGCACATGGCCGGCGAGCGCTTCCGGTTGGCCAGCAAAATCGACGTCCGCCACATCCCGTTCCGCGAAGGCGGGCTGACCGAAGTCATGGCCGGGCGCATCGATTACTACTTCATTCCGCTCGCCGCCGCCGCTTCGGCGCTGGCCACCGGCAAGCTCACGGTTTTGGCCGTCAGTACGCGCCAGCGCTCGCCGCTGCTGCCGAACGTGCCGACCGTGGCCGAGGCCGGCTATCCGGACGCCGAATCGAGTTTTTGGGTCGGACTGTCGGCGCCGGCGAAAACGCCTGCCGACATCGTCAACAAGATCCACGATGCGACCGAGAAGGCGCTGCAAGACCCGGCGGTGAAGCGACGTTTGGCCACGCTCGGTGTGGAGCCGGAACTGATGAGCGTCGAACAGTTCGGCAAATTCTTCGAGCAGGATTACGAGGCGACCTTGCAGCTCGCCAAGGACGCCCATATCGAGCCGAGCGATTGAGCGGCGCCGTTCCGGCCGCCGGTGCGCGGCACGGAGCGCGCAAGCCGCCGCGTGCCTGGCCATCGAGCGATGTCCGAGCAACCGCTCGCCGCTGCCGCCGGGAAGGGCATAAATTTCCATCCCCCTGAAAGGGGGAGGGTCAGGGTAGGGGTCGCGGGCCGCAAGCAAGGCGATCTGACCAGCAGCGCTATGCAAGCCGTCCGTGACCCCCACCTATCCTCCCCCCATTTCAGGGCTTTCAGGGGGAGGAAGAGCCAGCCGCAATGCTCAGCGAAGCTTACCGCTGCAACAGCGCGATCAGGCTCGACGTATCCCAGCGCTTGCCGCCCATCTTCTGCACTTCCGAATAGAACTGATCGACCAAAGCCGAGACCGGCAGATGCGCGCCGTTCCTGCGCGCCTCGTCGAGACAGATCGAAAGGTCTTTGCGCATCCAGTCGACGGCGAAGCCGAAATCGAATTTGCCGGCCACCATGGTCTTGTAACGGTTCTCCATCTGCCAGGATTGCGCGGCGCCCTTGGCGATGGTGGCAATGAGTTTCTCGATGTCGAGCCCGGCCTTTTGGGCAAAGTGCAGCCCCTCGGCGAGGCCCTGCACGGTGCCGGCGATGCAAATCTGGTTGACCATCTTGGCGAGCTGCCCGGAGCCGGAAGAGCCCAACAGATTGCAGGCGCGGGCGTAGGCCGCGATGACCTTTTCGGCCCTGGCGAACGGCGCTGCGTCGCCGCCGCACATCACCGTCAGCACGCCGTTCTCGGCGCCGGCCTGGCCGCCGGACACCGGCGCATCGACGAAATCGAAGCCGCGCTTTTTCGCCTCGGCATGGAGTTCGCGGGCGATGGCGGCGGAGGCCGTGGTGTGGTCGACGACGATCGAGCCTTTGCCGACGCCGGCAAAAATGCCGTTCTCGCCGAGCATCACCTCGCGCAGATCGTTGTCGTTGCCGACGCAGGCCATGACGAAGTCTTGGCCTTGCGCGGCGGCTTTCGGCGTCGGCGCGCGCTTGCCGCCGTACTGCGCCGCCCATTTGTCAGCCTTGGCGCCGGTGCGGTTGAAAACCGTGACGTCGTGGCCGCCCTTGTTCTTCAGATGCCCCGCCATCGGGTAACCCATCACGCCAAGCCCGACGAATGCGACTTTCGCCATTGTCCCTGCTCCCCGCGCGGGGCGTTGCTGCCGAAGCTGCCAACCGTGTTTGCGCCGCCGAGCCGGCCTGCGTCAACCGCCGCCGCGCCTTCACCTTGTCATTGCGGAGCGCCCGACAAACGCCGCCGCTGCACCCGCCGCGCCTGCCACCCTGGCGGCACCTCGATCTCGGTGTCGTCCGGCACCTCGACGGCGAACTCCGCCGCCGCTCCGAGCACCATCTGGCGCCGCCAGACGTTGGCCTGTGGGCACTGGGCGCGAACGGCGTCGAGCGGTGGTTGCCACTGAATGCCGCGCGGACGCGTGAGCCAATAGACGCTGGATCGGTCGGACAAGACGGCGTCGCCGCCTGCGTGGGCGAACAGGCCGCCGTGGCCTTGGTCCATTTGCGCCGCGGCGCCGTCGTGCGGGGCCTTTGCCTGCCCGGCTACCGCAAACGCATTGAGCGGATCCAAGGCCCATGACCCCTGCACACAGTACCAGTCCTCATAACCGGGCTGGTCGTCCAGCCACGGCACCGCTTCGATGCGGAACGAAGCGGCCGAGATCAAACCGGGCGGCTTTTCCCGCGTCAGCTCCGACTGGAAATGCCGGAGCCATTCTTCGTAGCCCTTGCGGTCGGCGTTCGCATAGGGCCGATGCCAAAACACGTAAGCAAGCATTGCCTAACCTCTCTCCAGGGTCAGCGATCAGACAAACGCTGCAGTATACATCGGGGCTTGGCGCGGGCGCTTCGGCAGCGGACGAACTGTCGGGGGGCAGTACGTGCCTTCGCGGCGCTCATGGCGGCGTTGACCGCCGCGGGGAGCGGCCTATGTAGGTCGTGTCGCGCGGCCGGCTTGGCCGCGGGGCGGGGAGATCGATCCATGGCGTCTCTGAAAGACGATGTTCTGGATGCACTCGGCAAAGTTTCGAGCCCCGACGGCAAGCCGCTGCCGGCGAGCGGTACGCTGTCCGACGTCATCGTGACCGACGGCAAGGTATTCTTTTCCATCACCGTGGATGCGGCCGATGTGAAGCGCTGGGAGCCGGTGCGCGAGCGCGCCGAAGCCGCGGTGCGCGCGACGCCGGGCGTCACG
>JASHQS010000097.1 GCA_030038995.1 Xanthobacteraceae bacterium
TTAAAAATCTCGTCCGTTCGTGGTTATGGATTCCGGACTCGCCGCTGCGCGGCGATCCGGAATGACGAAATCTCATCTCGTGGCCCCTCGTCCCGATCTCGGCCTGCTGCCTTATCTCGGCTATACCGGCAGCCGCATCGACCGCGCCGCCGCGCGGCGCGGCGATCAAGCGGCGCTGGCGCAATTCGCCGCCGACCCGCGCGCCGGATTTTATCTGATCGGCAGCGAACTCGTCGTGCTGAAAAAAACCGGCGCGGCGCTCGATCCATTGTTCTCGATCGACGAAGCGCAAACCTTTGCCGGGGAGCGCGAGACGGTGTTCCTCGGCTTGATGGACGGCGCCCCGCGGTTCGGCCGTGGCCTTGACGGCGCTCCGCTCGAGCCGCTCAAAACACGCAGCGACCTTAAACTCACCGACCTGCGCAGCATCGCCATCCACGGCCTGGTCGCGGCCGCGCATCTGCCGCCGCTCGCCGAAGCCAAGGCCATGCTCGGCTGGCACGCCCGCCACCGTTTCTGCCCGAATTGCGGAACGCCGACGGAGCCGGTGCAAGCCGGCTGGCGGCGCGACTGTCCGGTCTGCAAGGCCGAGCATTTCCCGCGCACCGATCCGGTGGCGATCATGCTGCCGATCGCCGGCGAGCGCTGCGTGCTCGGCCGCTCGCCGCGTTTCCCGCCAACCATGTATTCGTGCCTGGCCGGTTTTGCCGAGCCCGGCGAGACCATCGAGGAGGCGGTGCGGCGCGAAGTGCTGGAGGAAGTCGGCATCGCCTGCGGGCGCGTGACCTATTTCGCCTCGCAGCCGTGGCCTTTTCCGATGTCGCTGATGATCGGCTGCTATGCCCAGGCCTGGTCCGATAAGCTCGTCGTCGATCACGGCGAACTGGAGGATGCGCGCTGGTTCGAGCGCGAAGAATTGGCGCTGATGCTGTTGCGCAAGCATCCGGCCGGCCTCACCGTGACGCTGCCGCACGCCATCGCCCACCACATCATCCGCCGTTATATCGAGGAAGGCGCCGATGTCCTGCGCTGAGACGGCGGCCGGCCCGCGCGTGCTGTGCGCCGGCATCATCGTGCTCGACGAGGTGTTTCGCGTCCCGGAATTTCCCAAGCCCGACGGCAAGGTGCAGGCGGACGGCTATTTTGTCGTCAACGGCGGCTGCGCCGCCAACGCCGCGGTCGCCATCGCGCGGCTCGGCGGCCGCGTCGCGCTCGCCGGACCGATGGGCGGGCCGCCCGGCCGGGACGACAACGGCGACCGGGTGCTCGCCGCGCTCGCGCGCGATCACGTCGATTGCGCTGCCTGCCAGCGCGTTGCCGGCCTGGCCACGGCGCTGTCGGCGATCTTCATCGATGCGCGCGGCGACCGCATGATCGTCACCTACCGGGACGAGCGCATCGCCGCGGTGACGCCGGCCGATCCCGACGCGCTGGTCGCCAAGGCCGACATCGTGCTCGCCGACAATCGCTATCCGGCCTTTGTCGCGCCGATTTGCGTCGCCGCGCGGCGCCGCGGCGTGCCGGTCGTGCTCGACGGCGACCGCCCGACCGTCGAGGACGATCCGCTGTTCGCGATCGCGACGCACCTGATCTTTTCGTCCGAATGCCTGCGCGAGACCACCGGCGTCGCCGATCTCGCCGAAGGTTTGTCGCGCGTCGCCAGGCGCACTGATGCGTTTCTCGCCGTCAGCAACGGGCCCGACGACATCATGTTTTTGCACGGCGGCAA
This sequence comes from Xanthobacteraceae bacterium, assembly GCA_030038995.1. Lineage (GTDB taxonomy): Bacteria > Pseudomonadota > Alphaproteobacteria > Rhizobiales > Xanthobacteraceae > BOG-931. Next base: position 1,730 of record JASHQS010000097.1, read on the forward strand.
GCCGCACCGCCTGCCGGTGTTCAAGATTCGCGCCGTCGATACGCTTGCCGCCGGTGACGCGTTTCACGGCGGCTTCGTCCTGGCGCTCGGCGAAGGCAAAAACGAGGTCGAGGCGATGCGCTTCGGCGCCGCCGCGGCCGGCATCAAATGCAGTCGCCTCGGCGGCTCCGCCGGCATGCCGACGCGGCCGGAAGTCGGGGCTTTTCTGGCCGAATCGAGCGCCGCGGCCGCGGCGAAAGCGAAATGAAATAATGTCGTCCTGACCTGCAATCGGCACTTGATTTAGAATATTTTTCTTATTAGCGTGCCGCTAAATAAGGCAATTGGAAGATTATTTCGATGGACGCCATCGACCGGAAAATCCTTGCCGTTCTGCAGGAAAATGCCGCGCTCTCCGTCGCCGAGATCGGCTCGCGCGTCGGGCTGTCGTCGACGCCGTGCTGGAAACGCATTCAGCGGCTCGAGGCCGACGGCGTCATTCAAAAGCGCGTGGCTTTGGTCGATCAGGACAAGATCGGGCTCGGCGTCACCGTGTTCGTCTCCGTCGAGACCGGCGACCATTCCCAGGAATGGCTCGACCGTTTCGCCAAGGTGGTGGGCGCCATGCCGGAGGTGATGGAGTTTTACCGCATGGCCGGCGACGTCGATTACATGCTGCGCGTCGTGGTGGCGGACATCGCCGGCTACGACGCCTTCTACAAGCGCCTGATCGCCGCCGTGCCGCTCACCAACGTCACTTCGCGCTTCGCCATGGAGAAGATCAAATCGAGCACGGCGCTGCCGGTGCCGTAGCGGCGACGAGCGGAAGCGCCGCCGACCATGCGCGTTCCGCGTGATCGGCTCGGATCGCAACCGGTCGCCGGCGTTCTCCGATCGACAAGATAAAGACCCGAAATCGATCTTGCGGAAAGCGTATCAGCCGGATTTCGTCTACTGCTTGCCGCCGGCCGCCATGGCCTGGTTGTTGCGCGACGTGCTCTGGGCGAGCGTCTTGTCGAAGTAATCCTTGTCGTCGCCCAACGTGATCCGCGGCTGGCATTCCGGCGCGCAGCTATAGGTCTCGCGCGTCACGCCGCGATAGACGACGACGATCGGATCGCTCGGCCCCTTGACCTCGATGGTCTGCTCGGTGAGCACCGCGCCGGCACTGTCGAGCACGATGACGTTGGTGGCGCCGTAGCCTTTGCCGGTGATCACCGCGAGTCCTCCCGGCTGGATCGAGAGGTCGGCGATCAGCGGATCGCCGATCACGACGGTGGCCGCGCGCTCGGGAAGCTTGATCAGCCGGGCGCGGTCGAGCTGCACCGCGATCGATTGCGCCGCCCGCGCCGCCCGCGCCGGAGCCAAGACGACAACCATGCAAAGGGCGGCCACCAGCCATGGGGCGGCCCGGCCTCGCACGTACAAATGGGACATCGGGACTCTCCGATACGCTGCGCGGATACGACTGCTCGAGGCGCCCGCCCGCCGACTTGGCTAATTGACGGCAAATTGGTGAACGAACTGCAAATCCGCGTCGCGGCGGCGGCGAGGCGCGCTCGACCGGCCGAAAACCGTCAGCGCGTGAACGGATGCACGAGCTGGGCGCCGAAGGTCTGCGGAAAGTCTCCGTCGGCGACGCCGTAACGGTCGGGCAGCACGCCCGCCGGCATGTAGAACGTGCCGAACAGCACGTCGAGGATCGGGAAGGTCGCGGCGAAATTCTTCTCGCCGCCGCGCTCCGCCGCGGTGTGATGCCAGCGGTGGAACACCGGGCTGGCGATGACGTATTTGAACGGGCCGAGCGTCCAGTCGAGATTGGCGTGCACGAACGCCGAATGCGCGACCGTGAGCGGCCCGAGCACGACGAACACGTTGGGCGAAATGCCGGCGAACAGCATGACCACGTCGGCCAGCACGCTGCCGAGAAACAGGTTCACGGGATGGAAGCGCGCCGCCGAGATCCATTCCAATTGCTCGGAGGAATGGTGCACGGCGTGATACTTCCAGAACCGCTTGCCGTGGAACCAGCGATGCGTCCAATAGAGGATGATGTCCTCGCCGATGAGAAAGACGATGCCCTGCGCCGCGAGCGGCAGCGCGGCGAGCGCGCCGTGGCCGTTTTCGTAGAACGCGACGAGGCCGGCGGCCGTGGTGATGCCGAAAACCAGCGCCGCCGCGGCAATCAACAGCCCGATGCGCAGGAAGCGGGTGATCACCGGAATGAACAGCCAATAGCAGAGGTCGGTGACGAGATCGCGCTTGCGCCACCACGGCTTGCCGGGATTGCAGGCCCAGAAGGAGGTCAGCACGGTGAAAATCACCGCCAGGCCAATCGAGATCGGCACGTTCCTGGCGAACGTTTCGCCGATCACGGCGATGAGCGCGACGAGTTCCTGCATCATCCTGGCCGCCGGCATTCTGGTGGAGCTTCTCGAACCGCGGCGCGGCGGTAACTGAACATCCGCGGCGCAGCGGTCGGGAGCGCAATGCCGTCGTGATATCGGACAACGCCATTAACGGGCGATGAATGGCGCGCCGCAAAGGCTTGCATCGGAGCAAATGAAACGGCGGGGTAAATGACGGTTTAATCGGCCAAACGGCGTTTCCCAAGTATTGCAAAAGGATAATTTAAAATTTCAGGAGCATGTTTAGCCGGCATTGTGAAGCGGTTCGCTCGCGCAGCCGGCGGGCGCGCTGACAGAGGCGGCGGCAGACATGTTTCGCAATTCCGCAAAATATTTGCGCAAGCTCGCGGGCGAAATCCGCCGTTTCGCCGGCGCGCGCCGGGCGGCGACCGCCGTCGAATTCGCCCTGATCGCCGCGCCGTTCCTGGCGACGCTGATCGCCATCCTCGAAGTGACGATCTTTTTGTTCGCCCAGCAGGTATTGCAGAACGCGGCCAGCGAAGCGGGCCGGCTGTTCATGACCGGTCAGGCGCAGAACAGCAACACCACCCAGGCGCAATTTGAAACCGAGGTCTGCCCGATGATCAGCGCGCTGTTCAGCTGCAGTTCGCTGATGGTCAACGTGCAGAGCTACACGAGTTTCAGCGGCGCCAATGCATCCGAGCCGGCATTGACCTTCAACAGCCAGGGCCAGGTCTCCAATACCTGGTCGTATGATCCCGGCACGCCCGGCGAGGTCATGGTGGTGCAGCTGATCTATCAGTGGCCGATCGTCAGCGGGCCGCTGGGCTACGTGCTGTCCAGCCTCGGCAACGGTCATGCCGAGATGATGGGCGTCTCCGCCTTCCGCGTGGAGCCCTATTGATGCCGACGGCCGCCAAGCTGCATCGGCGTTTTGCCGCGTCGACGCGCGGCGTCGCGGCGATCGAATTCGCGATGATCCTGCCGGTCCTGGTCGTCATGTTCCTGGGCTCGATCGACGCCGGCAGGGCGATCGCCGTCTACATGAAAGTGCGTACCGCGACCTACACGCTCGACGCCATCACCAATCAGTATACGACGATCGAGTCGAGCGACATGACGTCGATCGTCGGGGCGACCGCGGTGGTGCTGTCGCCGTACGCGAGTTCGCCGGCCGTGGTCACGATCTCGCAGATTTCGGTCAACAGCGCCACGAACGCCACCGTGAGCTGGAGCTATTCGCTCAACGGCACCGCGCTGACGCAGGGCGCGAGCGTCACCGTTCCGGGCAGCTTCGCTACCTGCAGTTCGTATCCCTGCTACCTGATTTACGGCCAGGTGAGCTACAGCTACACGCCGGTGTTCGGTTACGTCTTTCCGGCCTCGATCAACCTGAGCGACAACCTTTATGTAACGCCGCGCAGCAGTGCGTGCGTCCTGTATCCGCCGCAAAGCGTCACCACGTGCGTGAGCAGCTCGTCCAGCTCGGGTTCCGGTTCGGGATCCGGATCAGGCTCTGGTTCGGGTTCTGGCTCCGGCTCTGGTTCGGGTTCAGGCTCCGGCTCAAGCTCAGGTTCGGGCTCTGGTTCAGGCTCAGGCTCAAGCTCAAGCTCAAGTTCAGATTCGGGCTCTGGTTCGGGTTCGGGCTCCGGCTCCGGTTCTGGCGGCAGTGGAAGCAACTGGCTCTGCATAATTTTCGGGATATTTTGCTGATAGACCCGCGGCAGCGCGTCATCCGCTCGGCTCGTGGGCGGCGAACATTGCCGCGCGACCGGGTGGCGTACGCCCCGGCGGCGGCCAGCGCGTGCTAAGGATCAAGATGATTTAGATCAGCACAGCGCACGCCCGCAATGACGATTCAGCGTCGTCGGCAAAGGCTTCAGTTGGTGATGTGCGCGGTGCTGACCGCCTGCTCGAACATCGTGACGAGCGCGTTGGTAATGTCCGCGGGCGTGTTGGCCGTATAGAAGAAGTTCGGTGACGCGCAGCTTTGCAAAGCCGCGGGAATGTTCGCGATGTTGTTGTTGGCGTAACCGTCTTCGTTGTTGGCAAAGCTGGAATTGGGGTCCACGATCTGGCCGTAGGGAATGTACAGGATGGCGATGGTGATGCCGCGATTTTTCATGGTCTGACAATAGTTGGTGGTCTGTTCGCTGTTCGGCGGAATGACGGTCGCCGAATTGGGGTAGGGGGCGGCGGAAGTGGCCGTCCAGTTTTGCGAGCTCCAGTTGCCGTTCAACTGCATCTGATAATCCTGCGAGCCGTCGGTGATGATGAAGACATAGGGCAAGGTGTTGGTCGAGCTCGAGCCGGTGCCGACGGTGCTGATGAAACTGTTCATGCTGTTCAGCGCATTCTCGAAATGCGTGCCGCCGGAGCCTAGCGTGGCGTCCTGGCCGGTATCCAACAGATTTGCCAGCTCGGCCGCGAAGCCCGTGATCGTGCTGCCGGTAATGCTGGACGTGAGCCCGACCGAGCAGGAATTGCTGCTGCCGGCGCTCGAGCTGCAGAGATTCTGGATGAACGGAAACAGCGCGACGCGGAACTGGTTCGACATGCCATCGGCGCTTTCGGTGCTGGAAGCCTGCGTCAACAGCGCGTTGACCGCATAGCCGACCGCATCGGCGCGCAACTGGATGCAGGACGTGGTGCCCGCGGTCGGGCACGACGCGACCTGCGCGTTGCTCCAATTGACGCTGTTGCCGTTGGTGCTGTTGGTGCCGCTGGTGAAGGACACCGGCGTCGTCCCCAGCCGCGAAATGATGAAGCCCTGGCAATAGCCGCCCGGCGAGGGGTTGGTGCCGCTGCCCTTCGCCGGGATCGGGCCCTGGTCACCCTGGCTGCACGCGCCTTGCGCGGTGAAGTGACAGGCAAACTGGCAGCCGCCCGAATATTCGCCGAGATCGTCGGGATTGACCGCCATCAGCCTTTGCTGCTCGGCCGTGGTCGAGGGAAAGCTCATCGAGCCCGACACGTCGAGCATGAGGTAGAAATCGATGAAGGTCGGCAGACTGTAGCTCGCCGTCGACGAGCCGGAAATCGCGATATCTTTCAAGCCCAGGATGCCCATGAAATACGTGGGGACGGAGGCCGAGAACGTCACCGCCGCGGTCACCGTTTGTCCGCTCTTGCTGACCGTCGCCGAAGACGTAAGTCCCGTATAGCCGCTGTCCGCCGGCGCGGTGGTCAGGTTCGCATTGAAGTAGTTGATCGCCGTGGTCGAGCCGTTCGACACGGTGCCGCTGCCGCTCATGCCCTGCGCGCTCGAAATGACCGGCGAGTTGACCGAGACGGTCGCCAACGACGCGGCGTCGGCGGCGGCCTGCAGCTTGGTCTTGATCATGGACGCCATCGAATAGTCGACGACGCAGCCGACGGCGCTGACCAGCGGAACGGCGCACAATGCGCAGATGATCGCCACGTTGCCGCGTTTGCCGGAGCGGAAGCTCGCGAGCAGCTTTCGCGCTTGAGCAAAAATCTGCGGCGCGAATCGAAATGGTTTTTTGCTCGCTTGCTTCATGGCGAAGGCTCCCTGTTTGCCGGCGCCTTTTTCTTAAAATGCTTGCGGACTCGCAGCTTCGGCATATGGCAAACCAGTTCGAACTAATGACCGCAAATGTCTGCCAAATGCTTAAGGAATTCGTACAGACGGCGGGCGCGGCGCCGCGTCGCGGAGCCGCGGCGCCGCCGCCGGCATGCCGGGCTTGATGCGCCGGGCGCGAGCGAACTTGCGCAATGAAATTGGCGCAACAAGAAAATTGGCGCAATAAGCAATGAAATTGCCGTAATAAACATAGCCGCGCCGCGCCGCGCCGAAATCGTCACGATTGCTTACGGCGATTTAACAACTGCCCGGCATATATATATGCGTTGCGAGCATCGGCGCGGATGATCCACTCACCGCCGGCGCGACGCCGACAGGCCGTAACGCAGCGAAATACGGCGTTAACTACGTCGGCGATTGACCGCGAGACCGCGGCTTTATGCGAATGGTTTAACGGCGTCGAAATTGTTTGTTGTTAGCGTCCCGGACGATCCAAATGGTCCGAGAAGGCCGTTGGGTCACGCTCAGACAGCCACGTGTGGACCTAAGGAGCCAACTCATGAAGACCATTGTTGCGCGTTTCGTGAAGGATCAGTCGGGTGCCACGGCCATTGAATACGGCTTGATCGCCGCGGGCATTTCGGTTGCCATCATCGCCGTCGTGCAGGGCCTCGGCTCGAACCTGAAGAACACCTTCACCAGCGTCTCCACCGCGCTCAAGTAAGCGCCGTTCATCGGTTTGCCGCGAGAGGGCTCCGGTCGCGCCGGAGCCTTTTCGTTTCGGCGCTCGCTAACCTCCTCTCAACCTCCGCCGCCTATCGATCGAGCCGCGATGCTGACGCAAGCGATCGGACTGACGCTGTTTCCGGCGACCATGGCTTTTGCCGCGTCGAGCGATTTGTTCACCATGACGATCGCCAACCGCGTCTCGGTCATCCTGGTCGGCGGCTTTTTCCTGCTCGCGGGGCTGACCGGGATGAGTGCGGCCGCCATCGGCTGGCACGTCGGTGCCGGCGCCGCGGTGCTCGTCGTCGGCTTCGGCTTGTTCAGCTTCGGCTGGGTCGGCGGCGGCGACGCCAAGCTGGCCGCGGCCACGGCGCTGTGGTTCGGCTTCGCTCATTTGCTCGACTATCTGCTCTATGCCTCGATTTTCGGCGGCGCGCTCACGCTTGTGGTGATCCAATTCCGGATGCTGCCGCTGCCGCAGCCGTTGGCCAGACGCGACTGGATCGAACGGCTGCATCGCCGCGGCGGCGGCGTGCCGTACGGCATCGCGCTCGCGGCCGCGGCGCTGCTGGTCTACCCGCATAGCGAATGGATGACGGCGCTCGGCTTCTGAGCGGCTCCGCGCCGCCGCGGGCGTAACGCGGAATTAACTCGATTTGGATACGCCTCGTTAACCATGCTTTGACGTTTAGCTGGTGGAATCCAGGCGAAGCGGCGTCCGCGCCGCTGCGTTATTCGGGAAGTCAAGCGTAATGAGAGCCGCGCGTCTTGTCGTACTCGGTGTTGCCGTTGCCGCCGGCGGCGTTGCCGCGTTCTTGGCGAGCGGCAGCCGCAAGCCGGCGACGGAGCCCGCCAAGGCGCCGCTGGTGCAGCTTGCGACCGTCGACGTGCTGGTCGCCAAGGCCGATCTCGACCGCGGCCAATTGCTCACCGCCACCAATATCGGCTGGCAAACCTGGCCGAAGGCCGCGGCGAACGGCAACTTCATTACCAAGGCGGCGCGGCCGGACGCGGTCCAGAAATACAGCGGCGGCATCGTGCGCGTGCCGGTCGCCGCCGGCCAGCCGATCTACGATCCCATGGTGGTGTTCGCCAAAGGCTCGGGCTTCCTCGCCGCGGTGCTGCCCAAAGGCATGCGCGCGGTGGCCGTGTCGATCTCGCCGGAGAGCGACGCGGGCGGCTTCATTTTGCCCGAGGACCACGTCGATATTCTGCTGACGCGCCACGACAAGGCGGCGGAAAAGTCCACGGGCACCGAGCAGATCGTCACCGATACGATTCTGCGCAATGTGCGCGTGCTGGCGGTGGACCAGACGGTCGAGGACAAGAACGGCCAGAAGGTCGTCATCGGCAAGACCGCGACCATCGCGCTGACGCCGCAACAGGCGGAAACGCTCGAGGCGGCGCATCAGATCGGCACGCTGTCGCTGTCGCTGCGCAGCCTGGTCGATTCGCCGTCGATGATTCCGCAAGGCGGCGAAGACCACAACGACAAAGACGCGGCGATACACACGGTGCGTTACGGCGTGCGCAGTCTGACCACGGTGGCCCGCTGATGCGCGCGAAGGGATCGGTCATGGCAAAGGGCAAGGCAGTTTTCGCCGCGGCCGCCGGCGGCCTGATGGCGCTGTGGCTGGTCGCGCACGGCGGCGCGCGCGCCGGCGAACTCAGGCTTGACGGGCCCGCGAACCAGGTCATCCACGTCGCGGCAAGCGACCTCGGATCGCGTTCGGTGACGCTCGGCATCTCCAAGTCGGTGGTCATCGATCTGCCACGCGACATCAAGGACGTGCTGGTCGCCGATCCGAAGATCGCCAACGCCGTCGTGCGCTCGGCGCGCCGCGCCTACATCATCGGCATCGCCGTCGGCCAGACCAACGTTTTCTTCTTCGACGCCAGCGGCAAGCAGATCGCCGGCTTCGACATCGCGGTCAAGCGCGACCTCAACGGCCTTCGCGCCGCGCTCCGGCAGGTGATTCCCGACGCCGACATCACCGTCGAGGGCATCGGCCAGGGCGTCATCCTGGCTGGCACCGCAGCGAACGAGGCCGAGGCGCAGCAGGCCTACGACATCGCGGTGCGGCTGCTCAACGACGGCACGACAGCCACCGTCGGAGCCGGCACCAAGGTCGTCAACGCCATCGTGGTGCGCGGCCGCGACCAGGTCATGCTGAAAGTGACGGTCGCCGAGGTCGAACGCGACCTGATCAAGCAGCTCGGCATCAACCTGGCCGGCAGCGTCGGCTACGGCACCGCCGTCGTCAATTTCAACAACACCAATCCGTTCTCCGCGTTCGGCCAATCGCTGAGCGGCTCGAGCGTCAGCGGCGGCTGGCAGAACATCAGCGCCGCGCTGCAGGCCATGGAGCAAGCCGGCGTCATCCATACGCTGGCCGAGCCGAGCCTGACGGCGATCTCGGGCGAGACCGCGACGTTCGTCGCCGGCGGCGAGTTTCCGGTGCTCAACGGCTATTCGTGCTCGGCCACCTCGACGACGCCGGGCGCCCCGGTCACCTGCCAGCCGTCGATCACGTTCAAGAATTTCGGCGTCAGCCTGAATTTCACGCCGGTGGTGCTCAGCGGCGGCCGCATCAGCCTCAAGGTGATGACCGAGGTATCGGACCTGTCCAGCAACAATTCGCTGACGGTGCCGGAGCCCGGCACCAACGTGACGGCCACCATCCCTTCGATCCGCACCCGCCGCGCCGACACCACGGTCGAGCTGCCGTCCGGCGGCTCGCTCGCCATGGCGGGCATGATCCAGGACTCGACGCGGCACAACATCAACGGTTTTCCCGGCCTGATGGAGCTGCCGGTCCTCGGTCCGCTGTTCAAGAGCAACGACTACATCAATCAACGCACCGAGCTGATGGTTTTGGTGACGCCGTACATCGTGCGCGCGGTTGCCAACAAGGATCTGTCGCGGCCCGACGACGGCTTCGCCGATCCGAGCGATCCGGCGCAGGTGCTGCTCGGCCGCCTCAACCGCATCTACGGCGCCGGCGGCAAGGCCGAGCCGCCGCCGGACGCCTATTACGGCAAGTACGGCTTCATCCTCGATTGACAGGCGCCCCGGAGACGATCGATGCACCACATCCGCACCATGATCGCCGGCCGCGCGGCGCGCGCGCGATGGCTGTTGCGGGCGGCGCTTGCCGTCGGCGGCGCCGCGCTGCTGTGCGGCTGCAACACCGACCAGCCGATCACCGGCGGGCCGGACGTGCCGTACGACTACCGCCTGCGCCATCCGATCTCGATCACCGAGAAGGACCACACGCTGCGGGTGTTCATCGGCGTCAATCGCGGTTCGCTCACGCCGGCGCAGCGCGCCGAAGTGCTGGGCTTCGCCCAGTCGTGGCGCGACGAAGCGACCGGTGGCGTCATCATCGACAAGCCGGTGGACACGGCGAACGCGCGGTCGTCGGCCGCCGCAACGCACGAGATTCAGTCGATCCTCGCCGCCAGCGGCGTGCCGCCGGCGAGCATGGTGGTGCGCGGCTATCGCGTGACCCCGGGCACCCTGGCGCCGGTGCGCATCACCTATCCGCGCATGGCGGCGCAAGCCGGACCCTGCGGCCTGTGGCCCGAGGACATCGGCCCGAGCATGACCCGCGACTATACGGAAAATCAGCCGCCGTGGAATTACGGCTGCGCCACGCAGCGCAATCTCGCCGCGATGGTCGCCAACCCCGCCGACCTGGTGCAGCCGCGCGCCGAGACGCCGGCCTACACCATGCGGCGCACCACGGTGATGGAACGCTACCGCGCCGGCCAGAGCACCGGCACGACGTACCAGAACACCACCATCACGTCCGGACGAATCTCGAACGTCGGGCAATGACGCCGCCATGCGACAGGCCAGCCAAGCAATCGCCGAGGAGGCCGCCGACATCGTCGGCCGCGACGAGCAGATCGCTCCGGCGCCGCGCGTCTCCGTGCAGGCGTTCTGCGAGACCGTGGAGGCGGCCGCCGCCGTGCAGGCCGCCGGCGAAGACCGCCGCATGGCCAAGGCGCACTTGCGCATCCAGATGGGCGGCCTCACCGCCGCAGTCGAAGCCTATCAGAACGCGCCGACGCCAAACGTCATCATCCTGGAATCGGAGAGCCGCGGCGACGATATTCTGGCCGGCCTCGATCAGCTCGCCGAGTTCTGCGATCCCGGCACGCGCGTCATCGTCATCGGCAGCACCAACGATGTCACGCTCTATCGCGAGCTGGTGCGCCGCGGCGTCAGCGATTATCTGATCGCGCCGGTCGGCGCGCTTGCAGTCGTGCGCTCGGTCTGCGGCCTGTTCTCGGCGCCCGACGCCAAGCCGGTCGGCCGCATCATCGCCGTGATCGGCGCCAAGGGCGGCGTCGGCGCCTCCACCGTCGCCCACAACGTCGCCTTCAGCATCGCCCGCGATCTGCTGCTCGACGCCGTGGTGACCGATCTCGATCTCGCCTTCGGCACCGCCGGCCTCGACTTCAACCAGGATCCGCCGCAGGGCATCGCCGAGGCGGTGTTCTCGCCCGACCGCATCGACACCGCCTTCGTCGATCGCCTGCTCGCCAAGTGCACCGATCATCTGAGCCTGCTCGCCGCGCCGGCAACGCTCGACCGCGTTTATGATTTCGGCGCGGAGGCGTTTGAAGCCATCTTCGACTCGCTGCGCGCCACCGTGCCGTGCGTCGTGCTCGACGTGCCGCACCAATGGGCCGGCTGGACCAAGCAGACGCTGGTCGCCGCCGACGACATCCTCATCGTCGCCGCGCCCGATCTCGCCAATCTGCGCAACGCCAAGAATATTTTCGACCTGCTCAAGGCGGCGCGGCCGAACGATCACCGTCCGCTGTACTGCCTCAACCAGGTCGGCGTGCCCAAGCGTCCGGAAATCAAGGCCGCCGACTTCGCCAAGGCGCTCGAGGACGAGCCGGTCGCGATCATTCCGTTCGAGCCTGCGCTGTTCGGCGCGGCCGCCAATAACGGCCAGATGATCGCCGAGATTTCGTCGAGCCACCGCACCGCGGAAATGTTCCGCGGGCTCGGCCAGCTCGTCACCGGACGGGTGGAACCGAAGAAACAACGCGCGGGGCTGTGGTCGCCGCTGATCGAGAAACTGCTGCGCTGAGCGCAAGCCGTAAGGGAGTTGCGTCGTGTTCGGTAAGCGTCCCACCAACGGAAGTCCCACGGCCGGCGGCGAACTGTGGCCGCAGGTTGCGCCGCAGCCGGCAGCGCCGCCGCCGGCGACCGCCAAGCCGCCGGTGCCGGCTGCGGCCGAGGCCGAGCCCGGACGCACGCCGTTTCCGTCGGCAGGGCTCGGCGCGCCGATCATCGCAGCGCCGACCGGCAAGCCCAATGTCGGCGGGCAGAAGCCGCCGTCTCCGATTCCGACCGCCATCGATGCGCGCCGCTCGGAAAGCTATTACGAGGTCAAGAGCACGATTTTCGGCGCCCTGATCGAGGCGATCGATCTTGCGCAACTGGCCAAGCTCGACGCCGATTCGGCGCGCGAGGAAATCCGCGACATCGTCAACGAGATCATCGCGATCAAGAACATCGTGATGTCGATCTCCGAGCAGGAGGACCTGCTCGACGACATCTGCAACGACGTGCTCGGCTACGGGCCGCTGGAGCCGCTGCTCGCGCGCGACGAGATCGCCGACATCATGGTGAACGGCTCCGGCACGGTGTACATCGAAGTCAGCGGCAAGATTCAGAAGACCGGCATCCGCTTCCGCGACAATCAGCAGCTGCTCAACATCTGCCAGCGCATCGTCAGCCAGGTCGGCCGCCGCGTCGACGAATCCTCGCCGATCTGCGACGCGCGCCTGCCCGACGGCTCGCGCGTCAACGCCATCGTGCCGCCGCTGGCGATCGACGGCCCGGCGCTCACCATCCGCAAATTCCGCAAGGACAAGCTGACGCTCGAGCAACTGGTCAAGTTCGGCTCGGTGTCGCCGGAGGGCGCCGAGATCCTCAAGGTGATCGGCCGCTGCCGCGTCAATACGCTGGTGTCCGGCGGCACCGGCTCGGGCAAGACCACGCTGCTCAACTGCCTGACCCGCTACATCGACGACGACGAGCGCATCATCACCTGCGAAGACGCCGCCGAGCTGCAATTGCAGCAGCCCCACGTGGTGCGGCTGGAAACCCGGCCGCCCAACCTCGAAGGCGAAGGCCAGATCACGATGCGCGACCTGGTACGCAACTGCCTGCGCATGCGGCCCGAGCGCATCATCGTCGGCGAGGTGCGCGGCCCCGAAGCGTTCGACCTGTTGCAGGCGATGAACACCGGCCATGACGGCTCGATGGGCACGCTGCACGCCAACAGCCCGCGCGAGGCGCTCTCGCGCATGGAATCGATGATCACCATGGGCGGCTACGCGCTGCCCTCGCGCACCATCCGCGAGATGATCTGCGGCTCGATCGACGTCGTCGTTCACGGCCAACGGCTACGCGACGGTTCGCGACGCATCACCCACATCACCGACGTGATGGGCATGGAGGGCGACGTCATCATCACCCAGGACATCTACGTCTACGAGATCCTCGGCGAGGACGCCAACGGCAACCTCATCGGGCGGCACCGCTCGACCGGCATCGGCCGGCCGAAGTTCTGGGAGCGGGCGCGCTATTACGGCGAGGAGACGCGCCTTGCCGCCGCGCTCGACGCCGCCGAAATCCACGGCGAGCCGATGCGCACCTAGCGCGCGAGGCGGCGATGCAGAGCTACGGCTTGTTCTTCATGGTGGCGGTGGCGATCGGCGGGGTCGCCTGGGTCTTCGTCTATCCGCTCCTGTCCGGCGAGCGGCAGGCGGAGCGGCGCAAGGCGAGCATCGCCCGCGCCGAGCCGATGCCGCGGCCGACCCGCGGTCCGCAAAAACCGCGGCGCGAGCAGATCGAAGGCACGCTCAAGGAGCTGGAGGAGCGGCGCAAAAAGACCAAGCGCCTGCCGCTCTCGGTGCGCATCGCGCAGGCCGGGCTCACCTGGTCGAAGCGCCGCTTCGTCGGCACCGCCGCCGGCCTCGGCGTCGCCGTGTTCGCGATCACGCTGATGCTGCTCGGCGGCGGCCTGCTGCCGGCGCTGGCGTTCGGCTTCGCCGCCGGCTGCGGGCTGCCGCTTTGGCTCCTGAAATTTCTCAAAAAACGCCGCGAGGGGCGATTTCTCGACGCCCTGCCGGACGCCGTCGACGTGATCGTGCGCGGCATCAAGTCCGGTCTGCCGCTGCTCGACAGCCTGCGGCTGATCGCCAGCGAAGCGCCCGAGCCGGTGTGCAGCGAGTTCCGCGCCATCATCGAGACGCAGACCATCGGCATTCCGCTCGGCGACGCCTGCCTGAAGCTGTACGAGCGCATCCCGCTGCCGGAGGCGAACTTCTTCGGCATCGTCATCGCCATCCAGCAGCGCGCCGGTGGCAACCTGTCCGAGGCGCTCGGCAACCTGTCGCGCGTGCTGCGCGACCGCAAGAAGATGAAGGCCAAGATCACCGCGATGTCGATGGAGGCCAAGGCCTCGGCGGCCATCATCGGCGCGCTGCCGATCGTCGTCATGGGCCTCGTGTATTTCACCAGTCCCTCGTACATCGACCTGTTGTGGACCGACCAGCTCGGCCACATGATGCTGGCCGGCTCCGCGACCTGGATGACGCTCGGCGTTCTGGTGATGCGCAAGATGATCAACTTCGACTTCTAGGGCCGCCGGCCGATGCGCTACATCATCCAACGGCTGTTCGATCCGCAGGTCCTCACCATGGTGTTTGCCGCCGTCGCCGCGGGCGCCACGGTGATCATGCTGGCCATGCCGCTCTTGGTTTCCGACACGCTGAACAAGCGCATGAAGGCGGTGGCGCTGGAGCGCGAAAGGATCCGCCAGCGCGAGCGCGAGCGGCTGGCGCAGGGCAAGGTCACGCTGCGGCAGTCGCCGCGCATGTACATGAAGACCGTGGTCGACAAGTTCGACCTCAACAAATGGCTGGGCCAGGAAAAGGCGCGCACCATGCTGATGCAGGCCGGCTATCGCGGCCAGGCGCCGTACGTCACCTATCTGTTCTTCCGCATGGCCATGCCGGTCGTCATGTTTGTCGCGTCGGTGTTCTACATGTTCGTGATTCTCAAGCTCAGCTATCCGCCGCTGATGAAGGTGGCGATGGCGATCGGTTGCGCCTATTTCGGCATGTACTCGCCGAACCTTTATCTGAAGAACCAGATCCAGCGGCGGCAACTGTCGATCAAACGGGCATTCCCGGACGCGCTCGACCTGATGCTGATCTGCGTCGAGTCCGGCATGTCGGTCGAGGCGGCGTTCCGCAAGGTGAGCGAGGAGATCGGCTCGCAATCGGTGGCGCTGGCCGAGGAGCTGACCTTGACCACCGCGGAATTGTCCTATCTGCCGGATCGCCGCCAGGCTTACGACAACCTGGCGCAGCGCACCGGCATCGAGGGCGTGCGCGCGGTGTGTCTCGCTTTGCAGCAGGCCGAGCGTTACGGCACGCCGCTCGGCACCACGATGCGCGTCCTGGCGCAGGAGAACCGCGACCTGCGCATGTCGGAAGCCGAAAAGAAGGCCGCCGGCCTGCCGCCGAAGCTCACCGTGCCGATGATCGTGTTCTTCCTGCCGGTGCTGTTCATCGTCATTCTCGGTCCGGCCGCGATCCGCGTCATGCATCTGCATTAGTCGGGCGCGTGCTTTCCATCCGGCACGACGCGCTGCACCAGGAAGCGCCGGCCGGTACCGGGCTTTTCGCATCATCATTCCTTAACGCCGGCGCCGTAGCGTCCGCGACGGAGGCACAGCCGATGGCGGCCGCGTTCCGGACGCAGCTCCTGATATTCTCCGCGATTGGTATCGGCTTCGCGGCCGTGGTGATTTGGAATTTCTATTGGCCGGTCGACAGCATGTTCGACGTGACCGGCTATCCGCTGGGCCGCGATTTTGCCAACGTCTGGAGCGCGCCGCAGATCGCGGCGCATGCGGGCGCGGCGGCCCTGTTCGATTTCAGCTTTTATCAGCAACAGGTCGCGCGCCTGTTCCGGCCGACGATCGCGCCGCTGATGTGGTCTTATCCGCCGAACATGCTGCTCCTGGTCTGGCCGTTCGGAAGGATGCCGTACTGGGTCGCCTTCGCGGTTTGGACGCTGGCGGGTTCATGTCTCTACGCCGCAATCGTCCTGGCGCGGGTGCCGCGGCAGGACCGCCGTTCTTCCGCCGTCTTTCTCGCGATCGCGCCGGCCAGCATCGTCAACGTCGTCGTCGGACAAAACGGCTTCTTCACCGGCGCGCTCATGCTCGGCGGCGTTGCGTGCCTCGACAAGCGCCCTTGGCTGTCCGGAATCCTGTTCGGCCTGTTGAGCGTCAAGCCGCAACTCGGCCTGCTCGTTCCCGTCGCGCTCGTGGCGATCGGCGCCTGGCCGGCGATCGCCTCGGCTGTTCTCACCGCGGCGGCTCTGGCGGCCGCCTCGCTGGCCCTCTGGGGCATGGCGCCATGGCAGGACTGGATCAGTCGGGTTGGACCCGCGACCTACCAGTTGGTCGCCGATTATCGCGGCTTTCACGGCTACATGATGCCGTCGGTTTTCGCTTCGCTGCGCGACGCCGGAATAGCGCCGGAAATTGCCGCGATCGGGCAAACCATCGTCAGCCTCGCCGTCATCGTGGTCACGGCGGTCTTGTTTCGCCGGACCGCTGACGTTGCCTTGCGCGCGCTGATCCTCGCGTCAGGGACGCTGCTCGTGTCGCCGTATTCGTTCAACTACGATCTGACCGCGCTGACCGGGGCCATGCTCTGGCTGATGACGTCGCCGCAACGGCTCGACGGCCGCGAGCTGGCCGCCTGCGGCGCCGCTTGGGTGCTGCCGATGGCCATATACGTGATCAACGGGCTGCACACCGGGCTCGCGGCGTGGTTTATCGGCGCCGTCTACATGATTGCCGTCATGCGCATCCGGCAGCAACGGCGGTCGCTTGATCGACCGAGTGCCGATCTTAAAAGCGGATTCCGCGCTGATTGAGTGCGCAGCCACTCCTTCCCTGTCGTCGCCCGCGAACGCGGGCGATCCAGTAATCACAAAAGATTTGAGGAGGCTACTCGATGCCGCGCATTCGCGCATAGGCGCTAACATAGGCCTCTGTTTCCCGGATGCGGTGCAGCGCGAAGCGCAGTGAAGTGGTGCGCTGCAGACCCGGGATCGTAACAAGTTGCGGAGTTTGGGACGGTCCCGGATCAGCGCTGCACCGCTGCGCGCTGCACCGCATCCGGGAAACAGAGGCCTATGTTAGCGCCTATGGGCATTCGCGGGGCATGACAATGATTGACGTCGCGATGGCGCGTGCGATTCCATCTGAACGGAATCTGCTCTAGCTCGATCGGCCGGGCGGCGGCGGGTTCGGATTAGGCTTTTGCGGCTCGCCCCGCCGCGCCAGCATTTGCCGCAAATAGGCGACGTTGGCGGCGGCCTGTTCGGGCGGCAGGTCGGCGCGGGCGATGCTCTCGGCCTCGGCGAAGCGGCCCTGCAGGCCGACGACCAGCGCCAGGTTGGCCCGCACGCGCGGATCGACCGGCTGATGCGCGGCGGCGCGGCGCAGCACCGCCTCGGCGTTCGGCAGGTCGTGCGACAGCGCATAGGACAGTCCGAGATTCGACAGCACCGAGGGCTCACCGGGGACGATCTTGAGCGCGGTGAGATAGAAGCGCTGCGCCTCGGCGTGGTGTCCCATCTGGTCGAGCACGGCGCCTTGCGCGGACAGAATGCGCCAGTCGGGCTGGTCCGGCGAGTGGGCGCGGCCGAGCACGTCGAAGGCTTGCTGATAATCGCCGTTGTCGGCGAGCGCGCGGCCGTATTCGCCGAGCACGATCTTGTCGTGCGGGTTGGCGATCGAGGCGCGCTGCAGCACCGCGAGCGCCTGGGCGAGCTGTCCGGTGGCGCGCAGCGCCCGGGCGTAGCGCAGCGCCACGTCGACATTGCTCGGATCGGCGCGGTATTGCGGGCCATAGACGGCGAGATCGCGGCGCCAATCGGCATCGGAGCGATTTTCGGCGGCGGCGGGGGAAGCGATGCCGAGCGAGCCGGTGGTCGCGGTGCTTTGCGTGGTCTGGCACCCCGCCGTGAGCGCGGCGAGTGCAGCCGCCAAAGCGGCCGAGGCCAACAGGCGCGCGGGGCGGGACCGGGTCAAGCGCATCTCATCGCCGCAATGATGCTGCCGAATTTTTTGCCGGACGCGCCGCCGATGGCCGGCAAAACACGCCTCAGCCTCAAGCGCGATGAGCAGTAATCCGTTAACCCTAACGAGACGTTAACGGGCGCGGCGGCCGGGCGATGCGGCGCACCAGGTCCGTCGCCGCGGGGCTGGCGGATCGGCCGTTCAGCGCGCCATCGCCTCGACCAGAATGACGATGGAACGGCGCTGCCGTGCATCGCGGATGCTCATGAACGCTCGGGTCAATGCAACGCCGTCGGCGGTCGCCAAAAAATCCGACATGTACGACGGCAGCGCCGCCTTCCTTCCGCCGGGCGCGGAAAAGTCCTCGAAAAAGAAGCTGACCGGCACGTGGAGGATTTCGGCGAGCCGATGCAAGCGGCCGGCGCCGATGCGGTTGTCGCCTTTCTCGTATTTCTGCAGCTGCTGAAACGAAACGCCCAAACCTGCGGCGAGCTCTTGTTGCGACATTTCGAGCGTCAAGCGCCGCATCCGCACCCGGATGCCGACTTGCCGGTCGATCGCGTTGGGGCTCCTGTTCGCCATGCTCATCGGCTCTGGACCGTCATTGCGGGCAATCCAGAATCGGTGCGCCCGGCCCTGGATTGCTGCGTCGCCCGTGCGGGGCTCCTAGCAATTGCGCCGCGCCAGCCTCACACTTTTTGTTTGTACAAAGCGCGCTCATAATCTAAGATCGTAGACGCCGTTCTGTCATTAAGGTCGCATCGCATGCGCATTCGATGAGGTCTAGCGCATGAGCTACATCGAGAACCGCCTGTTCCATTATTTCGTCGCGCTCGCCGAGGAGCAGCATTTCGCCCGCGCCGCCTTGCGCCTCGGCATCGCGCCGCCGACGCTGACGCATCAGATCAAGAAACTGGAAAGCCAGGTCGGCGCCAGGCTGCTGGACCGAACAGGCAACAGGAATGTCTTGACCGGGGCAGGCCAGCGCTTCCTGGCCGAAGCGCGCGAGGCTTTGCGCCATGCGGAGCAGGCAGCGACGGTTGCCGGGCAGGCCGGACGCGGCGAGCTGGGCCGTCTTCAACTCGGCTTCATGCTCTCGGTGCTCGGCGCCGGCTTGCTGCCAAGCTGGATCGGCGCGTTCCAAGAAGCCCATCCGGCGATCGACATCACGATGCGCAAGCTGGCGCCGATGGCGCAGGTCGCCGGCATCCTGCGCAACGAGCTGGATGCCGGTTTCACGCGCGCACCGCAGAAATATCCGTCGGGCCTCCGCGGCTTCGAAATCTATCGTCAGCGCTTGGTGCTGGCGCTGCCGAGCGAGCATCCCCTGGCGCAACGCAAGGACATCAGCCCCGCGCTGCTCGCCCGCGAGGCGTTCGTCAGTTTCCCACCCGAGCTCGACGTAGGGTTCTTCGGCTTTACCGAGGCCATCGCCCGCATCGGCAATTTCATACCGCGCGTGGTCAAGCGCCAGGACGATTTCACCGCGGTGCTGGCGTACGTCACCACCGGCTACGGCATCGCGGTCGTGCCGGAGTTGCTTATGAAGACGATGAGCGTTCCCAACGTCGTCTTCCGCAACATCGCGGCCGATCCGGTGCCCCGGACATCGATCGCTTTCGTCTATGGCAGCGCCCCGTCGCCGTCGGCCAAGTTGCTGATCCGGCACATGCAGCATCACGCGCTCCGCAATCGCGGCAGGGACGCCGCGGCGCCTCCTCTCGGGAGTAAGCCCGGATTGCGCGAAGCGCAATCCGGGAACGGCAGTCGCGCTGCCAAGCACGTCCCGGATCGCGCGTTGCGCGATCCGGGCTACGGACTGATCGCCTCATGAATCTCTTTCGCCGCAAGGTTCTGTCGCTTTCGATCGGCGCCGCGGCATGGCCGCTCGTTGCCCGGCCCGCGGCAGCGGATTCGCTTGCTCCGCGGCCGGTTCACATCGTGGTGGGTTTCCCGCCAGGGGGCATCGTCGATCTTTCCGCGCGGCTGATCGGGCAATCGCTGCAGCAAAGGCTGGGTCAACCGGTCGTCGTCGACAGCCGCCCGGGCGCCGGCGGCAACGTCGCCACCGAAGCCGTGGTCGAGGCGCGGCCCGATGGCGGCACGCTGATCCTGGCGGGCTCACCGAATGCGATCAATGCGGCGCTCTACAAGAAGTTGCCGTTCGATTTCATCCGCGACATCGCCATGGTGGCCGGCATCATGCAAAGCCCGGACGTGCTGGTGACCAATCCCGCGTTCCCGCCCAAAAGCGTCGCGGAACTGATCAGTTACGCTAAGGCCAATCCCGGCAAGATCAATATGGCATCCGCCGGAAACGGTACCACCACCCATCTGGCGGGCGAGCTGTTCCAAATGATGGCCGGCGTGTCGATGGTGCACGTGCCTTACCGCGGCGGCGGAGAGGCGCGCGCCGACCTCGTGGCGGGCCGCGCGCAACTCATGTTCGCCCCCATAGTTGAACCGATCGGCTTTATCCGCGACGGGCGGCTACGGGCGCTCGCGGTGACGAGCTTGCACGCATCGCCGGTCTTGCCGGGAATTCCGCCGCTGGCCGCCGTGGTCCCCGGCTACGAGGTGACCTCGTGGTTCGGCCTCGGCGCGCCCAAGGCAACGCCGGCAGACATAATCGCGGTCCTCAACAAAGCCGTGAACGCGAGCCTGGCCGAGCCCGCCATCGCCAACCGCATTCGCGACCTCGGCGCCGAGCCGATGGTCATGAGCCCGCGCGAGCTCGATGCCTTCGTCGCCGCCGATACGCAACGCTGGGCCAAGGCCGTCAAATTCTCCGGCGCCAAGGTCGATTGATGCGGAATTCGGATGATTGATCCCTCGTCATTCCGGATCGCCGCTTCGCGGCACCCCGGAATGACGAGGAATCAATCAGCAGAATTTCTTATGACCCGCCGTGGCTCCCGCAGCGAGCGTTATCGCACACTTCCGAGCAGGCCCGAAAGTTGTTAGCCTTTCGCCTCGGCCACGCGGGATATTTCGATGCAAACCAAAGCTAAAGCGCGCCGCCCGGCGCCGCGGCGCGGTGCAGCGCCTTATCCGCTCGACCGCGAGCTGGTCGACGATCTGGTCGCGGCAAACCGCACCTTGGCGCGGCTCGCCGTGCTCGATGGCTTCGGCCATGTCAGCGTGCGCGATCCGCGCGACCCGCGCCGCTATCTGATCGCGCGCTCGATTGCGCCGGAATCCGTCAAAGCGGCCGACGTTGTCTTGCTCGACCTCGACAGCGCCATCGTCGATCCGCGCGACGAAGAAAAACTTCTTTACCGCGAGCGCTTCATCCACGGCGAAATCTACAAGGCGCGGCCCGACGTCAACGCGGTGGTGCACAGCCACTCGCCGACCGTGGTGCCGTTCACCGTCACCCGCGCCCGGCTGCGGCCGCTCCTGCACAATGCCGGCTTTTTGGGACTCGGCGTGCCGCTGTTCGAGATCCGCAAGAGCGCCGGCGACGGCACCGACCTGATGATCCTGACGCCGCGGCTCGGCAAGGATTTGGCGCAAAAGCTCGGCAAGGACGCCGCCGTCGTGCTGCTGCGCGGCCACGGCGATTCGGTGGTCGGCCCATCGCTGCCCAACGCGGTGTTCCGCGCCTATTACACCGAGATCAACGCCCGCCAGCAGCTTGCCGCCGTCACGCTCGGCGGCCCGATCAATTTCATGACCCGCGCCGAAGCGCTCACCGCCAACGACGCCATGCTGCGCGCCTCGTCGCGGCCCTGGGCGCTGTGGCGGGCCAGGGCGTTGCGGGAGGCGCTTTGACAAACCCACTCCTCCCCCTGAAAGGGGAGGATCGAGGTGGGGGTTGCGGGCCGCTCTGCTCGAACGCCTGATTTATGGTCGCCGCCGCCTTACACCGACGCATGCGCGACGCCGGCCGTCGCCTTGAGCGCGTCGCCGGCGGCTTCATGAAAGCTTGAGCCTTCCGGCAGCACGATGGAGGCCGGGCGCACCGCGTGCGTCGCCGGATCGATGCCGTCGGGCTCCTCGCCGCGCGCTACCGCGAGCGCCGCCTTGCGCAACCGCGCCCGCGCCATGATGACGCCGTTGTCGGTCGAGACCAGATTTTCTTTGCTGCGATCCTGGATCGGCCCGCAGCTCTCCTGGATCGCGGCGTCCTGCATGGCGATGCCTTTGACGCCGCTGTAGGACTTATGATGCCGCTGCGCGATGCGATCGATCATATAGTCGTTGTCCTTGTTGACTGCCGGGCGGAACGTGCCGGGAATGAGATTGACGTGGATGCCGCCGCCGCCCCGCATGGTGTCGAGTTCATGCGCGGAGAGCGGCCGCGCCGGATGGTGGGAGAAGCACCACACCATGCAGTTCTCGTCGTCGATGGGCACGAAGGCGTGGCCGTTGAGCGCGTTGTCGCCGTAGGGCGGGATCATGGTGTGGAACGGCATGATCCATTGGGTGATGCGCCAATAAAGCTTGCCGGGCGTCGCCGGCCGGCGCACGCCGATCACCATGCCGCCTTTGCTCTCCACCACCTCGAAGCGGACGCTGGTTTCGCGGGTGAATTCCGCCCCCTGGCTCACGTGCAGCGGATCGCTGCGCAAATCGTGGCGGTGCAGGAACGACACGTGCACCGAATCGATGCCGCCTTCAAGCGCTTGGAGCCAATTGCATTCCTGGGTGCGCTTGGTGACGAAGCGGTGCGCGGGTGCGACGGTCGCCCATTCGAAATTCGGCAGCGGCGGCTTTTTGTCAGCCGGCCCCATATAGACCCAGATCACGTCGCCCATTTCCACGCACGGATATGAGGTGAGCTTGATCTTCTTGCAGAAGCCGCTCGCGACCGGCTCCGACGGCACCTCGATGCACTGGCCGCTGACGTCGTATTTCCAGCCGTGATAGGGGCAGCGCAGGCCGTGTTCTTCGTTCCTTCCGAACCACAGCGACACGCCGCGATGGGCGCAGAATTCGTCCATGACGCCGATCCGGCCAGCGCTGTCGCGGAACGCGATCAGCCGCTCGCCGAGCAGTTTCAGCCGCACCGGCGGGCAATCGGGTTGCGGGATTTCCGCCGCCAGCAGCGCCGGAATCCAATAGCGCCGCAGCAAGCCGCCCATCGGCGTGCCGGGGCCGGTCAGGCTGAGAAAATCGTTCATTTCGCGCGTGGTCATGCTTTACTTATATACTATTCAGTTTGAATCTGCACCGCTGCGACTTTTTCGGCGGCGTCCGAACCCCCTCATCCTGTCCTTCTCCCCTCCGGGGAGAAGGAACGCAACTCGCCGCTCGCGGCACATTCTGCGAATCCGTGATGCTCATGCAGGTTCGCAAACTGCTCCCTCTCCCCAAAGGGGAGAGGGATGGGGTGAGGGGGTTCGGACCTCGCAGATCAACCCGCGCCATCTTCGACGCGCTGTGTTAAATTGCTTGCAGTCAACGAGGCACGGTCCATGACCAAAAAACTCGTCCGCAATCATTCGCACTGGGGCGCGTTTCTGGCCGAAGTCGAGGATGGCCGCGTCGTCGGCGTGCAGCCGTTCGAGCACGATCCGGAGCCGTCGCCGTTGATCGAGGCGGTGCCGGCGGCGGTGCATTCGAAGCTGCGGGTGGCGCAGCCGGTGGTGCGCGAAGGCTGGCGCAAAGGCGGCGCCGGCAACGGCGCCGGCCGCGGCCGCGAGCGTTTCGTGCCGGTGTCGTGGGACGAGGCGCTCGATCTCGTTGCCGGCGAGCTTGACCGCGTCCGGCGTGAGCACGGCCACGACGCCATCATGGCCGGCTCGCAGGGCTGGGGTTCGGCCGGAATCTTTCACGAGGCGCGCGGGCAATTGCGCCGCTTCATGTCGGCGTTCGGCGGCTTTGTCGATCAAACCTCGAATTACAGTTTCGGCACCGCTTTGGTGTTTCTGCCGCACGTGCTCGGCAGCGCCCAGGCCGTCACCGGCCCGCTCACGTCGTGGTCGTCGATCGCGCGGCACGCCAAGCTCATGGTGCTGTTCGGCGGCGCCAATCCGAAGAACATGCAGGTCACCAAAGGCGGCTGCGGCGCCCACGCCATCGGCAGCGCGCTTGCGGAGCTCGCGCGCGGCGGCGTCGAGGTCATCAACGTCAGTCCGATCCGCGAGGACGGCCCGCAAACCGTGGCGCCGGCTTGGCTGCCGATCCGGCCCGGCACCGACACCGCGCTGCTGCTCGCTTTGACCCACACCTTGATCGCCGAGGACTTGCACGACCGCGAATTCCTGTCGCGCTGCTGCGCCGGCTTCGATCGCGTGCAGGCTTATCTGATGGGCGCGGGCGACGGCCAGCCGAAGGATGCCGACTGGGCGGCGCCGATCACCGGCATCGCCGCCGAAACCATCCGCGCGCTGGCGCGGCGCATGGCGTCGCGCCGCACCATGATCAGCGCGTCGTGGTCGCTGCAGCGCGCCGATCACGGCGAGCAGCCGTACTGGGCGGTGATTTTGCTCGCATCCTGCCTCGGCCAGATCGGACTGCCTGGCGGCGGTTTCGGTTTCGGCTACGGCTCGGCAACCGGCATCGCCGAGCCGCCGCTGGCCTTCAAGGCGCCGACCATGGAGGGGCTCGCCAATCCGCTCGGCCGCGCCATTCCGGCCGCGCGCATCGCCGAGTGTCTCGCGCGCCCCGGCGAGCCGTACGACTTCAACGGCCGTAAAGCCACGTATCCGGACATCAAGCTCGTCTATTGGGCCGGCGGCAATCCGTTCCATCATCATCAGGACACCAACCGGCTGCGCGCGGCGTGGCAAAGGCCGCAGACCATCATCGTGCACGAGCCGTGGTGGACCGCGACCGCGCGCCACGCCGACATCGTGCTGCCGGCGACCACCACGCTCGAGCGCAACGATATCGGCTGCGCGCCGCGCGACCGCTTCGTCATTGCCATGCACAAGGCGGTCGAGCCGGTCGGCGCGGCGCGCGACGATTTTTCGATTTTCTGCGAACTCGCCCGCCGGCTCGGCTGTGAGGAAAAGTACAATGCCGGCCGCGACGAAATGGGCTGGCTGCGCCACCTCTACGATAGCTGGCGCGGCAGCGTGCGCACCAACGCGGCGGCGATTCCGGATTTCGACCGCTTCCGCCAGGACGGCTTTTTCGAAATTCCGCCGGGCGCCGACGAGTACGTGCTGTTCGCAAATTTCCGTGCCGACCCGGAGCGCAATCGCCTGGCGACGCCGTCCGGCCGCATCGAGCTTTATTCGGAGAAGATCGCGGGCTTCGGCTACGACAATTGTCCGCCGCACCCGAGCTGGATCGAGCCGTCGGAATGGCTCGGCGCGCGCTCCGCGGGCGACTATCCGCTGCACCTGATTTCGAGCCAGCCGCGCTTTCGCCTGCACAGCCAGATGGACGGCGGCCTGGTCTCGGCGCGCGGCAAGGTGGCGGGCCGCGAGGCGGTGGCGCTGCATCCCGACGACGCGCGGGCCCGCGGCATCAAGAACGGCGACGTGGTGCGCATCTTCAACGCGCGCGGCGCCTGCCTCGCCGGCGCGGTCATCACCGACACCTTGTCTCCGGGCGTCGCCAAGCTCTCCTGCGGCGCCTGGTACGATCCGGCCGGCACCGAGGACGGCGCGCTGTGCGCCCACGGCAACGCCAACATGCTGACCCACGACCGCGGCACCTCGAAGCTCAGCCAAGGCCCATCGAGCGGCACCAACATGGTCGAGATCGCGCTGTGGACCGACGCGCCGCCGCCGCTGCGCGTCACGCAGCCGCCGGAGATGGCGGTGCCGGCAGGTGCAGCTTTGTAGCCCGGCTTGAGCGGAGCGAAAGCCGGGAGCAACAGTGAAACTGCAAGGTTGGCCCCGGGTTTCGCTCCGCCCAGCCCGGGCTACTTACCGGAGGAGACGGCGGCATGCGAACCGGCAAGGACAGGATTCTGACCACGCACGCCGGCAGTCTGTCGCGGCCGGCGAACCTCATCGCTATGAGCAAGTCGATCGCCATCGGCGAAGCCAAAGGCGACGATCCGGCTTACGCGCGCCTTCTCGCCGCTTCGGTTGCCGATGTGGTCAAGAAGCAGCGCGAGCTTGGCATCGACATTCCCGATGACGGCGAGTTCGGCAAACCGGTCGCCGGGTCTTACGATTATGGCGCCTGGTGGAACTATGCCTTCGCGCGGATGTCGGGATTTTCGCCGGCCGGCAGCGCGGCAGCCGCCGCGCACGAGACCCAGCACAAGAAATCGACCGTCGCCGATGTCGCGCTGACCTCGTTCGCCAACCGGCGCGACTGGCAGAAATTCGGCGAGTTCTATCTCGATCCGGAATCGAGCGGCAGCCTGATGGGCAGCGCGGCGCGCCGCCCGGTCGGGCGGCCGGCCTGCACCGCGCCGATAAAATATACCGGCCATGCGGCGCTGCAGGCCGATATCGAAAACTTCAAGAAAGCGATGGCAGCGGCCGGCGTCGACGAAGGTTTTATGTGCTCGATCGGGCCGGGCAGCTTCGCCCGCGGCATCGATCTTTATTACAAGACCGAGGAGGAGTTTCTGTTCGCTGCGGCGGACGCCATGCGCGACGAATACCAGGCCGTCGTCGATGCCGGCATCGTGCTGCAGATCGACGACCCGAGCCTCCCCGACAATTGGGACATGATCAATCCCGAGCCGCCGCTTGTGGAGTTCAAGAAGTTCGAACGCGTGCGCATGGAGGCGCTCAATCACGCGCTGCGCGGGCTGCCGGCCGATCGCATCCGCTTTCATATCTGCTGGGGCAGCTGGCACGGGCCGCACACCACCGACATTCCGCTCAAGGATATCGTCGATCTGGTGCTGAGCGTGAATGCCGGCGCCTATTCGGTCGAAGCCGGCAATGTCCGCCACGAGCACGAGTGGCGGGTGTGGCAGGACGTCAAGCTTGCCGAGGGCAAGCTGCTCATTCCCGGCGTGGTCAGCCACGCCACCAACATCGTCGAGCATCCGCAGGTCGTCGCCGACCGGATCGTGCGCTACGCCAAGGTGGTCGGCCGCGAGGCCGTCATTGCCGGCACCGATTGCGGGCTGGGCGGCCGCATCCATCCGCAGATCGCCTGGGCCAAGCTGCAGGCGCTGGCCGAAGGCGCGCGGCTCGCCAGCAAAGAGCTGTGGCCCTAGACCGCACGGCAAGAGAACCTGGTGATGGGACGCGATCAGCCGGTCTTGATCGTCGGCGGTGGACCCGTCGGGCTGATGCTCGCCATCGATCTCGGTCAACAAGGGGTCGAGTGCCTGCTGATCGATAAACGTCCCGAGCCTTCGTTCCTGCCGAAGATGGAGCGGTGCCACGCGCGGACCATGGAGCACTTTCGGCGCCTCGGCATCGCGGATGCGGTGAGGAACGCCGGTTATCCGGTCGATCAGCCGCTCGACGCCTTCCTGGTGAGATCGCTTGCGGAGCCGGCGATCGCGCAGTTGCGCACGCCATCAGTCGCCGAGGCCAGGACACAGAGCGAACGGGCAAATGACGGCCGCTGGCCGGCCGAGCCCTATCAGATCGTTTCGCAATACGCGCTTGA
>JASHQS010000098.1 GCA_030038995.1 Xanthobacteraceae bacterium
CTGCCGCCTCCGCCGCCGACGCGGCGCCGAGCCGGGCGCGGCGGGCGCGGGCCGGCGCCGGCGGCTGATCGTTCCGGAACAGCCCGGCTTTTCCTGCACCCGCAGGCCGTTTAAGGTGCCGCGATTGGCAAACGTTTACGCGATGGCGCAGCGCGCACTATACGAGCGTCGCCATTGAGGGACGGGTCTGTGCGTCAACGATTGTTGCTGCTTCTGCTCGTAGGCCTTGCGATCGCCATCTTGATCGCGCTCGCCAACGGCGAGGGCGGGACGATCGGGCCGCTGTCGCGCCGGGATTTTTCGTCGCTGGCTTACAAGATCGCGCTCCTGGTCTTCGTCGCCGGCACGGTGCTGATGCTGTTCCGCGAGCGCTTCACGCAGGCGATCATGGCGGCGCTGCTATGGGTCGTGGTCGGCCTCGTGCTGGTGGCCGGCTATTCGTTCCGCTTCGAGTTGCACCAGATCGCCGACCGCGTGCTCGCCGAATTGCTGCCCGGGCGCGTTATATCGCAGGGCCGCACCGTCGCGGTCGCGCGCACCAGCAGCGGCGATTTCGCCATCACCGCGCAAATCAACGGCGCACGCATCGCCATGGTGCTCGACACCGGAGCGAGCTCGGTGGTGCTCACCCGCGACGACGCCCGCGCCGCCGGGCTGCCGCTCGAAGTGCTGAACTACACGGTCAATATCGACACCGCCAACGGCCGCACCCGCGCCGCGCCGGTGACCCTCGACCGCGTCGCCGTCGGCAGTCTGGTGGAGCACTCGATCGAGGCGCTGGTGGCGCAGCCCGGCACGCTGAAGACCAGTCTCCTCGGCATGAGCTTTTTGAACCGGCTGCAGAGCTGGGAAGTGCGCGGCGACCGCTTGGTGCTGCACGGCTATCCGTGAGGCCAGAACACTCGTCATTCCGGATCGCCGCGAAGCGGCGAGTCCGGAATCCATAACCCCTGCGCTGGGATTATGGATTCCGGGTTCCTCGCTTCGCTCGGCCCCGGAATGACAAATCAATTAGTCCGGCTAAACCAGGCTGAGCAGAAACCGCAGCGAGACCAGGAACAGAAACAGGCTGAATGCGATCTCCAGCGTGCGCCGCGACAAGCGGTGCGCAAGCCGCGCGCCATAGGGCGCCGCGAAGCTCGACACCGGCGCCATGACCACGAGCCCGACCAACGACACGAAGCCGAGCGATAGCGGCGGCAACAGCGCCTGATGCGGCAGCCCGGCCAGAATGTAGCCGAGCGTGCCGGCGATGGTGATCGGCACACCGAGCCCCGCCGACGTCGCCACCGCCTGGTGGATCGATTTGCCGTACAGCGTGAGCACGATGTTGGACAGCGATCCGCCGCTGATGCCCATCAGCGATCCGGCAAGCCCGATGCCGAAACCGTAGCCGGTCATCGGCAGGGTGCCGGGCAAATCGTCGCCGAGATTCCAGCGATCGCCGCCGAGCAGGAATTTCACGGCGATGAAGGTCGCGATCACCACGAAGGCGATCTTGAACACCACGGCCGGCGCGAAAGCCGCGATCGCGGCGCCGCAAGCCACCCCGATCATCGCCGGCAGCGCCCACAGCCGGATCACCCGCGGCACGACCAGCCCCTTGGCGCGATGGGCCAGATAGGAGCGCACCGCGGTCGGCAGGATGATGGCGAACGAGGTGCCGACGCAGAGCTGCATGCGTACCGCTTCGGGCACGCCGAGCACCCGGAATACTTCGTAGAGCACCGGCACGATCACCGCGCCGCCGCCGATGCCGAACAGGCCGGCGAGCAAGCCGGTGATCGTGCCGGCGACCACGATGGCGGCGACAAGCCACAGGATTTCGTTCAACCCGACGCCAAAGATCATTCGTTCGACTCCGACCATCCCCGCCTGCTTGCGGCTGCGGCGCGCGCGGTCCAAGGAACCGACAAATACATAACTGCCGGGGGCGGGAAATCGCCTCGGCACATTGCAGCAATGAGCCCCGGGGATGGAGCCGAGCCCGCGGTTGCGGCCCGGACGGACGGCGGCGCTAAGCGGCGATGTGCGCCAATTCTCGCCGCGTGTCGAGGCCGGCGTCGCGCACGAGCGACAGCGCTTGCGTCAAAAATTCCGCGCCCGCTTGCGGCCTGCCCGCGGCGCCGGCGAGATGGCGGCGGAACGCGCGGGCGCCAGGGACCGCGCGGAACAGGCCGTGCAGGTGCCGCGTGATCGCATGCAGGGGCGTGCCTTGGACCAAAAACTCGCGCTCGATGTAAGGGATCAGCGCCAGCGCCGCCGCTTTGGCCGACGCGAAGGTCGGATCGTCGCCGAACACCAGCGCATCCACTGCAAGGAGCCGCCATGGCTCCTGATAGGCGACGCGGCCCATCATCACGCCGTCGACGTAAGCGAGATGCGCCAGCGCCTGTTCGACAGTGGCAATGCCGCCATTGAGCACAATCGGCAAGCGCGGATGCGCCACCTTGAGCCGATAGACGCGGTCGTAATCGAGCGGCGGCACCTCGCGGTTCTCTTTCGGCGACAGGCCCTTGAGCCAGGCCTTGCGCGCATGCACGATCAGCGCATCGACGCCGGCAGCTTCGACAGCGCCGGCAAAAACTTCGAGCGCTGCTTCGGGGTCCTGTGCGTCGATGCCGATGCGGCATTTGACCGTGACCGGCACGGCAACGGCGACCTTCATGGCCGCGACGCAGTCGCCGACCAGCGCCGGCTCGGCCATCAGACAAGCACCGAAGCGGCCCTCCTGCACGCGGTCGGACGGACAACCGACATTGAGATTGATCTCGTCAAAGCCGAGATCGGCGCCGATACGCGCGCAGGCAGCGAGCGCCCGCGGCTCGCAGCCGCCAAGCTGCAACGCCAGCGGCTGCTCGGCCGGATCGAAACGCAGAAGCCGCGCCCGGTCGCCATGCAGCACCGCGCCGGTAGTGAGCATCTCGGTATAGAGCAGCGCGCGGCGCGTCAAAAGGCGATGGAAGAACCGGCAGTGCCGGTCGGTCCATTCCATCATCGGCGCAATACAGAACCTATATCCTTGATTTATCGTCACTTTTCTTGTAGTCTCAATCCGTTAGGCTGGGTCGTGTGCACTCGTTTCTACGCCATGATGCGACGATTTTCGCCGGAATTCGACGCCTCGGTGCACACGGAGAACGGCTAAGCGGAATTGAATAAGGACCTAAAACATTTCGGTCGCGAGGCCAGCCATCGTTGATATGTACCGGCCACCCTCGGTCGCGTTGACGACGTTGTCGCCTGCAGGCTACATACAGACTCATGATCCCGACTTCGTGCGCGACGCGCTTGGCATCGTCGCCAGGGCGCGCGGCATGGCTGAAATTGCAAAAACCGCGGGTTTAAACCGCGAGAGTCTGTACAAGGCGCTTGGCGAAACCGGCAATCCCGAATTCGCGACCGTCATGCGCATCATGCATGCCATGGGCCTTACGCTTACCGCCCGCCCGGCGCGGCGCCCCCGCACATCCAAACGGCGCCGGGCGGCGTGAACTATTCGCCCCCCAGCGGCGTCCACAGCACCTGATCGATGCGCGAGGCGCCGGTGGCGAGCATGACCAGGCGGTCGAGGCCGAGCGCGATGCCGCAGGCGTCGGGCATTTGCGCAAGCGCGGCCAAGAAATCTTCGTCGAGCGGGTAGCGCTCGCCGTAGCGGCGCGCCTTCTCGGCCATCTCGGCTTCGAGCCGGCGGCGCTGCTCGGAGGGATCGGTCAGCTCGGCAAAGCCGTTGGCGATTTCGACGCCGCAGACGTAGAGCTCGAAGCGTTCCGCCACGCGCGGGTCGCTCGACGGCCGCGCCAAAGCCGCCTGCACGGCGGGATACTCGTCGAGGATCGTGGCGCGGCCGATGCCGAGTTTCGGCTCGATGCGCTCGACCAGCACGCGGCTGAAAATGTCGCCCCAGGTGTCGTCCTCGGCGATGCGCACGCCGGCCGCGAGCGCGGCGCGGGCCAGCGCCGCGCGGTCGCCTTCGCCCTCCCCTAACGTCGCCAACAGATCGATGCCGGCGAAACGGCCGAACGCTTCGGCGACGGCCAGCCGTTC
>JASHQS010000099.1 GCA_030038995.1 Xanthobacteraceae bacterium
GCCTGCCGAGTCGCGGCAGGCGAGCCTGCCGGCCAACGATCCGCTCGATGCCGCTGCAAACTTCGCCGCGGCGCAGCACCCTCCGGTCGACCCGAAATTCGACCGCCAAGTCGTGTCCTACGACGGCAAGGAACAGCCGGGTACCATCGTGATCGATACGCCAAACAAATTTCTTTATCTGGTGCAGGAGGGCGGCAAGGCATTGCGCTACGGCATCGGCGTCGGCCGCCCGGGTTTCACCTGGGCCGGGGTAAAGACCATCACCGCCAAGCGCGAATGGCCTGATTGGCGACCGCCGGGGGCGATGCTCAAGCGGCAGCCTGAACTGCCGCGCTTCATGGCCGGCGGCCCCGAAAATCCGCTTGGCGCCCGCGCCATGTATCTCGGCTCGACCGACTACCGCATTCACGGCTCGAACGAGCCGTGGACCATCGGGCATAACGTTTCCTCAGGCTGCATCCGGCTGCGCAATGCCGACGTCATCGACCTCTACAATCGCGTCAAAGTCGGCACCAAGGTCGTGGTGATGTGAGGTCCCGTAGCCCGGGTTGAGCGAAGCGAAACCCGGGAAGGCGCGGCGGCTTGCGCGCCGCTCCCGGATTTCACTTCGTTCAATCCGGGCTATTGCTGCAATTACATTTACGAAACATACGGCCGCTTCCCGGGCAGTTTGGACGCCATGCATTTGATGTGGCTCATGCAAGCCCATCACTTGGACACAGACTATTACGATCGGTTCTTTCGCCCTGGGGCTTACGGGCCCACTCATGCCGCGCATCTCACAACCTGGCAAGATCCTCGATGGTCCCGTCCGCGCGCTCGCTGCGGCCGATTGCGCGCAAGAAGGCCGTGTGATTGGAAATGGCAGCTACCCGCTCATTCCCGCGCAAGCGGGAATCCAGCAACTGGGTCCCCGCAACGGGGTTCCCCATCGCGCGAGCGCGATGGGGGCCCCTCGCGGGGACGAGCGGTCGTAACTGAATTGATAAGGAGCTGAATATGTCACGCATGAAGGGTGCCGAGCTGATCGTCGAATATCTGATCGAGAACGACATTGCCTACGTGTTCGGCATTTGCGGCCACGGCAACGTCGGCATGCTCGATCCGCTCTACGCGGCGCGCGACCGCATCACCTTGATCTCGCCGCGCCACGAGCAGGTGGCCGCCCACATGGCCGACGCTTATTTCCGCGTCCGCCACAAGCCGGCGGCGACGCTGACTTCGTGCGGGCCGGGCTCCTGCAATATCGTCATGCCGCTCGCCTGCGCGCTCACCGATTCCTCGGCGCTCTTGGCGATCACCGCCAACGTGCCGACGCAGCAGTTCAACAGGAGCCCGTTCCAGGAGATCAACCGGCATTTCCAGGCCGATTTCGTCAATATCGTGCGCCCGGTGGTCAAGCGCAGCTTTCAGCCGACCCGCGTCGACATGCTGCCGCTGGCTTTGCGCCAAGCGATGACCGCGATGCTGTCCGGCCGGCCGGGGCCGGTCAACGTCGACGTGCCGTTCAACGTGTTTCAGGAGGAGGACGAGGTCGAGCTGCCGCCGCCGGCGCCGCCGCTCAATGCGCAAAGGAGCGGCGCGGCGCCCGAGCAAATTTCGCGCGCGCTCGACATGATCGTCGCGGCGCGGCGGCCGGTGCTGTTCATCGGCCACGGCGTGACGCTGTCGGAAGCAAGCCGCGAGCTGACCGAATTCGCCCGCCGGCTCGGCATCCCGGTGATCTCGTCGCCCAACGGCATGGGCGCCTTCGACATGACCGATCCGCTCTCGCTCGGCTTCATCGGAAGGAACGGCGCCTATCCGGCCAACGAAGCCGGCCGCCGCGCCGATCTCGTGATCGCCCTCGGCGCCCGCTTCGACGACCGCTCGGCGTCGTCATGGCTGCCGGGTTTTTCCTGGAATTTTCCGCACACAAAACTCATCCATGTCGACGTCGATACGGACGAACTTGGGCGTAATTATCCGCCGGACCTCGGCATCCTCGCCGACGCGCGCACGTTCCTGCGCCAGCTTCTACACGAATGCGAGCGCCGCGACATCAAGTCCGGTACGCGAGAATGGCTCGGCGACATCGCCAAATGGCGCGCCGAGTGGGAAAAATTCGTCCAGCCGAATTTCGAGCTGCACACGTCACCGCTGCGCCCCGAACGCGTGGTCGCCGATTGCCGCGCGGTGCTGCCGGACGACGGCATTCTTTGTTGCGACGTCGGCGTCAGCCACAATTGGTACATGCAGTTCTGGAGCGCGCGGCGGCCGCAATGCATGCTCAATTCGTGGGGCTTTTCCGGCATGGGCTTCGGCGCCGCCGGCGCGCTCGGCGCCAAGCTCGCCGCGCCGGATCGGCCGGTGGTCGCGGTCACCGGCGACGGCTGCTTCTCCATGGTACCGCACGTGCTGTGCACCGCGGTCGAATACGACATCCCGGTGGTGTGGGTGATCTGGAACAATTTCGGCTGGGTCTCGATCCGCGACATTCAGCTCGGCCTGTTCGGCGGCCGCGAGCACGGCACCATGTTTCATCAGGGCGCCAACAAAAAGCCGTACAATCCCGATTTCGCCGGCTGGGCCAGAGCCGCCGGCGTCGAGGCGCTCACCGTCACCCGCTCCCAGGATTTTTCCGCCGCGCTGGAGCACGCCGTCAAAGCCGGGCGGCCGTATCTGCTCGACGTGCACGTCGACGCCGAAATACGCCCGCCCTCGACCGGCGCCTGGCAATTGCCGCCGACCCCCTACAAGGAGCCGGCGTTCGGCC
>JASHQS010000100.1 GCA_030038995.1 Xanthobacteraceae bacterium
CCGCTCGGCAATATCACTCATCGTTCCAACCTCTTGTTTCAACGCGACTCAGTGAGCATGAGTCTCGTCTCGTCGTCGGTGACGGCCGCGGGTCGACACCGATCAGAGGCGGACCGTTGTTGCCCCGCTCTCCGGCTTCCAGGTTCCCCGAGCCCAATGGCGGTCGGTTACCATACTTCCCCTGCGTTGACTAGCGCGGCAGCGCCCGCCCGTTTCGATCCCGCGGCCCTCACATCATCGCCATGCCGCCGTTGACGTGCAGCGTCTGCCCGGTCACGTAGGCGGCCTCGTTGGAGGCGAGGAAGAGCACGGCCGCCGCAACCTCCTCGCTCGTTCCGGCGCGGCCGGCCGGGATTTTTGCCAGGATGGTCTCGCGCTGCTTGTCGTTGAGCTTGTCCGTCATCGGCGTGACGATGAAGCCTGGCGCCACGCAATTGGCCGTGACGCCGCGCTTGGCGTATTCCTGCGCCACCGTCTTGATCATGCCGGCGATGCCGGCTTTGGCGGCGACGTAATTGGCCTGACCCGGATTGCCGGTGGTGCCCACCACCGAGGTGATGGCGATGATGCGGCCGAAGCGGCGGCGCATCATGCCGCGCACCGCGGCGCGCGCCAGCCGGAACGTCGCCGACAGATTGACGGCGATGACTTGGTCCCAATCCGCGTCGCGCAATTGCACCAGGAGATTATCGCGCGCCACCCCGGCATTGGCGACCAGCACGTCGAGTTGCCCCATCGCCGCTTCGGCCTGCGGCACCAGCGCGTCGGTCTGCGCCGCGTCGGCGAGGTTGCACGGCAAGACGTGGACGCGCGTGCCGAGCTCGGCGGCCAGCCGGTCGAGCACTTCGCGCCGCGTGCCGGAAATGGCAACGCGCGCGCCCTGGGCGTGAAGCATGCGCGCGATGCCGCCGCCGATCGGTCCGCTCGCCCCGGTGATCAACGCGGTCTTTCCAGGAAGGTCGAACATGTGATCCTCTTCGCCCCGCGACTTTGTTTGCTCTCTGGCGCCGCCAGGCGTTCAGCCGCGCGCCGCCTTGAAGCGGGCAATGTCCTCGGGCGCGTTGATCGATGAAGCCTCGGCGGTTTCGACGATGCGCTTGATCAACCCGGTCAGCACCCGGCCGGCGCCGACCTCATAAAACGTGGTCACGCCGTTGCGCGCCATGTAGAGAACCGATTCACGCCAGCGCACGGTGCCGGTCACCTGCTCGACCAGAGAGCGCACGATGTCGGCCGGCTCGGTGAGCGGCCGCGCCGGCACATTGGCGAGCAGCGGCACGCGCGGCGGCTTGACGGTGATTTTCGCGAGCGCCTCGGCCATCGCATCGGCAGCCGGCCGCATCAAGGCGCAATGGAAGGGCGCGGACACCGGCAGCATCATCGCCCGTTTGACACCGCGCGCCTTGGCGATGTCGACGGCGCGTTCGACCGCCGCCTTAGCGCCCGACAAGACAACCTGACCGCCGCCATTGTCGTTGGCGGCGGCGCATATGCCGGCGCTGGCGGCCTCGGCGGCAATCGCCTGCGCCGCGGCGAACTCGGCTCCGACCAGCGCCGCCATGGCGCCGGCGCCGACCGGCACCGCTTTCTGCATGGCGCGGCCGCGAATGCGCAAGAGCCTCGCCGCGTCGGCGATCGAGAGCGCGCCGGCGGCGGCAAGCGCCGAATATTCGCCGAGCGAGTGGCCGGCGACGAATTTGGCATCGCGGCCGAGATCGAGGCCGGCCTCCGCCTCGAGCACCCGCATCACCGCAAGCGAAACCGCCATCAGCGCCGGCTGCGCATTTTCGGTGAGGATCAGCTTATCTGGAGGGCCATTCCAGATGGTGTGGCTGAGCGGCTCGCCCAAAGCCTCGTCCACCTCGGCAAACACGCGGCGGGCCGGCTCGAAGGCGTCGGCCAAGAGCTTGCCCATGCCGACCGCCTGACTGCCCTGGCCGGGAAAAACGAACGCAATCGCCATCGGCCTGCCTGCCTGCGAGAGGGGCGAAAGATACCCCGGGAGAAGCCCTGTCAAGCATGGCCGGGGCGACGCCGGCCAGCAAAGTAAGAAAGCGACAACCGCAAATTCGTAATCTTGGGACGGCGGGAGCTACCGCCCCATCAGCGCGCGCGGGGTCATTGCCATGGCGGCCTTTGCACCGGTTACCGACGCAGACCTCGCGCGTGCGCGAAACGACGCCGCATTCCGGCAAAAATTGCTGGAGCAAAGCCTCGAAACCCTGCTGGCCCGCGTCCAGAAGCTGCGCAACGCCGCGCCACCGGCCCAGAACGCCGGCGCAAGCCAAATGCGCGAGGCCATCGAGCTTGCGGTACGGCTTGCCGAAATGATCCAGGGCCCGGCGCAGCCGAGGGTAAGCCGCTCCAGACGCGCGCCATCGTCCGCGTAATTGCACCGCCTGCGCGCTTGCCTTTCCGCGCCGCCCGCGTATATGTCCGGCTTCCGCTCGACCCCGGCCGGGGGCTGAACGGACGGCCGCGGCGCGCATCTTCGGCTTTTTTGACCATACGCGCCAATGCAAGCGGTAGGGCCGCGATGGTCCGGCGTCCGGTGTCCCCGCCTTCAGAGCATTCGAGCCTTTCCCGAAGGGCTCGAGGGGCTTGGCGCCGGGGCGGGCTTAAGGACTTGAGGAAAGGCCAGCCATGCCGCTCTACGAACACGTTTACCTTGCGCGCCAGGATGCCAGCGCGCAGCAGGTCGAGGAATTGACCGCGCAATTAAAAGGCGTCGTCGAGAACCTCGGCGGCGCGGTCGCCAAAACCGAGTATTGGGGCGTCAAATCGCTCTCCTATCGGCTGCGCAAGAACCGCAAAGCCCATTTCACCCTGCTGAACATCGATGCGCCGCCGGCGGCCATCAATGAGATCGAGCGGCTGGAGCGGCTCAATGAAGACGTGCTGCGCTACCTGACGATCCGCGTCGAGGAGCACGAGGCCGGACCGTCCGCCATGATGCGTCGCGCCGAACGCGATCGTGACCGCGAGGAGCGGCGCGGCGAGCGCGGCGACCGGTTTGAACGCGGCGATCGGGGCGAGCGCAGCGATCGGGGCGATCGGGGCGAGCGCAGCGATCGGGGCGAGCGCGGCGATCGTCCGCGCGACCGCGAGCGCCGGCCGCGCGAAGAAGAAGCCGAAACTGTGACGGGGCAATAAAAATGGCCATGTCCCCTCAACTCGGCGGCGGACGCCGGCCGTTCTTCCGGCGGCGCAAGAGCTGCCCCTTCTCCGGCGCCAACGCGCCGAAGATCGATTACAAGGACGTCAAGCTCCTACAACGGTTCGTCTCGGAACGCGGCAAGATCGTTCCGAGCAGGATCACCGCCGTTTCGGCGAAAAAGCAGCGCGAGCTTGCGCAAGCGATAAAGCGCGCGCGCTTTCTTGGGCTATTGCCCTATGTGATCCGCTAACGTGATCCGCTGATCGGCAAAGGAGAAGCCGGCATGGAAGTGATCCTGCTCGAACGCGTCGCCCGGCTCGGCCAGATGGGCGAGGTGGTGCGCGTCAAGGACGGCTTCGCCCGCAATTTCCTGCTGCCGCGCGGCAAGGCGTTGCGCGCCACCGACGAGAACCGCACCCGCTTCGAAACCATGAAAGCCGAGCTTCAAGCGCGCTCGCTCGCCATGAAGACCGAGGCCGCCGGCATTGCCGAGAGACTCAACGGCAAGAGCTTTACGGTGCTGCGCCAGGCTTCCGAGGCAGGCCAGCTTTTCGGCTCGGTGTCGCCGCGCGATCTCGTTCGCCTGATCACCGAGGCCGGCTTTCCGGTCAACCGCAATCAGATCGCGCTCAACGTCCCGATCAAGACGATCGGCCGGCACACCGTGCCGCTGGCGCTGCACCCGGACATCGAAACCGCAATCACGGTCATTGTCGCGCGCAGCAACGACGAGGCCGAACGCATCGCCCGCGGCGAGGACGTGACCCAGCGGCGCGAAGAGCCGAGCGAAGCCGAGGCAGCCGCGCTTGCCGCGGCAGCGTTTTTCGAGCCCGAGGCCGCCGCATCGCGGCGTGAGCGCGAAGCCGACACGGACGAAGGCGAACAGCCGCTGGCAAATTCCGGCGCTGGCGGCGCTGCCGGCACCGCCGGCCAAAACTGATCAATCGGGGATATTGTCCCGCGGCACCGGCGCAGCCGCTGCTGGCTGCGCCGGTGGTGCAGCCGCCGGCTCCGACGTTTCCGGCGGACTTGCTTGCGGGCTTGGCGGTTGCGCCGCAGGCGGCGCCGCAACTACGGCGGTGT
>JASHQS010000101.1 GCA_030038995.1 Xanthobacteraceae bacterium
CGTGCATCACCACTACGTCCCGAAGGTCCACGCCGACGCGGTGGTCAAGCACGGCGGCCGGGTGCCGGCATGGTCGGTGCAAGCCTCGCTCGACGATATGGCGAAAGCCGGCGTGACCAAAGCCGTGCTGTCGCTGGTGCCGCCCGGCGTCTGGCTCGGCGACGTCGCCGCGGACCGTGCGCTGGCGCGCGCCTGCAACGAGGCCGGCGCGCAATTGCGCAGCGACAATCCCGGCCGCTTCGGCCTGTTCGCGGCCATTCCGTTGCCCGACGCCGACGGCAGCCTGCGCGAGATCGAATATGCGCTCGACGTGCTCAAGGCCGACGGCATCGGCCTGTTCACCAGCTACGGCGACAAGTATTTGGGCGACGCGGCCTTCGTGCCGGTGTTCGAGGAACTCAGCCGCCGACGCGCCGTGGTGTACACGCACCCGCTCAATCCGGCCTGCTGCAGCCATCTCGCCGATGGCGTCGGCCCAAGCTCGATCGAGTTCGCCACCGATACCACGCGCACCATCGCGAGCCTGATCTTCGGCAAGGCCGGTACCGCGTTCCGTTGCCCGGACGTCAAATTCATCTGGTCGCACAGCGGCGGCACGTTGCCGTTCCTGATCGGCCGCTTCATCCGCGAGCAGCAGATCAGAAAGGACCCGCGCATGCCGGACGGCGTCGAGCCGGTCGTGCGCAAGTACTTTTACGAGATCGCGCAGGGCAACGAGCCGGGGCAGTTCGCGGCGCTGCTCAAGATCGTTCCGGTGTCGCAAATCATGTTCGGCTCGGATTTCCCGTTCCGCGAGGCCAGCGAGGCCGCCCGCGGGCTCGCCGCGTACGGCTTTTCCGCCGCCGACCGCGCCTCGATCGACTGGCAAACCGCGCACCGGCTGCTGCCGGGCCTGCCGCTGTGAGCCACAGCGCCGGCAGGACTGCGCATTACCAAATGTTCACCCATATTTTTGCCAATGAATGTTCTATGATGCGATCGAGTTGGCGCGGCAGGTACGGCATCGCGTGCCTCACCGCCACGCCGATCGACGGCTGGAGCTTGAGGAGAGGAGCAACGCACATGCGGGCCTTGGGTGCGGGGATCGTTACCGGACTGGTCTTGGCGCTGACGGCGCAGCAGGCCGCAGCACAGTATGCACCGCCGCCGCCGGATCCGGCGGCGCCGATCGGCGGCGCCATCGTCGGCGGCGTGCTCGGCGGTATCGTCGGCGGCGCACTGGGTCGTGGTCGGGGCGCGGTGGCCGGCGCCATCATCGGCGGCACAACCGGGGCGGTCATTGCCTCCGAGGCGCAGGCGCGGCCCAACGGCTATTATTGGTGGCGCGGCGGCTGCTATTACCGCTATCCGAACGGCGCCTGGTCGCCGCCGCTCTACCCAAGCTATTGCGGCTACTGAGTATCTGCCGGGCGCGGCTGCTCGCAAGCGAGCCAATTCAGCCGTTGATGGCGACGGGCGGCGGGACTATCGGCTCCGCCGGCTTTTTCACGCGCGTGCGGAAGAAGCCGAGCACGCGCCGGGCGGTGTCGGGTTGCAGGCGGTCGAAGCTCGCCAGCGCCTGTTCGAGGTCGTTGGCCGACATGCCGCGGTCGGCGGCGCGCAGCAGCAGAATGGCCTTGGTCGTGGTCGAGGACAGCCCCGCGACCTTGGCGAGGATGAGCACGATCTCGGCGCCGGGATCGAGCAGGGCCCGCTCCACCACGTCGATCGGCGTGTCGCATAACAGCGCCAGCGCGACCGCGGTCTCTTCGAACTTGCGGTCGCGGGCGTACTGGTAAATCTCGGCTTCGCCGATGCGGCGGATGCGGTTCTGCCGCTCCACCTCGGCCTGCGCCGCGGCAAAGTCGGGCGAGGCTTTGCGGACCTCGCTGCGGATGCCGCTGGCGACCTCGGCGACGACGCCCTCGACCGCGGCGCCGGCTTGCGGATTTTCCGCCGCCAGCCGCGCCCGCACCGTGCTCGACGCCTTCTCGAGCAGCATCAGAAAATGCGGCCGGGGGATGTCGCGGCGACGGCCGACCTCGGTGGCCAGCGCGTCGTCGCCGGTCGAGCGCTTGACCAGCATGCGGAAGCCGGCGTCGGAAAAGCGGGCGCCGGCGTTTTTGACCACCGACTGCACCACGTCGCGGTCGCCGCGCTCGACCAGCACGTCGGTCACCGCCTCGCTCAACGATTTGCGCTGGGCGATCGCGGCGAGGTGCTGCTGGCCCTTGCTCGTGGCGGTAGCCACGAGCTCGCGCTCGCCGAGGCGTCCGGACTGGCTGAGCACCGGCTGCGCGACTTCGATATCGTCATCGAAGGCCAGCATGGAGACGACATTGGTCGGGGCATTGGCGATCGGCGCTAGCCGGTGCGACAGCCGGGCGCGCGCCTTGGCCTCGATGGTGTGGACGAGCCGCACCATCACGTCATCGAACACGCCGATCTGCGTCTCGGAATAACGCGGCGCGCCACCGACGAATAGGTCGGTGACGCGGGTGAGCATTGCGATGCGGCGCGCATTGCTGCCGCAGGCGAGCGCAGCCTCCAGTTCGTCGAGCAGGGGCAGGGTGCGCATCGGACTTCCGGACGCCGCACGTCATTGAACTTGCAACGACAATGCCGCCGGAACGGTGAACAAACCCTTGCCTGCCGGGCGTCTGCCGGCGTCCGCGGCGTTAATGAGTTGTCATAAAGACGCCGCTCAGCGCCGGCCGAAGGCGCCCATGCGGGCATACACTTCGGCAGGCACGCCGTAATCGCGGATGACCGGCCGCGGATCGCGCAGCCCGCACGCGTCGCGCTGGACCATGAAGCACCACAACGCGTCGCTCGCGTCCTGGACCAGTTGGGCACGGACGGCATCGCGCTCGCTACGGCTATTGTCGTAATCGGACAGCGCGGCGAGCGAGGTTTCCAGCGCCCGGCCGAGCCGGCCAAGCGCGCTGGCCCGCTCCTGGGCGATCTCGTAGTCGAGCGCGACGAGCGGCGCGGCGCGCCCATGGCGACCGGGCGGACGCAAGCTCATGGCGATCGCTCCCATATTGCCAGGGTGATGCCCGCGGCAGCATCGAGATTGCGCCGCGGCCCGGCTTTTAATCCATGCCGCGCCAGCACGTCCTCGGGCGACAGATCCGGTCCAACTCCGGTGAAAACCGGCCGGCCGCCCGGAATTTCAGCATGCGCCGCGCGCGACAGATAGAACGCGTCGTAGACCGGCAGAAACATGCTGAACACTTCCGTTCCGCCGATCGCCGCGATGGCGCGGGCGGGCGCGCCGAGCGCCGCGATTGCCTGTTCGATCGTGGCGCCGGCCGGATTCCACAACAGCGAATTGGGATGCGCGGGGTCGGGCGCAATCGCGGCAGTCTGCCGCGTCAGCACGAGGCGCTTGCGCTGGGCGGCGCGCGGCCCGCCTTCGTGGGAATGCCGGCCATGCACCAATACGGCGGTGCGGTCGAGCGCATCCTGGAAGAATTTTTGGTCGGCGTCGTTGTGGATCGCTGCCGGCATAATGCCATCGGCATCGGCGATCATGCCGTCGCTCGAAACGATGACGTAGCCCTCGACGCGGCGCGGCCCGATCATGCCGGAACGATAACGGGATAGGGCGGCGAAGTCATTTGCGCATGGTGGAAGCCGGCCGTAATGTCGCGCCGCGAACGGCGGAGCGCAGCGATGGCCGAACCGGCCAGCCTGATCATGCTGCAATTCCTCGCCTGGGTGGCGGATCGGCCGCGCACTTATGGCGAGACCATGGAGGCGTGGCGCAGCACCTGCCCGCGGCTGTCGGTGTGGGAGGATGCGATCATCGACGGCCTGGTGCGAATCGACAACGGCGCCGGCCGCGCCGTCGTGCTCACCGCGCGCGGGCGAAAAATTCTGCGCAACGGCGCCGAAGCGCCGGCAGTTTAAGCGCCGGCCTGACATGAACACGCCCGCCGACGCGCAGACCAAGGCCTTGGA
>JASHQS010000102.1 GCA_030038995.1 Xanthobacteraceae bacterium
TTCGTCGTGGTGGTTATCGGCGGGGTCGGCTCGTTTCCGGGCGCTGTGCTTGGCGGCTTGATCGCCGGCGAGATCATCAGCATCACCTCGATGTTCGATCCGGGCTATTCCTACGTCATGCTGTTCGTGGCGATGACGCTGGTGCTGGTGCTGCGCCCCTATGGTCTCCTCGGCACCGCAGGGCGCGAGTGAATGCGTGAATCGATGCGCAAGCCGCGATCCTTCACCATCGAGCTCCTGACCGCGCTCGGGCTGATCGTCGCGCCGTTTGTTCTACCGCACGTCGGCTTTGCCCCGAGTACGATCAATCGCATTTTGGTTTGGGGCCTGTTCGGCATCGGCTTCGACATCCTGTTCGGCTTTACCGGCCTGCTCTCGTTCGGTCAGTCGGCGTTTTACGGCACCGGCGGCATGGTCGCCGCCTATCTGTTGACGCAGGTTAATTTCCCCAACGTCACGGTCGCCCTATTCGTCGGCACGATCGCCGCGGCTGTCGTCGGTTATCTGGTGGGGCTCATCGCACTGCGGCGCACCGGCATCTACTTCGCCATGATCACCGTGGCGATCGCCGAAGTGTTCTATTTCGTCGAGTTCAATCCGCTGTCGGCCTACACCGGCGGCGAGAACGGCCTGCCCGGCGTGCCGACCCCGATCGTCAATCTCGGCTTCACCACCCTGCACTTCGACAGCGACCGGTCGCTCTACGGCTTCCTGGCGTTCTGGTTTTTTGTCGGCATGGTGATTGCGCTGCGCATCATGCGCTCGCCGGTCGGCGTCATCCTGAGCGCGATCCGCGACAATCCGCTGCGCGCCTCGGCGGTCGGCCACAATATCCACGGCTACAAGCTGACCGCTTTCGTCGTCGCCGCGGCCTATGCGGGCTTTGCCGGCGGACTGCTTGGCGTGTTGCAGGCCTTCATGCCGCCCGACGCGTTCACCTTCGATACGTCCGGCCAGCTCGTCATGCAGACGGCGATCGGCGGCGCCGGCACGCTGTTCGGCCCGCTGGTCGGCGCCGCCGTCTGGCTCTATCTGAGCGATTTTCTGCAGAACGCGCTGCATCTCGGCGCCACCTGGAAGCTGGTGCTGGGCCTCGTCTTCGTCCTTCTGGTCTGTTTCCTGCGCCGCGGCCTGGTCGGCGGCCTCAAGAACGTTTACGCACTCGTCGCCACGCGGGTCGGCAAAAAGGCCGCGCCGGCGGTAGCGCCGCCGCTTCCCATCCTCACGCCGGCGGAGGAGAAGCTGACGCGTCTGGCGGTCGCCGGGGAGCCGGTGGCCGCGGCGATGCCGGCGCTGCGCCGCGAGGACCACGGATATTCCGGTCCCCTTCTCCAGGCGACAGGACTGACCAAGCGGTTCGGCGGCCTCGTCGCCAACAGCGGCATCGACTTTACCGTCGAGCGCGGCGAGCGGCGCGGCATCATCGGACC
The DNA here is from genome assembly GCA_030038995.1 of Xanthobacteraceae bacterium. Classification (GTDB taxonomy): domain Bacteria; phylum Pseudomonadota; class Alphaproteobacteria; order Rhizobiales; family Xanthobacteraceae; genus BOG-931. Next base: position 1,431 of record JASHQS010000102.1, read on the forward strand.
GAACGGCGCCGGCAAGACCACGTTCTTCAAGATGCTGACCTGCGAGATGGCGCCGACCTCCGGCCGCATCGTGTTTCGCGGCCGCGACATCACCGGCATGACCGTGACCGACGTCTGCCAGCTCGGCCTGACCAAGAGCTATCAGGTCAACCAGCTGTTCAGCGGGCTCACCGTGCGCGACAACGTGACCATCGCCGCGCTCGCCGAGCGGCGCGGCAAGTTTCGGCTCGACATGTTCCGCAGCCTGCGCAACATCCCCGGCCTCGCCGAGCAGGTCGGCCATACGCTCGAGCTGGTCGATCTGACCGACCGTGCCGAGCGCCCCGTCGCCGCGCTCGCCTACGGCGAAAAGCGCCGCCTCGAAGTCGGCCTGGCGCTGGCGAGCTCGCCGAGCCTGTTGTTGCTCGACGAGCCGCTTGCCGGCATGAGTCCCGCCGAACGCATCGAGATGGTCAAGCTCCTCAAATCGATCGGCCGGGGCCGCACCATGATCATCATCGACCACGACATGGATTCGCTGTTCGAGCTGGTCGAGCGCCTCACCGTCCTGCAGGAAGGCCGCGTGCTGGTCGAAGGCACGCCGACCGAGATCAAGGGCAACAAGGCGGTGCAGGAGGCGTATCTCGGCGGAGTGCGCGCGGCATGAGCCTCTTGGAGGTCGAGGGTTTGAACTCCTATTACGAGGATTCGCACATCCTCTTCGACGTGTCGCTTAACGTCGAGCGCCACGAAGTGGTGGCGCTGCTCGGCCGCAACGGCGCCGGCAAGAGCACGACGCTGAAAAGTCTCATGGGCGTGGTGACGCCGCGCGCCGGCTCGATCCGGTTCGACGGCGCCGAGATCGCCGGCAAAAAGAGCCACGACATCGCCCGGGCCGGCATGCAACTCGTCCACGAAGACCGCCGCATCTTCGGCAGCCTCAACGTCGAGGACAACATCATCCTCGCCGGGTTGACGGCGCCGGACCGTTGGCCGCTGGAGCGCGTCTACGCCATGTTTCCGCGGCTCAAGGAGCGCCGGGGGAGCCGCGGCACCGATCTCTCCGGCGGCGAACAGCAGATGCTGGCGATCGCCCGCGCGCTGGTGCGCGAACCCAAGCTGTTGCTGCTCGACGAGCCGTTCGAGGGCTTGGCGCCGATCATCGTACGCGACCTGCTCGACACCTGCCGCAAGCTCGCCGCGGACGGCCAGACCATCCTCTTGGTCGAGCAGAACATCTCCGCCGCCATGATGCTCGCCGACCGCGCCTACATCATCAACAACGGCCACATCGTCGAGCAGCGCACCACCCAGCAGTTGCGTGACCAGCCGGACGTGCTGCACCGGCATCTGGGGGTGTAGGGCAAGCCAGCCTACGTCGCACTGCAATGAATTCATGCCGCTCTGCGACGCGCGTCCTTAATGACTACGTCGCCGGCCTTGTCGGCGTTCACTGCGGCGATCTTGATCTCGATCTGACAGCCCAGCGCCGTCAGGAACCGCATCAAGCGTTCGAACGAGGCTTCCGAAAATTTGCCGCGCAATATCTTTGACAATTCAGGCTGCGTAGTTCCGATCCGTCGGGCGGCGGCGCGCTGGGCAAGCCTTAGCGTCCTGATGGCGAGATCGAGCCGCAACACGAGCTTAGCCTTCAAATAATGCTCCTCAGCATCGGGGAATCCAAGCTGCAGCCAAACATTGCGATCCGGGTCCTTGACCTGTGGAATTTTTTTCATCATCGCTGTTCTCTTTCACCTGCCAAGTCTTTCAGACGCTTTTCGATCAGCCTCAGTTCCGGCTGGGGAGTGCTGATGCCTCTCTGGTAGATCTCTTCTGGAAGGCATGGAGCACATGAACCGCCTCGGCATAACGCACGGTGTAAACGGCGCGATAGGCATTGCCTTGATAACTGTCCCTGACCTCGATCACTGTGGCGCCGCCAAAACCTTTGAGGGTCCTTGCCATCGTTATGGGCGGCCGCCGATTTGCGCAAGGAACAGGGCATATCCCAGCTCGCGTTGTACAGCCAAAGGAAACGCGGCGAAGTCGGCCTTCGATGTCGCGCGCCAGGCCAAAGCCTCGCCGCCATACCGCGGCTCACGCCGTCCTTTGAATTTTCAGCCCAAGCTCGGCGATCATGCGCTCGCGCATGATGAATTTCTGGATCTTGCCGGTCACCGTCATGGGAAATTCGTCGACGAACTTGACGTAGCGCGGCACCTTGTAGTGGGCGATCTGGCCGCGGCAGAAGGCGCGGATTTCCTCCTCGCCGGCGCTCATTCCGGGGCGCAGCCGCACCCAGGCGCAAATCTCCTCGCCATAGCGATCGTCGGGCACGCCGATGACCTGGACGTCCTGGATTTTCGGGTGGCGATAGAGAAACTCCTCGATCTCGCGCGGATAAACGTTCTCGCCGCCGCGGATCACCATGTCCTTGATGCGGCCGACGATGTTGCAATAGCCCTCGGCGTCGATGGTGGCGAGGTCGCCGGTGTGCATCCAGCGCGCCGCATCGATGGCCTCGCGGCTGCGCTCCTCGTCGCCCCAATAGCCGAGCATGACGCAATAGCCGCGCGTCAACAGCTCGCCGGGCGCGCCGGGCGGCACGATGCGGCCTTGCGCGTCGACGATCTTGACCTCAACGTGAGGTTGAATGCGCCCGACCGTGGAGACGCGGCGCTGCAGCGGGTCCGCGGTCGAGCTTTGAAACGACACCGGGCTCGTCTCGGTCATGCCGTAGGCGATGGTGATCTCGGAGAGATGCATCTTGTCGACGGCGCGCCCCATCACCTCGATCGGGCATGGCGAGCCGGCCATGATGCCGGTGCGCAGGCTTGTCAGATCGAAGCGGGCGAAGTCGGGATGGTCGAGCTGGGCGATGAACATGGTCGGCACGCCGTGCAGCGCGGTGCAGCGCTCCTGCGCCACCGTCTCGAGCGTGGTCAGCGCATCAAATCCCTCGCCGGGAAATACCATGCAGGCGCCGTGCGTGACGGCGGCGAGGTTGCCCAAGACCATGCCGAAGCAATGATAGAGCGGTACCGGAATGCACAGCCGGTCGGCCGGCGACAGCCGCATCGCCTCGCCGATGAAGAAGCCGTTGTTGAGGATGTTGTGGTGCGACAGCGTCGCGCCCTTGGGAAAGCCGGTGGTGCCCGAGGTGAACTGGATGTTGATCGGCTCGTCGAACTGCAACAACGGCGCCAGTTCGGCGATGCGTTTTTGTTCGGCGGCGCCGCCGCTTCCGGCCACGTCGGCAAAGCGCAGGCAGCCGGCGTGGTTTTCTGCGCCGAGCGCGACGACCGCGCGCAATGCCGGCAACCGCGCCGATTCGAGCTTGCCCGGCGTGGCGCGGGCGAGCTCCGGCGCCAGCTCGCGCAGCGTGCCGACGTAGTCGGAAGTTTTGAAACGCTCGGCCAGGATCAGCGCCTTGCAGCCGACCTTGTTGAGCGCGTATTCGAGCTCGGTCACCCGATAGGCCGGGTTGATGTTGACCAGGATGAGCCCGGCCTTCGCAGTGGCGAACTGGGTCAGCACCCATTCCGAGTTGTTGGGCGACCAGATGCCGATGCGGTCGCCTGGATTGAGCCCGAGCGTCAACAGTCCGGCGGCGAGTCGATCGACCGCTGCCTTGAGCTCGGCATAGCTCATCCGCACCTTCTGATGGCGCACCACCAGCGCCGGCCGCTCCGCCCATTGGGCGGCGGCATCATCGAAGAACCGGCCGATAGTTTCACCGATCAGCGGCTTGTCGCTCGCCCCATGGACGTAACTCTGCGTGAGCGCCGTCATGCCTGGTTCCTCCCGGATTTTGCATCCATTATACCCGTCATGCCCGCGCTCGTCGCGGGCATCCACGTCTTAAGCGAGCTCAAGCCAAAGACGTGGATGGCCGGAACAAGTCGGAACAAGCCCGGTCATGACGATGCATTGATTGCGATTAGCTCACTTGGAACGCCGCTGCACGCGGCGCACCAGATAGTCGAAATTGATCTGGAACTGTTCCGGCTGGCCGATTTCGCTCTTCAGCTTGGCGACGTCGTCTGCCGAAAATTCCGGCGCCGGATCGCCGGCCGCTTCGACCGCGAGTTGAACCATCGCGGCGTTCTCCAGCATGACGGCGCCGACCACGGCTTCGGCGATGTCCTTTCCGGTCACCACCGGCCCGTGATTTTTCAGGAGCACGGCGCGGTGCGGACCGAGCGCCGCGGC
>JASHQS010000103.1 GCA_030038995.1 Xanthobacteraceae bacterium
TTCACCGCGGAACAGAACCACACCTACGATCTCGGCGAACTCGGCCGCTATTACCGGCGCTACGAGCGGCTGATGGCGCATTGGCGGCGGGTGCTGCCGGCCGGACGCATTCTCCAGGTGCGCTACGAGGACGTCGTCGCCGATCTGGAACAGCAGGCGCGGCGCATCATCGCCCATTGCGCGCTGCCCTGGCACGACCGCTGCCTGTCGTTCCACCAGACCGACCGGCCGGTGCGCACCGCCAGCGCCACCCAGGTGCGCCAGCCGATCTACACCTCGGCCATCGGCCGTTGGCGCGCCTATGCGCCGCATATCGCCCCGCTGCTCGACAGCCTCGGCGTCGCCTCCGCCGCGGCCATAGGCGAAGCAAGCGACGGCTGATATGCCTGCATGGCTGGCATGCGCAGAGCACAATCTACGGCTGAGAGCACAAAACCATAAAAAGAACTTGACTTATGGTTGAAACTAACCTAACGTAGAATACAAGGCGCTTGGCGGGGAGGGCTGCGCGCATCTCAGCGTTTGTTTGTGCGTAAGATGCGTAAGAAACGAGAGCGCGCCTAAAACGAAGTCCTCCCCCCACACGTGCGGTGATGACCGCGCAACAAAGGCCCAATGAGGCCGCAGGGAGGGCTGTTCCATGTCACAAGACGAGAGCCTGTGGGTTCGTGAAGATGCAGACCGCGGCAAGTGGCGCGATGCCGAGCGGGCGCGCCTGAACCGGCGCGAAATCCAGCACGCGCTGAATAGCGGTCAAATCTCGCGACGCGAACTCGTCAAGTGGGGGCTTTACCCAGCGCCGCCGTGACTGCGCCGATCGGAGGCTTAAGCCCGTTCGTGCGCAGCGCCCATGCTTTCGACACCGGCGCTACCGGCAGCGGCGTGCCGACCGGATTGCCGGCGAGCCCGACCTTCGGCGTCGCGCCGTTCAGTTCGCCGCTCTACCGCCTCGACATTCTGCCGCAGTACTACGTCCCGGGCAGCCAGGCCGCCAAATACCCGATGCCGTCGATACCGCGGAGCACCACGGCGCTCAGCCCGGCGCCGACGGTGGAGGCCAACACCACCCAGCAGCCGGTCAATCCGCAGCTGGTCAACGGCACCAAGGGCCTGACCGGACCGATCGAGGGGCGGCCGCCGGGCTCCATCTGGGCCCACCAGAAATTCAGCGAATTCCCGCCGCAGATCCAGATCGAGATCATCAGCGAGAACGCAGGGGCCAATACAAGTTACAGCCCGGGCGTTGCCTCGAATTTCAACAGCGGCATCAACGCGTCTTCTTCGGTCCCGGCGGCCTTCAATCCCGGCTTCCCGGCGCAGACCAACAACTCGATGTGGCTGTACGAGGGTACGCTGCCGCCCAAGCTCATGATTTCGCGCTACGGCATCCCGGCCTTGATGCGCGAATACAATCAATTGCCGTACAGCGTGACGCAGAACGGCGTCAACAATTTCGGCAAGCATACGCTGACTACCCACGAGCACAACGCGCATCATGGCTCGGAGAACGACGGCTTCACCGGCGCCTATTTCTTCCCCGGCCAGTTCTACGACTATCACTATCCGTGGACGCTGGCGGGCTGGACCACCATCAACACCGGAGCGAATGTGCAGGAGGCCGGCACTCCGGACGGCAATGGCGGCATCATCAAGGTGCCCGGCGATTGGCACGAGACCATGAGCACGCACTGGTTCCACGACCACATGTTCACGTACACGGACCAGAACATTTACAAGGGCCTCGCGGGCATGAACAACATCTACAGTGCGCTCGACCGCGGCAACGAAGGCCACAACGACGGCGTCAACCTGATGCTGCCCAGCGGCACGGAGCAGGATTTCGCCAACCTGGAATACGACATCAACCTGATGTTCGCCGACAAGGCCTGGGACCGGAACGGCCAGCAGGACATGGATACCGCGCAGTTCGATGGCTTCCTCGGCGATCAGATGACGGTGAATCTCACCTGGAAGCCGTACCTGCAGGTCTATGCGCGCAAGTACCGCTTCCGGCTGTTGAACAGTGATGTGTCGCGCTTCTTGGTGTTCGCGCTGAGCGACAGTTCGGACATGGTCTATATCGCCAATGACGGCAATCTGCTGCCGGCACCGGTGACGGTGACGCAGCTCGACCAGCTCGGCGTCGCGGAGCGCTACGATATCGTGATCGACTTCTCCCGCTACCGCTCGGGCACGACGCTGTATCTGGTCAACCTGCAAGAGCAGACCAACGGCAAGCTGCCCGGGGCCATTCTCACGGTGGCGAGCGCCATGCAGGGCGTTTCCGTCGATCCCGTGGTCGGGCCGTGCCTGCAGTTCCAGGTCATGGGCCCGCCGCCGGTCCGCGACCAGAGCGTCATTCCGGCGACGATGATCTCCAATCCGGCCGAGCCGGCAATCAAAAATAACCGGATATTTATATTCGGCCACTTTTCCGAGGTCACCCAAGACGATCCGGTGACGACTTATGACGGCAACGGTACGAGCGGCGGAGTCGGCACCTGGGGTATCGGGACCTATAACAATGATGCGATCTTCAACAATAGTGAGACTGTCTGCAACATCTCGAGCGGCACGATCGGCAACGGCAACGACGATGCCAACTGCCAGTTGTTGGCGGATTTCGGCCGCATCAGCTCGGCGCCGACCTATGACACGGCGGAGACGTGGACGCTGATCAACGGTGGCACATGGGACCACCCGATCCACATCCACTTCGAGGAAGGTCACATCCTTGCGCGCAGCGGCAGCGCCGTCAACGTCCCGGCTTGGGAACAAGGCCGCAAGGACGTCTATCGGCTACACCCCGGCGGCAGCGTAACGCTCTTCATACAGTTCCGCGATTGGGGCGGCATGTTCATGGAGCACTGCCACAACATGATGCATGAGGACAACGCCATGCTGTTGCGGTGGGAAATCAATAAAGCCGGCGGCGTCTTCCTCAATCCGCTGCCGACCCCGATTCCGGCGCCGACCGGCGTGACCTTCGAGCCGCCGGACGAAATTCTGGCCGGCGCCTTCCCGCCCTACACCAGCGAGTCGAATGGCAGCTGAGGTACCGGCGACAACGGGCCACGGCGACCATAACAATCACTGACGAACGCTCCAGCGCCCGCTCCTCGTCATGGGCGCCGGGGCTTTGCTGGGCGGGTCGCCGTGCATCGGGGGTGGCAAGGCCGCATCGGGGGTGGCAAAGCTGGGCGCTAAGGCAGGTGATCTTAAGTTGGCGTGGCATCGCTGGCGCGGCGCGCTTGCTCTCCCCGGAAGGGAGAGGGTCGGGTGAGGGTTCGGAAGTTTCAGAACTAAAGACTGCAGCAGTCGACCCTGCTCGCCCTCGCTCGCTGCGCTCGCTTTACCTCTCCCTTGCGGGGAGAGGTAAAGCAAGCGGATCAGCCTCGGCTCGATCTAAAATCATCATGCTCCAGCCAGGATGGGGCGCCCTTTGTATCGGAGCGCAACATGGTTGGCTGGTTCGGCTTCCCCGCGAATGAGCGGAATCGAGCAAGCGGATTCGATAAGGTGCGGCACGGCGTGAGCGGCAAATGGCCGGCCGCGTCCGCGTTGACAGCCCTGGCGGTCGGCGCCGCAGTATTCGCCACCGCCGCCTTTGCAAACGAACGCCTCGGTCAAAATGCCAACGTGCCGTTGATCACCCAGGACGGCAAGCAAGTGCACTTCTACGACGACGTCATCAAGGGCAAGACCGTCGCCGTCAATTTCATCTACACCCGATGCATGTTCACCTGCCCCCTGGAAACCGCGCGCATGGTCCAGGTGCAGAAAATTTTGGGCGACCGCGTCGGCAAGGACATTTTTTTCTATTCGGTCAGCATCGACCCCGATTACGATACGCCGGCAGTGCTCAAGGCGTACATGGCCGACTTCGATATCGGTCCCGGCTGGACGTTTTTGACCGGCAAGCGCTCCGATATCGATCTGCTCGCTTATCGGCTCGGCTTGACCGACGATCCCAACATCACCTCCGAGCCGGGGCCGGGCATCGACGGCCACACGCCGCACATCCTGATCGGCAACGAACCGACCCAGCAATGGCTGCGCAACTCCTCGACTGACAATCCGAGCGTTATCGCCCGCCTCTTGACCAATTTCCTCGGCTATAGCCCGGTCGTGCAGCCGGCGGCGGCGCGACGCGGTGCGCAAGGCGTGCCGCTGAAATTCCACGTCGGACAGTACCTGTTCGCCAAAGAATGCGCGGCGTGCCACACCATCGGCCAAGGCGACAGGATCGGACCGGATCTGAAATATGTCACGCGCGAGCGCGATCGCGAGTGGCTCGAGCGCTTTATCCGCGAGCCGGACAAGATGCGCGAAGCCGGCGATCCGACCGCCGTGGCGCTGGCTGCACGCTACAAGGTGTCGATGCCGAACTTGAGCCTCGGTGACCAGGACATCGCCGCGCTGCTGGACTACTTCAACGCTGTAGCGGCGCACTAGCTGGGACGGCGAAGCGGGAGTGGTTCGATTGGAATCCGAGGACTGGGCCGCATTCGACTTCAGCTATTCGCTCGATCTAGGCAGCCTTGCTCCGCACCTTCTTGCCATCGAAGAGTATAAGGCGGCGGCGCTCAATCCGGTGCTGCCGCCGCACTGGCTGGAAGTTCCGGAGGCGGCGGCCGCGGCCGCCGCCGCAAACACGTGGGGAAGAGGCCAAGACGCGCCGGCGGCGGACGACCCGGCCGCAGCGGACGAGAAGCGCGTCCCGGTCCGCAAAACCGTCAAAGCCAGGACGTGGATCAGGGAGCGCTTCGTACCGGGCAGCGCGGCCTTGTCGCTCGCCGACATTCTCGCCCTGCACGGCATGGTCGCCGAGGAGCACGGCGCCAGCGGCCCGACCGCCGGGGCGCTGCGGACCACGCCGTGTGAGGTCGGCAGGGCACAGGTGGGCGGCATTCATCGCGGCGCGCCGGCGCAACGGCTGCCGGAGCTCATGGCGCAGTACGTCGCCTTCGTCGATGGCGGCGAGCGGCGCAGCCTGCCGGCGGTGGTCCAGGCCTTGCTGGCGCATTTTTTCCTCGACACCATTCATCCGTTCGTCGACGGCAACGGCCGCACGGCGCGACTGGTCGCGGCGGCCGTTCTGTCCCGGCACGGCTACAATCTGCACGGTACTTACGCGCTGATGCGATACTTTTACCGCCATGAGATTACCTATCACACCATGCTGCACAGGATTTGGCAGCGCTGCCCGTTCGCCGTCACGCCGTTTGTCGCGTTCGGCATCGAAGGGTTCGTGCTGGAGCTCAAAAGCGTTGACGCCTTCATCAAGATGAAGTTGAATCGGTTGCGCGATCCCGCACTCGCTGTGCCCGCTTGGCGGCGAAGAATTCGGCCACCTCGCGCCGACTCAACCGACCCCGTGCATCCATCGCGGCCATGACACCAGCGGCACTCAATATCGTGAGAAAGTCGGCATGACACGCGCGAACGGGATCGCGACGTTGATGATCGCCTTTGGCCTGCTGGTGCCGCGGGCGGCGAGCGCCGATGTCACAGCGGCGCTTGCGCCGGCCAATCCCATCGTCGGCGTCACCAGGGTCAGCATCGCCGGCATGGCGACCGCTGGCGCCACGGTTGTTGGCATATCCACCTTTCCGGATGGAAGCCGCCATGCTTTTTCGGCCAAAGCCGACGCCGCTGGAGCCTATAGGTACGGTCCGTTCGTGCTGTGGCAGCTCGGCACCTATCACGACGTCATCCGTGATTCCGTCACCGGCGCGACGACGACGATTTCCTACTCCGGGGCCGGCGACTTCCGCATCGCCGTCGATAAGCCCAGCGCCACGATCCTGATCGGAGGCTACGTGCGCTTTAAGGTGACGTTCACCAGCGTCGGCGGCTTCGGCGGCGAGGTGACGCCGCGGCGGCAGGTGGCGCCGGCACTGCCGGCTGCGCACATATATTGGTCGCCATTGCGGCTGCGGGTACGGCCAAACGGTTCGGCCACCGCCATACTGACGGTCCTGACATTGAACCATACGCGGCCGGGCGCCTACCAGGTGGCCGTGCAGGGCGTCAGCGGCTCGGTCACGCACGCCCTCGCGCCGGCCATCGCCCTGACGGTGCAACCGCCGCCGCCGGGGACGATTACAGCAACGTTGTCGCCCGACCACCCGGTCGTCGGCGTCAGTGAGGTGCGGATCGGCGGGCGGGCGACCGCCGGACACGAGGTGACCGACATCTCAACGTTCCCAGACGGCCTGACCCACAAATTCGGGATGGATGTCAGCGGCACCGGTACTTACAGCAACGGACCATTCGTACTGCGGCAGCTCGGCACCTATCACGACGTCCTGCTCGACAGCGCCACCGGCGCCAAGGCCGAAATTTCCTATCAGGGCGTCGGCGATTTCTCGACCAGCGTCGACCGCACGAGCGCGACCGTGGCGAGGGGAGAGCAGGCGAAATTTGCAGTGACCTTCAAGAGCCTGTCCGGCTTCGCCGGCGACGTGACGCCCGCGGTGCCCGATCTGTCGCGGATTGCCGGCGCCACGGCATCGTGGTCGGCGCCGAAGGAGGGCACGGGGCCCTGGTCCTTGCCGGTGGTGACGGTCCGCCCCGGCGATTCGAGCACCGCCGGACTCACGATCAAGACATCGAGCGCGACGCCGCCGGGCACCTACAAGATCAACGTGCAGGGCACCAACGGCTCGGTCACGCACGCCGCGCCGTCGGCGATCGAGTTGATAGTGAAAGAATAGCAGCGAAAGCTCAGCATCCATTGTCGCGACCAGCGCAGACCTCCCAGGTCGTATCGTCGCCGGCAGGCGAGGATCGGTTCGCCGGCCATGCCGGTGATTGCCGAACAGCCGTCGCTTTCCGGAAGCGTTCGATTGATGCGTTGCCACCAGGGGGCGGACGGTCCGGCGGCTTCATCATTGTCGCGGTATTGTGGATATTGGGCGCGCTGGCGACGCTGGCGGTGATCTACAGCCTTTATGTGCGGGAGACCGCGCTGGAATTCGTCGATCACGACGAGCGTCTGCAGGCCGAGGCGCTGGCGGATTCGGGCCTCGAGCTGGCCGCCTATCGGATCACCTCTTTCGGCAACAACCGGCCGTCTCTCGGCAAGTTCAGTTTTCGCCAGGGCACGGCGGTCATCAACGTGGCATTCAGTGCGGAAAACAGCCGGATCGACTTGAATTTCGGTCCCAAAGAGCTGATCGCCGGATTGTTTGCTGGACTGGGCGCATCACCCGACGAGGCCGGAAACTTTGCAGATCGCGTCGACGCGTGGCGGACGCCGCTCGGGGCCGGCGCGACCGACAACGAAGCGACGCTTTACCAGGCCGCCGGCAAGCCCTATGGCCCGCGTCACGGCCCGTTTCAGGAGGTCGAGGAACTGACCATGGTGCTCGGCATGCCGACGTGGCGGATCGAACAGGCGTTGCCGTATTTCACGATCTACGCGGGGCAACGAGCCGTCGACGTGCTGAGTGCCTCGCCGCAAGTGCTGGCGGCCGTCCCGGGAATGACTCCCGCGCTCATGCAAAGCCTACCGACGCCGGGCTCCGGTGCCCAAATCGGCGCCTGGCGGACGCAGTTTGGCTACGCCGCAGGCTATTTGACGATAGCGCCGAGCAAAGCAGATCGCGTCGACGTGGAGGTGCGGTTTGCGAGCCGCCTTTACATGCGCTACGAAGCGTCCATTCTTGTTTTGGATGACGACGTCGAGCCCTACCGGGTGTTGTCCTGGCACGGCGAAGAGCTCGCCGCTGACCAGCGCTCTGCCCGGGGCCCGTACTGAAGGCGGCGTCGGGCCGTGCAGCCATGGCGACCGCGCGCTTTCATCGGAAATCGTACTATTTGTGCAAATAAAACAGATTTTGCTCGACCTGAAGGTCGCACTCGCGAAACGCTTCGACAAGCGCTTCGAGCACGTCGGTTGCTCCGAGCGTATTCTCATGCAGGGCATCGCGGGCGATATCGACCGCCAAGCCGTGGAGGTGGACCGCCGCCGCGACGCGCAAATCATTGAGCAACACGCGCGCGAACGGACGATCTGCGGTCGGCGCCGGATCGGCGGCGGGGGCGGCGCCGTGATCGACATGTCGCGCCAGCGCCGCGCCCACTATGCCCGAGAGCAGTTCATCGACGCCCGCCCTGGCCAGCGCCGCATTGCCGCTCAAATTGATCCACGCCTCGGCGGACGCGCCGGCGACCACGGTGCGCTGTCCCTTCAGCACCACGCAGGCGCCGGTCGCTCGGGCAATCCGCTGCGCTGCCGTGACGCTGTCGGCCCGGATGTCATCGACAGACAAACCGGCGAGCCGCGCCGCCTGCGCGGCATGCGGCATCAGCACCAGGAACGGCGTCTGGGCGCTGCGTTTGATTTCGGCGGACTGCGCGTCGAACGCGTCCAAGCCATCGCCGTCGATAACCAGCGGCAGCGTACAAGCGCTCGCCAGCCGCCGCACGAAGGCGCCGGTCGCCGGATTGCCGGAAAGTCCCGGGCCGATCACGACGGCGTCCTTGCCGGCGAGCAGTCCGCCAATCCGCTCGCCCGCACTTGCTGCGATGCTACCCTGATCGGTTTCCGGCAGCGCCTGGGTGGCGAGTGCCGCATGAAAACCCGCGACCGTCGGCCGGATCGATTTCGGACAGGCTACCGTGACCCGGCCGGCGCCGGCGCTCAACGCCGCCATGCCGACCAGCGCCGCGATGCCTTCGTAGCCCGATGAACCGGCGACGACGAGCACATGGCCCAATTGCCGCAATTGGCCGAATGGCCGCTCGTCGCGCTGCGCCGGCGGCGCAAACGTCATGCCGACCTCGCGGCCGGTGATCACCCCGACGGCCGCCGCCCTCGGCACAAAGGCCGGTTGCACGCCGAGCTCGCTGACGGCAATTGGCCCCGCCGTCAAATGGCCGAACACGTGGGCCGGCTTCGGCGCGATCAACGCGATGATGCCGTGCGGGAAAACCACGTTGCCGCCGGCCGCCTGCAATGCTGTTTTGCTGTCGGCATCGACACCCGTCGGCACGTCGACCGCGACGATGCTGCCCGGCGCGTCGTTCACCGCCGCTACCGCTGCGGCGACGAGCCCGCGCAGCGGCGGCTTTAAGCCGGCCCCCACCATGGCGTCGACGATCAAATCGGCGCCAAGCGCCTGTTGCACGGAGACGCCGGCGAAATCCGCCTCATCCGCGATCCAGATCGGCTCGACGTCGGGAGCAAGGCACGCCGCGACTTCGGGGCGAAGTTCATCGACTCCCTTTGCTAAGATCATCACCGCAACCGCATCGGCGGCGCGACGCAGCGCCGCGGCCGCGATCAGTCCGGCGCCGCCGTTCTTGCCCTTGCCGCAGAGCACGCAGACCGAGCTGAATTTGAACTGCGAGACGCAAAATTGGGCGACGGCATAGCCGGCCCGCCGCATGAGCACCTGGGGGTCTGCTTCCGGCCCGCTGGCCGCCTCGCCGGCTTCACTGCAGGTGAGAATTCGCATCGCGACTTACGAGGCGACCAGATATTCGTCCGGCCGGATGCGCGTGACCTTGCGCGTGGCGCGCAGCGGCGCGATGATTGCCAATTCCGGATCGGCGAAATCAGCAAAGAGTGGCGGCCGTTGCGCCATCAGCAGCGGCTCCTGAAAGAAAGCCTTGCCGTACCGGGCGATGTAGCCGAACCCCGGCGCGTCCTGGACCACGCACGGCACCTGCGCAAAGCCCGCCCGCAGCAAGCAGTAGACCCGATGATAGCCGCCGCAAAGCAACAGGCGTCCGCGATAGCGCAACACCACGACGAGATTGGGCCGCGCCGCGACCATGAAAGTGACGAGCATCGGCCCGTCTTCCGGCGGTTGGCTGCAGCGCAGGCTCACCACCTCCAAGGCGGGATGAAGGCCGACAACGCTGACGGATTTCTGCGCCTGATCCAGGCTGACATGGAACGGCGAGGAATGCTTGGGATTAAAGCACAGCCGTATTGCCGAGAGCGGATTCGAGGGGTCCAAACCGGCGCCGCCAAGGCTCTCCGCGTAGCGCAGGTCGAGGCTCGGATAAACGGCGACGAGCTGGGCGATGTCAACGAGCTCCGCTGCCCATCGGCCTTCTGGAAAAGCGGCTTTGCAATCGGGCCGCGACATGATCTGATCGATCTCGGCGCGGGCTGCCGCATCCTCAATCGGCAGTGCCGCAGCGGCAGGCGCGAACGGCGGTAACGTGCCAATACGCGACTGGGCGCGCGCGCGATCTTTCAGCAGGCGCTCCATCGCATCGCCATGAACGCTCTTGTCGCGCAAGAATGCGACGGCCTGATCTTCGGTATAATGGCCGAGAAGAACCGCGTGGGCCCGACAACCTGCGGGGATGTCGCTCGGCGCGCTGAATTCGCCAGCAAAAGCCGTATGGCGCCGATCCGCGATCCGAAACGCCGCCGCTTCCTGCATTGCTGTTCCTCCCCCTCTGGCACCGCCGTACCCCGCCTTACCAGGCTCTGGGTGCCTTCTGGCGAGTGACAACCTTAGCGCGGACTGCGGAATAGGCCAAGATGTTATGCGGGCGCGCTCGCTCGCGGCTGGCTCCGCCCGTGGGTCAAAATTGGACGCCGATGGCGGTCAAATTTGGAAAGCCGACCGACAGCCATGTACGGCGCCCTTCGTCGCGCGGCAGCCTTGGACGTCCGCCGAATCGCATTGGCCCGAATTTTCAAGCTCGCGGCGCTGGGGCTGCCGAAATCCAGTACGAATTTGTATGCGGCCACTGCGCTTCACGATCACTGCAATGAAATCCATCGGTCTATCCGGCAAATTCTCTCCGGCATGACGCCGTGCCAAACCGGCGTCGAGCGCGCTGGCCGGCATTACTCAAACGCCCCGGCCGGGCGAGGTCATTAAGCAAGAGCTTGGCAGCGACGTATTGCATAAACAGCGGCATTCCAAACGACGGAAACGCCGAGCGCGACGATGAGGGCTGCACCGGATCCGAGCGGCACTGCGGCGAGATGCAAGGTGAGCAAAGCCAGGCCAAATCCGGCAAGAGCCGGAACGGCGTTCGCCAACACGGCTGCCGTGGCAGGGCCGCCAACGCGGCGATGCAGAATGAGCATAATGCTGGTGTAGATGACCGGGAACACAGCAAGCACGCCGCTTCCCGTCGGGCCAATTTGAAAGCTGAGAGTTACCACCACGCCGACCAACGAAGCCACCAAACCCGCTCGTAACACGAAGTCGTACCAGGGTCGCGTGGTTCGTGGGATGCGTACGAGGCAAAATGGCTGGACGATGAAGGTACAAGCGGTGAATACGATGACGTTGAGAGCAGATGCCGACCATGCGGCCCATTGGACGGGGCTGAGCACCAAAACGGCCGCCAGCCATATTACAAATGCAAGGGATATGCTGAGCCACATCGAGCGTCGTTGGGCGATCAGAACATAGGCCGTGAGATAAACTGCCGTGGCGCTGTTCAGTGCGAGGCTCGCAACCGCGCTCGAAGAAATGAAAGTGGTATCGTGATCGAGGGCCAGAAACACATAGACCGGGCCGGCTGAGACTGGCAGCGTTGCCACGAGCGCTCCAACCGTGGCGCCTAATCGTTCGGCGATGGTGGTCGCCGCGGTCACAAACAGCGCGGTAACCGCCATCTTCATCGCAAGCACGAACCACATCATGAGTTCGGGAGACATACAATTGATCTTGGCAAAGTGAGACGGTCTGCGTGCCCAAAAAATACGTGTACGGCAGAATTCGGGAGTTTTAAAATGATATGATTGAACTTCGATGCGGCACGTCGCCGATCGGTCAAAATGCCGCGAGGCTATTCCGTTATTGCGGGCGGCGTGATCCGAGCCGTAATGCCGGCAACCCTCGTCAATTCGGTTGCCGTCAGCGCTCGACCGTCCATAAGTGCGTGCAGCATATTGGCGCGCGCCGGGTCGCCAGCAACCGGCGTTGCAGCGTTCCTGATGGGTCGTCGGCAACAGAAAGACATACGAGGCAATGATTGAAGGCCAAGTCACCAGCGCAAAGGCGCCAGGTCGCCCAAGACAGAGGCCGCCATCGGGTTGAATAAAGTTGCCGGCAAGTCGGCAATGCGTGAATGGAGACGTAGGCTTTTCAAGTGAGAGCGGCGACGTGTCTATGAAAATCGCAGTGATGGCGGCAGGCGGCGCCGGCGGCTTTTTCGGCGCGCGGCTGGCGGCCGCTGGAGAAGACGTGCATGTCATCGGGCGCGGAGCGCATCTGGCAGCGTTGCGAGCAAAAGGTCTTTCGCTGAAAAGCGCCAACGGCGACCTGCATCTGCAGCCGGTGACTGCGACTGACGACCCGGCGCAGATCGGTCCGGTCGACATCGTCATCTTCGCGGTAAATGGATACGCCCGTCTCCCTCGCACCCGAGCGCGCGCTCGGGCTGTGACGGCGGCCTGTGCCAGAAGGATTCAGCTCTAAGAAATGATTTGTAGGTAAATCAATGACTTAGCTTTGGTGGAGCCAGGGTCCGCCCAAACGCGATAAAATATCTTAATTTTACCGGTAGTTAGAAAAATGCCGGCCGTTCAGTCCACAAATGACGCTACAAGACCGGCTAAGCGCTCGCGTCGGATGAAAGGGTGCCGGCAACCTTTGCGCATCAGGTTCTCCGGAGAACTTTGACAAACTCACTCGCCGCACCGGTTATGCGTCCCTCCGCTAAAGCATCGGACCTTGGCAGCCGCACGGGTAATCTCTCGCGGTCGCGCACAAGGCGTCGGGACGCTGCTCGGTTTGAATCGAGGGTACTCACGTCGTCGCCGCCCCCCCCCCCCAAAAAAATGCACCAAGCATAGGCAAGCTGACAATCC
>JASHQS010000010.1 GCA_030038995.1 Xanthobacteraceae bacterium
TTCTGGATCGGCAACGTCATTCTCGTCGTGTTGAACGTGCCGCTGATCGGCGTCTGGTGCAAGATGCTGGCGATCCCGTATCGCTTCCTTTATCCGAGCGCGATGTTCTTCGTCTGCATCGGCGTCTACGCCGCCAACAACGACTTCTTCCAGGTGGCCGAGGTCGTAGTGCTGGGCAGTTTGGGCTATATCCTGCTGCGGCTCGGATTCCACCCGGCGCCGGTGGTTCTGGGATTCGTGCTCGGGCCACGCTTCGAGGAAAACTTCCGCCGCGCCATGCTCATCTCGCGCGGCGATTTCGGCGTCTTCGTCGAGCGCCCGATCAGCGCCTTTTTTGTCGGGCTGTGCGCGCTTCTGATTGGCTCCCAAATTTATTTCCGCCTTCGCGGCGCCAAGGGCGCGCATACCCCGGGCGTGGGACATGGCGCGGCTTCGCCGCCCATTTCGCCGCAAATGGCGCCGCAGCGAATTCCGGCGACACCCGCAGAATAATCTTCAACAGAATAACCGCGGGGCGCGCGCGTCACGCCGCGCCCGAGGCGGGCTGTCGGCGTAGCCCGCGTTCGAGGACCCGCGCCAGCCGATTGGAAAACGACCGCGCGTCGGCCGGATGTTCACCATCGAGCACGCGCGCTTCATCAAACAAAAGGTGCGCCGCGTCTTCCTTGAACGCCCGCTCGCCGTCGCCGAGCGCCGCCAGCGCGGCGATGAGCGCGTGCCGCGGATTGACTTCGAGGATCGGCTTGCGCGCCGACGGCAACCGTCCGGCGCTGGCGAGGATTTTTTCCAGCGCCCGGTCGGGCCCGCTGTCGGGAGCGACCAGGCAAACCGCGCTGTCGGTCAGCCGATCCGATATGCGCACGTCCGATACCGCGTCGCCGAGCGTCGATTTCAGAAATGCGACGAAAATTTTCACCGATGGCGCCGCCTCCGGCTGCGCCTCTTGCTTGGCATCGGCGCGCGCAATTGCGGCCAGGTCCGCCGCCCCCTGCGTTATCGATTTGAACGGCTTGCCGTCGAACGAGACGCCCGCCATCACCCAGAACGAATCCACCGGATCGGGCAGCAGCAACACTTCGACGCCGCGGGCGCGAAAACCCTCGAGTTGCGGCGACGCCTTAAGGCGATCGAGATCGTCGCCGGCGAGATAATAAATCGCGGTCTGGTTGGGCCGCAGCGCGCCCACGTAGTCTTTGAGGCTGCGCCATGCATCCGCCGATGCCGTGGTCTTGAAGCGCGCCAGCGCGAGCAGCGCATCGCGGCGCTCGGAGTCCTCGTAAATGCCCTCCTTGAGCACGGCGCCGAAAGTGTCCCAGATCTTGGCATAGGCCACGGGCTCCTTCTCGGCAACGCGTTCGAGCTCCGACAGCACGCGGTTGCTGGCGCCCTTGCGGATCGCGGCCAGGAGCGGGCTCTCCTGGATCTTTTCGCGCGACACATTGAGCGGCAGATCGGCGCTGTCGACCAGGCCGCGGACGAAACGCAGATAGCGCGGCAGCATGTCGGCATCGTCGGTGATGAACACGCGCTTGACGTAGAGCTTGATGCGGCCCTTGCGGTCGGGATCGAACAGGTCGAACGGCCGCGAGCCGGGCACGAAGAACAGCGTCGTGTAGTCCTGGCGGCCCTCGGCGCGGAAATGCACGGTGAGCGCCGGATCGTCGAATTGGCCGGCGATGCTGCGATAAAAGTCGGTGTAGTCGCCGGGCGTGATGTCGGACTTCGGCTTGGCCCACAATGCTGCGCCGTCGCTGATCTCGGCCGCCTCGGCGCCGGGTTTTTCGATGAGCGCAATCGGCACCGGCACGTGTCCGGATTGCGCCTTCACCAGCCGTTCGAGCGTAAACCGCTCGGTGTAGGATTTGGCGTCTTCGGTCAGATGCAGCGTGACCCGCGTGCCGCGGCGCATCGCAGCGGCCGGCAGCTCGGTAACGGAAAACGTCCCCTTGCCGTCCGACGACCACAGCCAGGTCGCCTCGGTCCCGGCCCGGCGCGAGATGACGTCGACGCGCTCGGCAACCATGAAGGCCGAATAAAAGCCGACGCCGAAGCGGCCGATCAGCGCACTGTCTTCGGCGCCGCCATCCGCCGCCGCGAGCCGATCGATGAACGCCTTGGTGCCCGAGCGGGCGATGGTGCCGAGCGCCTCGACCATTTCATCGCGCGACATGCCGATGCCGTTGTCCTCGACGGCGAGCGTGCGGTTATCGGCATCGGCGGCAAGCGTGATGCGCGGCTTCGGGTCGTCGCCAAGCAGCTTTGGTTCGGCAATCGCCTCGTAGCGCAGCCGCTCGCAGGCATCTGCGGCGTTGGCGATCAGCTCGCGCAAGAATACCGATTTGTCCGAATAGACGGAGTGCACCATCAGGTGCAACAGCTTGGCCACGTCGGCCTGAAAGGCATGCGCCTGCAGCGGGCGGCTGTCCGGTCGGCTCTCCCCGGTCACGCTCATGGCGGCTCTCCCCGGCGGTCGGTTTGTTGGTCGGGAGATGGCGAGACGCCGCGGCCGATTCAAGTCCGCCGCAAGCTCGATTGGCTATACCGGCACCCGCACCGTGGCCCGCAAGCCGCCTTGCGGCGAATCGCCGAGCGCGATCTCGCCGCCGTGGGAGCGCGCGATGTCGCGGGCGATGGCGAGACCGAGCCCGGCGCCGCCCTCGTCCTGATTGCGCGCATCGTCGAGGCGCAGGAACGGCTTGAACACCTCTTCGCGCAGCGTCGCGGGAATGCCCGGCCCATCGTCGTCGACCGTCACGGTGAGCCAGCGGTGATCGCGATGGCCGATGATCGACACGTTGCGGGCAAAACGCGCCGCATTGGAGACGAGGTTGCCGACGCAGCGCTTGAACGCCGCCGGCCGCACCGTCACCGCCGGCGGTCCGTAAAAAGCGGCGCTGACGCGGTGCCCGTGACGCTCGGCGTCGGCCTTGAGCTCGTCGAGCAGCGCCGCCATGTCGGTCGGGGCCGGTTGCTCGCCGGTGTCGCCGCGCGCGAACGACAGATAGGCCTCCAGCATGCGCGCCATTTCATCGACGTCCTTCTTGATCGCCTCGACCTCCGGACCCTCGCCGAGCAAAGCCAGCTCCAGCTTGAAGCGCGTGAGCACCGTGCGCAGGTCGTGCGACACCCCGGCGAGCATCGTGGTGCGCTGCTCGATGGCGCGCTCGATGCGCGTTTTCATTTCGAGAAAGGCCGCTGCGGCGCGGCGCACCTCGCGCGCGCCGCGCGGCCGGAAATTCGGCGCTTCGCGGCCCTTGCCGAACGCCTCGGCGGCATCGGCGAGCCGCACGATCGGCCTGATCTGGTTGCGCAGAAACAGGATCGCCACCGTGAGCACGAGCAGCGAAGTCGCCACCATCCAGGCCAGGAAGATCCAGGAATTCGGGTCATAAACGTCAGCACGCCGGGCGAAGACCTGCATCACCGCATCGTCGAGCTTGATGCGGATTTCGACGACGGACGAGCGGCCGACGGTATCGATCCAGAACGGCAAACCGATCTGCTTGCGGATCTGGTCCGACAGCGCCGCGTCGAGATCGGAGAAGAACGGCTTTGGTCCGGGCGGCGGCAGTTGGCTCGCGGGCAGAAAATCCACCACGAGCCCGAGCCGGTCTTGCGCGATGCGGCGCAATTGCGCCCGGTCGGCGTCTTGCGGATAGGTCTTATAGACATCGATGAGCGTCGCGATCTCCTGGGTGACCGCCGACGCGAGGTACTTGGTGACCAAATCCCAGTGCCGCTCCGTGAACATGAATGCGACCACGGACTGGGCGATGACCATCGGCAGGATGATGATGAGCAGCGAACGGGCATAAAGACCGGTCGGGGTCAGTGCCTTGAGCCGGCGGGTGAAGCGCAGCCAAGGCACGGCGATCGGGCCGGCCACGAAGGTCATCGCGCGCTGCGCCGCCGCTGCCGCCGCCGCGAGCTGGCCCGCGGCGCTGCGCAAATGCCCGAGGCCCTGGTCGAAACTGCTCATCGCCCCGCCGCCATGACCGGCACCAGCCGGTAGCCGACGCCGCGAACCGTCTGCACCATCAGCGGATTGGCCGGGTCGTTCTCGATCTTGCGGCGCAGCCGGTTGACCTGAACGTCGACGGTCCGTTCGCTCACCGCCTCGCCGTTGCCGGCAAGCGCCTGCCGCGGCACGGTTTCGCCGATATTGGCCGCCAGAACGCGCAGCATCTCGCACTCGCGCTCGGTCAACCGCACCGGCTCGTCGCCGCGGCGCAGTTCGCCGGTCGCGAAGTAGAAGACGAACGGGCCGAAGCGCACCGACTCCACGGGCGCGGCCCGCGGCGGCTTGGCTCGCTTGAGGATATTGGCCACCCGCAGCGCCAATTCGCGCGGCTCGAACGGCTTGGCCACATAGTCGTCGGCGCCAAGTTCGAGCCCCTTGATCCGGCTCTCTTTCTCGTCGCGCGCGGTCAGCATCAGGATCGGCACCGCGGACGCGGCGCGGATGGCGCGGGCGAGGTCGAAGCCGTTCTCGCCCGGCATCATGACGTCGAGAATCAAGAGATCGAAGCGCAGGCCGTCGAGCTTGGCGCGCGCTTCGGCGGCGCTCTCGGCGGTCGAAACCCGATAGCCTTCGCGCAACAGGAAACGCGACAGCAGGCTGCGGATGGTACGGTCGTCGTCGACGACGAGCAGGTGCGGCGCGTCGTCGGCGGGCTTGGCCGGCGCCGCACTGGTCACGGAGCGCCGTCGCAGCGGCGCGGGCGCGCGCGATCGGCACGCGCGATCATGCGCAGGACGCGGTCGCGATCTTCGGCGTCGATCATGCCGGCGAGAAAGCGGCGGACCATCTCGCGGCCGCCGGGCCCAAGCTCGCCGAGCACGCGCGAAATGCGCGCGGTCTGCAAGCCGGCGAGCTCCATGGCCAGGCGCTCGCCGGCCGGCGTGACGAAGAGCAGCCGTTGCCGGCGGTCGTTGGCCCCCTCGCGCTGGACGATATAGCCTTCGTCGATCAGCTGCTTGAGAACGCGGCCGAGCGACTGTTTGGTGATCTTGAGGATATCGAGCAGGTCGGCAACCTTCATGCCGGGATTGCGGTTGACGAAATGCACAACGCGATGATGGGCGCGGCCGAAGGAAAGCTCGGCCAGCACCGCGTCGGGGTCGCCGACGAAGTCGCGATAGGCGAAAAACAAGAGCTCGATGAGGTCCCAGCAAGGCTCGCCCGCCGGAGCAATCGGCTGCTCCAGCCGCGCGCGAAGGCTGGGTTTGGGTCTTGGGGTGACGCTGATGTCTGCCATTATGTCAGCAGTATTGACATATTTCGGGTTGGTTGTTAACACAAAGACGCGTTATCACGATGGCGTCTCGTCCCTGCAACCCGCGCCCAGCGTTCGCCAAACGGGTCGGCCGAGACCATACCGGGAGTTCCGCCCCGACGCAAAAGCGCGCCGCCCTTTGCTCCGCGCCGGAGCGAAAGGCTGATGAGGCGGCTTCCGCAAGGGAGGCAATGACCATGGCCGTGGCCTTCGACCAACGCTCGGACCTGATCTGGTTTGACGGCAAGCTTATTGCCACCGTCGACTGCAAGATCAGCGTGCTGACCCACGGCCTGCATTACGCAAGCTGCGTGTTCGAGGGCGAACGCGCCTATGGGGGCGAGATTTTCGAGGGCACCGCGCACACCGAGCGCCTGAAACGGTCGGCCCAGGTGCTCGACTTCGAAATTCCCTACAGCGTTGCCGAAATCGACGCCGCCAAGCGCTTGGTTCTGGAGAAGAATAATCAAAGGGACGCCTATGTGCGGCCGATCGCCTGGCGCGGCTCGGAAGCGCTCGGCGTCTCGGCGCAAAACAATAAAATCCATCTCGCCATCGCCACCTGGGAATGGCCGAGCTATTTCGACCCGGCGCAGCGGCTCAAGGGCATCAGGCTCGATCTTGCCGAGTACCGGCGGCCCGACCCGAAGACCGCGCCGTGCCTCGCCAAGGCCGCCGGGCTCTACATGATCTGCACCATTTCCAAGCATCGCGCCGAGCAGCGCGGCTACGCCGATGCCATGATGCTCGACTGGCTCGGCCGCGTCGCCGAATGCACCGGCGCCAACATCTTCTTCATCAAGGACGGCAAGATCCACACTCCAATCGCCGATTGCTTCCTCGCCGGCATCACGCGCGCGACCGCCATTGCGCTGGCGCGCCGCCGCAATATCGAGGTGATCGAGCGCCGCATCATGCCGGAGGAACTGTCGGGCTTTTCCGAGTGCTTCATCACCGGCACTGCCGCCGAGATTACCGCGGTATCGGAAATCGCCCAATGGAAGTTCACGCCCGGCCGCATCACGCACGCCCTGATGGATGACTACACGGCCGAGGTGAAGCCGAAAGGCAAGGCCGCGGCGGCTTAGCGTCGGCGCAGGGCACGCAGCCATGCGTCGGCTCCTCCCCATCGTGCTCGCCGCGAGCCTCTGCGCAGCGCTGGCTTCGCCGCTCCGCGCCGCCTCCTTCGAGGAGGGCCTGGACGCGTTCAATTCCGGCGATTTTTCCCACGCCTTTTCGATCTGGTGGCGGCTGTCGCGAGCCGGCGACGCGAAAGCGCAGGCCTCGCTCGGCTTTATGTATTATGCTGGCAAGGGCGTGCAGCGCGACGACCGCCAAGCGCTGTTCTGGTTTCGACAGGCCGCGGAAGCCGGGCAGCCGACGGCGCAGTTCTTCCTTGGACTGCAATATTTCTACGGCCGCGGCGTGCCGCGCGATCTGGCGCAGGCCTATTCGTGGTGCGATATCGCGCTCGCCAACGGCTATTCGCAAAGCTTGTCCTGCCGCGAGGCGGTCGAGCGCAAGATGACGCCGGAAGACGAGCGGCGGGCGAGAGAACTCACCGCCGAGTTTTTCCGCACCCACCCGTTCCGCAACTGAGTCATCCGATTGGTGGCCGGCGGCCGGCGATGGGCCTGCGCCGGCAGCGCTCCGGTGCCCACCCGCAACATTCGGCTTGAGTCGCGGTCCGATTTGGCGCAATCTTTCCGCGCAAAAAAGCCAGTAGCATTGCCCGCAAACCGGCCGGCACCACCAAGCGATCGCCGGCGGGGACGGGATACAGGAAACCGCTCAAGGAGAAGGCAATGGCAGAAGATTGCCGGACCGCGCATGCCGGCGAGCCGCATGCGCACGACGATCGCCATGCGGCGGGCGATGGCCCGCTGTCGGAGATCGCTCGGCTCAAGGCATCGCGACGGACTTTCATCAAAGGCGTCATCGCCTCAGGCGCCACGCTCGGCGCCACCGGCTATCTGTTCCGCTCCGGTTCGGCGCAGGCGCGCAGCGTCGGCGCGGTCGAACGGCTGGTCAGCCTCAACGTCAACGGCCAGACCCGGCGCGTCGACGTGCTGCCCTACGAAACGCTGGCCAATACGCTGCGCTACAAGCTCGGCCTGACCGGCACGAAATTGTCCTGCGATCGCGGCGAATGCGGCGCCTGCACGGTGCTCGCCGACGGCACGCCGATCTATTCGTGCACGACGCTGACCCATGCGGTGGCCGACAAGAAGATCACCACCATCGAAGGCATCGCCAAGAACGGCGAGCTGCACCCGGTGCAAAAGGCCTTCATCGCGGAGATCGGCCCGCAATGCGGCTTCTGCACGCCGGGCCAAGTGATGTCGGCGGTGGCGCTCTTGGCCGTCAATCCGCATCCGACAATCGAAGAAGCGCGGCGGGCCATGTCGGGCAACCTGTGCCGGTGCGGTTCCTACAACCAGTACCTGGCCGGCGTGATGCGCGTGGCGGAGGGAGGCTGAAATGGCTGATTACAACCTCGTCGGCAAGAACTTTATCCCGCCGGACATCCTCGCCAAGGTGACCGGCACCGCCAAGTATTCGGAAGATTTCCAAGCCGAAGGCATGCTGCACGCCAAGATGGCGCTCTCCCCGATGCCGCACGCCCGCGT
>JASHQS010000104.1 GCA_030038995.1 Xanthobacteraceae bacterium
CGCGGCGGCAGGCGGCGGCGCGGCGTATCTCGCCGGCCTCAACCCGGAGCAGCGGCTCGCGGTCGAGACGCTCGACGGCCCGGTTTTGGTGCTGGCCGGCGCCGGCACCGGCAAGACCCGCGTGCTCACCATGCGCATCGCCCATATCCTGAGCCTCGGCCGCGCCCGGCCGAGCGAAATTTTGGCCGTCACGTTCACCAACAAGGCGGCGCGCGAGATGAAGGCGCGGGTCGGCAACATCGTCGGCCAGGCGGTCGAGGGCATGCCGTGGCTCGGCACCTTCCACTCGATCGGCGTCAAGATTTTGCGCCGCCATGCCGAGCTGGTGGGCTTGAAGACCGACTTCACAATCCTCGACGTCGACGACCAGATCCGGCTGCTCAAGCAGCTTCTGCAAGCTGAGAACATCGATGAGAAGCGCTGGCCCGCGCGCGTGCTGGCGCTGTTGATCGACCGCTGGAAGAACCGCGGGCTGGCGCCCGAACAGGTGCCGTCCGGCGAAGCCGCCGCGTTCGCCAACGGCAAAGGCTTGAAACTCTACAAGGCCTATCAGGAGCGCTTAAAAATCCTCAACGCCGCCGACTTCGGCGATCTTTTGCTGGAGAACATCCGGCTGTTCCGCGAGCAGCCCGAAGTGCTGCGCCAATATCAACCGCGCTTCAAGTTCATCCTGGTCGACGAGTATCAGGACACCAACGTGGCGCAATATCTGTGGCTGCGACTGTTGGCGCAGCGCACAACGGGCGCACAGTCCGTCATTCCGGGGCGCCGCGAAGCGGCGAACCCGGGATCCATAACCACGAACGCCGGGATTATGGATTCCGGGTTAGCGCCTGACGGCGCGCCCCGGAATGACGGCGTAGAGCCTCGGCCCAAGAACATCTGCTGCGTCGGCGACGATGACCAGTCGATCTACGGTTGGCGCGGCGCCGAGATCGACAACATTTTGCGCTTCGAGCACGATTTTCCCGGCGCCACCGTGATCCGGCTCGAGCGCAATTACCGCTCCACCGGCCACATCCTCGCCGCCGCCTCGCACCTGATCGCCCACAACGAGGGCCGGCTCGGCAAAACGCTGCACACCGACGACGAGCTCGGCGAAAAAGTCGGCGTCACCGGCGCCTGGGATTCCGAGGAAGAGGCTCGCGCCATCGGCGACGAGATCGAGGCGCTGCAGCACGGCGGCCAGGCGGGCGAAAAACATTCGCTCAACGAGATCGCCATCCTGGTGCGCGCCTCGTTCCAGATGCGCGAGTTCGAGGACCGCTTCGTCACGCTCGGCCTGCCCTACCGGGTGATCGGCGGCCCGCGCTTCTACGAGCGCGCCGAAATCCGCGACGCGCTGGCCTATCTGCGCGTGGTCAATTCGCCGGCCGACGATCTCGCCTTCGAGCGCATCGTCAACGTGCCCAAGCGCGGGCTCGGCGACGCCACCGTGCAGCTCCTGCACGACCACGCCCGCAAGCGCCGCGTGCCGCTGACGCAAGCCGCGCGCGCCGTGGTCGCAACCGATGAACTCAAGCCAAAGCCGCGCGGCGCGTTGCGCGGCCTGCTCGATTGCATCGACCGCTGGCGGGCGCAGCGCGAGGCGCTGCCGCACACCGAGCTCGCCGAAATCATTCTCGACGAATCCGGCTACACCGAGATGTGGCAGAGGGACCGCTCCGCCGATGCCGCCGGGCGCCTCGAAAACCTCAAAGAGCTGATCCGCTCCATGGACGAATTCGAGAACCTGCAAGGTTTTTTGTAGCACATCTCGCTGGTGATGGACAACGAGAAGGCCGCCGAGGCCGACGCCGTCAATATCATGACCTTGCACTCGGCCAAGGGCCTCGAATTCGATACCGTGTTCCTGCCCGGCTGGGAGGAAGGCGTGTTTCCCAACCAGCGCACCCTCGACGACCAGGGCCGCGCCGGCCTCGAAGAGGAGCGCCGCCTCGCCCATGTCGGCCTGACGCGCGCGCGCAAACGCGCCAAAATTTATTTCGCCACCAACCGGCGCATGCACGGCCTGTGGCAGACCAACATTCCGTCGCGGTTTTTGGACGAGCTGCCCGAGGCCAACGTCGAAGTCACCGAGGCGCAAGCCGGCTTCGGCGGCTATGGCGGCTATGGCACCTCGCGCTTCGACGCCGCCACCTCGTTCGGCTCCAATTACCGCACCCCCGGCTGGCAGCGCGCGCAAGGCCGGCGCGCCGACCGCAGCGGCGGCGGTGGATTCGAGGAGGACGACGCGGCGGATTACGAGAGCGATGACGCAGGAAGTGAGAAGGCCGACGCGCGCCCCGTTCACCTCTCCCCGGAGGGGAGAGAGCCTGCCCCGGGCTTGACCCGGGGTCGAGCGACCCCTGACATCGTCAGGGGTCGCGAGGGTGAGGGGGTTCGGACCTCGCGGCTGATCCCCGGCCCCTCGCCGCGCCGCCTGCCGCCCACCATCGAAGGCGAACTCGTTGCCAAATCCACCGGCACCACCTCCGCCTTCGCGCTCGGCGACCGCGTCTTCCACCAAAAATTCGGCAACGGCAACATCACCGCCATCGACGGCAACAAGCTGACGATCCAGTTCGACAAAGCCGGGCAGAAGCGCGTGGTGGATAGTTTCGTGGAGCGGGCGTGACCAAAGTGAAATGAGGATAGTGTCTCAGTTTGAATTTAAGCTCTTATCCTTTGCCCGATCGCCGATGTGTCGCGGGCACAATAGACCGATAGCCAGGGCTTGCAGCAGCATCCGCTGTCGCGAGTCGTCTATCGGTAAACAGCGGAATTTATAGGCTCCTCTGAGTTGCGATCCCATGTGCTTGAGATATTGGTTTACGTAGGAGGAGGCGTTGCCCATATGGCCGCGCAAACGTCCCGCGATCGAAGTGCTTTCGCCAAGGTGATCTGGCGCGTCCAGTTTTTGACCGCGCGCACGGAAGGTTCTCTCCGTCTCCCCCGCCAACTTATCGAATAATTCTCGAATTTCTTGCGCTTCACTCATCAGGTTGCACATCGTTTTTTATGGGGACCGCGTTTGCCTTAGGCTTCGTTGCGTCCACCACGTCCTCCGAGTCCCTTATGGACAAAAGCCGATCAGTAAGACAGGAAGCCATAGCAGGCGAAAGCCGGTACGCCTTGTGCTCTCGCATCCAATTGTACCAGAGGAAATATCAGCGCCGAAATGAGACGCCAAATGTGCGCACAGCGAGAAGGACGAACGCGATTCCCACCTCCTTCACGGCTCGTGAGGTGCGGCTCGTCCCGGACTTGTCCGGACGCAAAGAAGATGTGATACACTCCCGCTGAGGCAGCAAACATGGCCGGATCGCGTAAGGACATCGAGACGGCGCTCGCTCCCGGCGACGAGCCGGTGCGCGCCGAGTACGAGCGCGACTTTTATTCCTGGCTGATAGAGCAGGCGCGCCATCTGCGCGAGGGGCGGTTTGACGCGCTCGACCGCGCGAATTTGGCTGAGGAGATCGAATCGTTGGGGCGCGAGCAATTCAACAAGCTGGTCAGCGCGCTACGCGTTGTGATGCTACACATGCTGAAGTGGGATCACCAGGCATCGTTGCGATCACGCAGTTGGATCCTCTCCATCGAGGAGCAGCGCCTTGATATCGCCGACGTGCTCGCCGACAATCCCGGCCTCAAGCCGCGCATCAGTGAGGCGATCGCCCGCGCCTATCGCCGGGCGCGCATCGAAGCGGCGCGGGAGACTGGACTGGATGAGACGGAATTTCCGGCAGCGTGCCCCTATTCGTTCGACGACATTATCATGCGCAATTTTTCCCTGTGAACAGATAGATGCTGCTCGATCGAACCAAATATCGGTTGGGCGAGGCGCTCGGTTATTTGTTCTGCGAGGTGGCTTTCAAGACCGACTGCCGCGACCCGTTCCAATGCTCTTATCGGCTTGGCTGTTGGCTCTACGGCATTGCTACCGAGGCCGGTATTCGTTGTGGCGCAGTGGTAGAAAACCCGGCATTTGGTCGTGAGTTGGATGAGCCTTTTTACATTCGACGTTCTCACTGACGACATTGTGCAACTCGCGCCCTGGGGTACGCTTGGCCATAGAAGCTTAGTCTAAATTTCGCGAGGACCGCCATGATCCGCAAGCTTGCGGCCGGAAAGTACCGGCTGTACTCGCGCAAGAAGAATCCGAAGACCGGCCGGCGGCGCAATCTCGGCACGTTTGCGAGCCGCGCCGCCGCCGAGAAGCACGAGCGCGCCGTGCAGTATTTCAAGCGGCATTGAGGCCTTGGTTTCCCGGATGCGCTGCAGCGCGAAGCGGTGCAGCGCTGATCCGGGACCTTCGCAGCCCGAGCCATTGCGATCCCGGACTGTGACGATCCCGGGTCTGCGGCGCACCACTCCGCTCCGCTCCGTGCTGCGCCGCGCCCGGGAAACGCAGGCGAGCCCCCCGTCAGCATGACCCTGCCGCCATCAAAAAACCGGCCACATAGTCGGGACGGCGCGGGCGCGGTTTTTTGCCAATGCCGCCGCATTTCATTCACCATTCCGCCAAGCCCGGAATTTAGCTCACGCCATTGAACCAATCGGCCGCGGCGGACTTCTAATACAGGGGCGAACTCCCCATCTCCTGGGGCGGTCGTTGCTGCATCACTTCCGCGCCGTTTCGCCGCGCTCGCTCCGTCGGGGCCGATCTCAAGGACCCGGACCTCAGGACCCAAAGATCGAGGACTCAGCGTCCAAGAACCAAGGCTTCAACCAGCCGATCTCACGTAGCAGGGGTAACCATGCGTCCGCACAAAACCGTTTTCCGCGCCGCACTATTGGCCGCCGGGCTGGCGCTGCCGCTTGCCGCGCCGGCCTATGCCAACGTCGTCGTCACCATCGACAAGGGTAGCCAGCGCATGCTGGTCACGGTCGACGGCGCCACCCGTTACGACTGGGCGGTGTCGACCGGGCGGCCCGGCTATGACACGCCGAACGGCACCTACAGGCCGAACCGCATGGACGCCGTGCATTACTCGAAGGAATACGAAAACGCGCCGATGCCGCATTCGATCTTCTTCGACATGAAGGGCCACGCCATCCACGGCTTCTTCGACACGCCGCATCTCGGCATGGCGGTGTCGCACGGCTGCGTGCGGCTCTTGCCCGCCAACGCCGCGGTGCTGTTCGACCTGGTCAAGGCCGAGGGCATGGCGAACACCACCGTGATCGTGCGCGGCCACATCCCGGCCCGCGGCCCGCTGATCGCGCGCCGCCAAGGCCCGCAGCAGCAGGCGGCCGCCGAGCCGGCGGAGGTCGAGCAGGGCTATGGCCAACCGGTTTACGGCGAGCCGTCCCCTTACGCCGGCCAGCCGGCTTACGACCAGGCCTACGGCCGGCGCATCTACGGCGAGCCGGCTTACGGACAGCAAGGCTACGGCCAGCAGACGTACGGCCAGCAGGGCTACTACAGCCGGCCGGCGCAGCAGCAGCCGGGCTACTACGACCGCTCCGCCTTCCCGCCACAACCGGCGCCGGTCTATGGACGGCCGGCCTACGGGCAGCCTTACGGCGGGCAAGCGTATTACGGTGCACCGCCGCGCACCGTGCAGCCGTATTCGTTGTATTGAGCAAACGTCGTCATTCCGGGACGCCGCGCAGCGGCAAGGCGGAATCCATAACCACAACAGGCGCTGCAGAACCATTTGCAGCGCCTGAATACGTCCTTTCACGGCAGGGATCATGGATTCCGGGTTCGCGGGCCTGCAGCCCGCGCCCCGGGATGACGATCACATCGGCTTCTGAAACTTCAGCACGAAATTGTCGACCGGCATGACTGGCTTGTAGCTCGGAAAATCGTGGGTATCGTTCGGGTTGCGCCAGAAATTGCCTTCGCCGGCGACGCCGAAGCCGGCAGCTTCGACCTCGTGGCGCAGCGTCGACTCCTCGATGCGATGCAGCGTCTTGACCACCGAGGTGCCCTGGCCCGGCAGCGCCGAATGATCGGCGATCACCAGAAAGCCGCCGGGTTTGAGCGCGGCGAACATTTTGCGGTTCATCGCGGCGCGATCGACGTTCATGTAGCAGGTGTCGTGGTAATAGAACAGGAACGTGATCAGATCGAGATCGTGCACGCCCGGCGGGATCGGATCG
The DNA here is from genome assembly GCA_030038995.1 of Xanthobacteraceae bacterium. Classification (GTDB taxonomy): domain Bacteria; phylum Pseudomonadota; class Alphaproteobacteria; order Rhizobiales; family Xanthobacteraceae; genus BOG-931. Next base: position 6,091 of record JASHQS010000104.1, read on the forward strand.
TCGAACGGCCGATAGTCGGCGACGGCGTCCTTCATGGCCGGCGTTTTCAGCCGCGCCTCGAATGCGGTCTTCGCCTTGGCGCCGAGATCCGCCGGGTTTTGGCCATAGACGACGCCGTTCGGCGCCACCGCGCGCGCCATCAACTCGGTCGAGTAGCCGCCGCCGGCGCCCATATCGAGCACCTTCATGCCCGGGCGCACGCCGGCGAAGACCAGAAACGGCACTGGGTCGCGGCGCTGGTCGGCCTTGCGGTCGGCATCGCTGCGGTCCGGCGCGGCGAGGAGTTTGGCGTAAGAATCCGGCATCTGTGCCTGCGCCCGCAAGCCGCCGGCAACGCCGAGCCAACAGCCGCCCGCAAGCCCTGCGGCCAAGATCATCGCCAAAGGCACCCGCGATTTCAGCCCGCTCATGATCAATCATCTCCGGCTCATGTCGCGGGCCATGGTAGCCCAATAACACCGGCGCGCCGTTGACAAGCTTGTGAATCGCTGCGGCAAAAGCGGTGCAAAACCACCGAAGGCGCATGTGGATGAAAGTTGCGAAACAAAGGCTCGCCCCGCCGCGCTTGGCGCTCTGCAAAGCGCTGTGAACTGCGCGCATAAAAGCTCGATTGGCCTGTTTCACCAATGGCTTCGCCCAAACGATCATCGCCGCCCGCAAGCTTCGCGGCCAGCCTCGAAACCGATGAACAAACCGCGCATCGGCTGGCCGACGTTTGCGCCGAGCGCTTCGCGGATCACGGCGCCGCCAGCGTTGTCGATGCCGGCCGCGGCCGCTGGCGCGTGACGGTTTACGTCAACCGCGCGGTCGAGCCGGCGTTGGCGCGCGAACTTGCGCAAATGGCCGGCGCCGCCGCACCGGCGTTGCGCTTTGGCCCGATCGCCGCGACGGATTGGATCGAAAAAAGCCTCGCCGGACTGAAGCCGGTCGAAGCCGGCCGCTTTGTCGTGCATGGCGCCCACGACCGCGCGCGCATTGCGCCGCACCGCATCGCCATCGAGATCGAAGCGGCACTCGCGTTCGGCACCGGCCACCACGGCACCACGCGCGGCTGCCTGTTGGCGCTCGATGGGATTTGCAAGGCGCAAGGTGTGCGGTGCCGCTCATCTCCCTCCCCCTGCAAGGGGGAGGGTCGGGGTGGGGGTCATTCGGCGCAGCGCCAAAATAGAGCAACCCCCACCCGGCGCGCTGGCGCGCGCCGCCCTCCCCCTTTCAGGGGGAGGAATGAATTACGCATTCTCGATCTCGGCACCGGCTCGGGCGTGCTCGCCATCGCCGCCGCGCGCGCGCTGCGCCGCCGTGTGCTGGCGACCGACATCGACCCGCAGGCCGTCGATGCCGCGCGCAACAATGCGCGGCACAACGGCGTCGGCCCGCTGGTCGAAGTGCTGCGCGCCGACGGCGTTGCGGGCTTGCGCGCCCGTGCGCCGTTCGATCTCGTCTTCGCCAATATTTTGCTGGCCCCGCTGCAGCGCTTCGCCGCGACATTGACGCAAACGCTCGCCGCGCCCGGCGCCCGCGTCATTCTCTCCGGCATCCTGCCGGCGCAGGCCAACGCCGTCGTCGCCGCCTATCGCCGCTTGGCGCTGCAGCGGCGCATCGATCTCGACGGCTGGACCACGTTGATCTTCGCCCGCGCGCCAACCCTCCCCTCCGGGCGAAGGTCTTGCTAAATTGCGGACATGTTCGAGGCCCATTTTCAATCCTTCGACGACCAGGCCGCGCGCGGCGACAGCGCGCCGCGCGTCGCGGCGTTGCGCGCCGAGTTGGCGCGGCGCCGGCTCGACGGCTTCGTCGTGCCGCGCGCCGACCGCTATCAGAACGAGTACGTGCCGCCCTGCGCGGCGCGGCTCGCCTTCATCAGCGGTTTTTCCGGCTCGGCGGGCGTCGCCATCGTGCTCGCCGACCGCGCCGTGCTGTTCGTCGACGGCCGCTATCAGCTTCAGGTCAAGGACGAAGTCGACGGCGCGATTTTCACGATCGAGCATTTGGTCGAGCGGCCGCCGCCGGCCTGGATCGAAGCCAATCTGCAGGCCGGGCAAAGGCTCGGCTATTCGCCGTGGCTGCACACGGTCGGCGGCGCCGAGCGGCTCGCCAAGGCCTGCGCGGCGGCCGGCGCCAGCCTGGTTCCGGTCGACGACAATCCGATCGACGCCATCTGGACCGCGCGGCCGCCGCCGCCGCTCGGCGCGGTGGTGGTGCACGAGCTCAAATACGCCGGCGAGGGGTCGCCGCAAAAAGTCGCGCGGGTGCGCGCCGAGATGCAGAAAGTCAAAGCCGATGCGCTGGCGGTGCCCGATCCGCAAGCCGTCTGCTGGCTCCTCAACATCCGCGGCAGCGATATTTTGCATACGCCTGTGGTGCTCGCTGCCGCGCTCGTTGCCAAAGACGGCCGGCCGGCGCTTTACGTCGATGCGCGCCAGCTCGGCGATGGCATCCGCGCGCGGTTGCAGGAGCTTGCCGATCTGCGCGCGCCGGCCGCGTTCGACCGCGATCTCGCCGCGCTCGGCGCGGACAAACGCACGGTGCTGCTCGATCCGGCGAGCTGTCCGCAGGCGATCGCGCGGCTCGTCGGCGAGGCCGGCGGCAAGATTTTGCGCGGCGCCGATCCGATCGCGGCGATGAAGGCGGTGAAGAACGCGGTCGAGATCGCCGGCGCGCGCGCCGCGCACGCGCGCGACGGCGCCGCGCTCACCCGCTTTCTCGCCTGGTTCGACGGGCAGGCGCCGTCCGGACGCTTGACCGAGATCGACGCCGTCGAGGCGCTGGAAAGCTTTCGCCGCGACAGCGGGCTCCTCAAGGACGTGTCGTTTCCGACCATCGCCGGCGCCGGTCCGAACGGCGCCATCGTGCATTACCGCGTCACCCGCAAGAGCAACCGCCGCATCGCGTCCGGCGAGATTTTTTTGCTCGATTCCGGCGGGCAATACCTGGACGGCACCACCGACGTCACGCGCACCGTCGCGGTCGGCACGCCGAACGCTCCCGAGGTGCGGCAAAAATTCACTCTCGTGCTCAAGGGCCATATCGCCATTGCCCGCGCGGTGTTTCCCGACGGCACCAGCGGCGCGCAGCTCGATTCGCTGGCGCGGCAATTTCTCTGGCGCGCCGGGCTCGATTTCGACCACGGCACCGGCCACGGCGTCGGCTCGTATCTGTCGGTGCACGAGGGGCCGGCGCGCATCGCCAAGCTCGGCACCACCCCGCTCATGCGCGGCATGATTCTCTCCAACGAGCCCGGCTATTACCGCGCCGGCGCCTACGGCATCCGCACCGAAAATCTGGTGCTGGTCGTCGAGCCGCCAGCGGTGGCGGACGCCGAAAAGCCGCTCAACGCTTTCGAGACGCTTACGCTCGCGCCGATCGACCGCCGCCTGATCGAGCCGACGATGCTCGACGATGAGGAGATTGCCTGGCTCGACGCCTATCACGCCCGCGTGCGCACGGTGCTCACGCCGCTCGTCGACGCGCCGACCCGCGCCTGGCTCGAAGCTGCGACGGCGCCCTGTTCACCGTCATCCTGAGGCGGCCGCGCGGAGCGCGGCCCTCGAAGGATGCAGGCCATCCAGATCGGCTATAGCCGATCTGGACAATAATCATGCCGAAATCGGGCTTGCCCGATTTCGGTGCGCCTCGGCCGGCGCCCTTCGAGGCTCGGCGCTTTGCGCCGAGCACCTCCGGGTGACGGTATCAAGTTTTACTTCACCTCGATGGCGTTGCGCAGCGCGAGCGGCGCGGCGACGCGGTCGAGGCGCTCGATGGCGCCGGCCCCTCCGGCGGCATGAATGTGCACCGAGCCGTAATTGAAGATGCGGCCCCAAATGGGCTGATCGACGTCCACCGTAGTGACCTTGTCCATGTTCATTTCCGCGGTGTGCCGATTGATGAAGCCGCGCTTAAAGATGATGCGCTTGTCGGTCACCGCGATCTCGGTGGTCCAGCGGACGAACCAGGCGTGGGCGGCGCTGATCAGGGCGACGATGCCAAATATCGCCGCGGTGAAGTACATGAGATATGTCCGCGCCGTGTGCTGCGGACCGAATACCCATTCGAGGATGAGCAGCACCACGCCGAGGACGAGGCAAAAAATCGCACGGTGATAAATGACCCAGCTAACGTGTCCGACCAGGACGATCCGCTCGCCCGGCTGGATCACATGCTTGACGTAGCTCATGAAAAAACTCCGCCGCGCCAATCGACAAGGCCACGCCGATCCCACGCAGCAATGACAAAGACGGGGACACGACGCAAGCTACCCGTTGTGCGTTTCCCGGGCGCAGCGCAGCACGAAGTGGGGCGCCGCAGATCCGGGATCGTCACAAGCGCCGAGGATGTGAGGCTCCCGGATCAGCGGCGCACCGCTTCGCTACGCTACGCGCTGCACCGCATCCGGGAAGCGCCAGCATTACGCCGCCGCTGCGGCCACCGCGGTGCCGTTGAAGGTGAGGCCGGCGCGGCCGGCCGAGATCGTCACGGCGTTGCCGTCCTTGATGCGGCCGGACAGGATCAGCTCGGACAGCGGGTCCTGCACCGATTTCTGGATCACGCGCTTGAGCGGACGCGCGCCGTAGGCCGGGTCGTAGCCCTTGTCGGCGAGCCATTCGCGCGCCTTGGCGTCGAGCTTGAGCACGATCTTGCGCTCGTCGAGGAGCTGCTGCAGCCGCTTGAGCTGGATGTCGACGATGCGGCCCATGTGCTCGCGCTTGAGCCGGTGGAACAGGATGATCTCGTCGACGCGGTTCAAGAATTCGGGCCGGAACCGCGCCCGCACCTCGGCCATTACCACGTCGCGCACCGTGTCGGTGTCCTCGCCGTCGGCCTGCGCCACCAGATATTCGGCGCCGAGATTCGAGGTCATGACCAGGAGCGTGTTGCGGAAATCGACGGTGCGGCCCTGGCCGTCGGTGAGCCGGCCGTCGTCGAGCACCTGCAAGAGCACGTTGAACACGTCCGGGTGTGCCTTCTCGATCTCGTCGAACAGCACGACCTGATAGGGCCGCCGCCGCACCGCTTCGGTGAGCGCACCGCCTTCCTCGTAGCCGACATAGCCGGGCGGCGCGCCGATCAGGCGGGCCACCGAATGCTTCTCCATGTACTCGGACATGTCGATGCGGACGAGCGCGTGCTCGTCATCGAACAAAAACTCGGCCAACGCCTTGGTCAGCTCGGTCTTGCCGACGCCGGTGGGGCCTAAGAACATGAACGAGCCGATCGGCCGGTTCGGGTCCTGCAGCCCGGCGCGGGCGCGGCGCACCGCGGTGGACACCGCCTTGACGGCTTCGTCCTGGCCGACCACGCGCTTCTCGATCTGCTGCTCCATGCGCAAAAGCTTCTCGCGCTCGCCTTCGAGCATGCGGTCGACCGGAATGCCGGTCCAGCGCGACACGACTTGGGCGATGTGATCGGCGGTGACCGCCTCGTCCACCATGACGCCCTTGTCGCCGCCAGCCTCCATGGCTTTGAGCTTTTTCTCGATCTCCGGGATGCGGCCATACGCGATCTCGCCGGCGCGCTGGAATTCGCCGCGGCGTTGCGCATTGGCCAATTCGACGCGCAACTGGTCGAGCTCGTTCTTGAGTTTTTGCGCGCCCGAAAGCTTTTCCTTCTCGGATTTCCAGCGCGCGGTCAGGTCCGCGGACTTTTTCTCCAGCGCCTTCAGCTCGGCTTCGAGACCGTTGAGCCGCGCCCGCGAGCCGGGATCGTGCTCTTTCTTGAGCGCCTCCTGCTCGATCTTCAGGCGAATGATCTCGCGGTCGATGGAATCGAGTTCTTCCGGTTTGGAATCGACCTGCATCTTCAGCCGCGCCGCCGCCTCGTCGACCAGATCGATGGCCTTGTCGGGCAGGAAGCGGTCGGTGATGTAGCGGTGCGACAAGGTCGCTGCGGCGACCAGCGCGCCGTCGGTGATGCGCACGCCGTGATGCGCCTCGTATTTGTCCTTCAGGCCGCGCAGGATCGAGATCGTGTCCTCAACCGACGGCTCGTCGACATAGATCGGCTGGAAGCGCCGCGCCAAGGCGGCGTCCTTCTCGACGTGCTTCTTGTACTCGTCGAGCGTGGTGGCGCCGATGCAATGCAGCTCGCCGCGGGCGAGCGCCGGCTTGAGCAGGTTCGAGGCGTCCATGGCGCCGTCGGCCTTGCCGGCGCCGATGATGGTGTGCATCTCGTCGATGAACAGAATGTAGGCGCCGGCCGCCGACGTCACTTCGGCCAGCACGGCTTTCAGGCGCTCCTCGAACTCGCCGCGATACTTGGCGCCGGCGACCAGCGCGCCCATGTCGAGGGCGAGCAGCTTCTTGTCGTGCAGGCTGTCGGGCACGTCGCCGTTGACGATGCGCAGCGCCAAGCCCTCGACGATGGCGGTCTTGCCGACGCCGGGCTCGCCGATCAGCACCGGATTGTTCTTGGTGCGCCGCGACAGCACCTGGATGGTGCGGCGGATCTCTTCGTCGCGGCCGATCACCGGATCGAGCTTGCCTTCGCGCGCCGCTTGCGTGAGGTCGCGCGCATAGCGCTTGAGCGCGTCATAGGCGTTCTCGGCCGACGCCGAGTCGGCGGTGCGGCCCTTGCGCAAGGCTTCGATCGCGGCATTGAGGTTTTGCGCGGTGACGCCGGCATTGGCGAGGATCTTTCCCGCTTCGCTCGAGCGATCGAGCGCCAGCGCCAGAAGCAGCCGCTCGGCGGTGACGAACGCGTCGCCGGCCTTTTCGCCGGCCTTTTCCGCGGCATCGAACACGCGCGCCAAGGCCGGATCGAGATAGAGTTGGCCGGCGCCGCCGCCGGAAATTTTCGGCCGTTTCGCCAGCGCCGCTTCGGCCGCGGCCAAAGCCGCGCGCGAATTGCCGCCGGAACGGTCGATCAGCCCCGCGGCCAAGCCTTCCGGATCGTCGAGCAAAACTTTGAGCAGATGCTCGGGCGCGAATTGCTGGTGGCCCTCGCGCTGCGCCAGCGCCTGGGCCGATTGCACGAAACCGCGGCTGCGGTCGGTGTATTTATCGAAGTTCATGATATCTCCCTCGGCCTATTCCGCTGCCCCCGAGAGGCGCAGCCGGAACATCGTCATTGGGTTTGATATGAAGCGCCGGCGCCCTGACCAAGATCAAAAGCGACCATTCGTTAAGGCAACCGACACCAACGGATTCCGTTGCGGCAATCCGCTCCCGTCAATATGGGAAGGCGAACGGCCGGTTGAAGGGCTGAGCCGGCGGGAAGCGGAAGAAGATGGGGGCGGAAGCGCAAGGCGCTGACATAGGCCTGTTTCCCGGATGCGGTGCAGCGCGAAGCGGTGCACCGCTGATCCGGGACCGTCCCAGACTCCGCAACTTGTTACGATCCCGGGTCTGCAGCGCACCACTTCGCTGCGCTTCGTGCTGCGCTGCGACCGGGAAACGCAGCTATGTTAGCGCCTATGGGCGAAAGCGGGTCTGAGGCGACGGGCAGACGCCGGTGAGAGGCGGGAGTTCAGGCAAGAAAGCGACGCAGTATCTGACCCACATTCCTTGCTGCCGCCTTGTCGAGCCTCCCCAGTCGCCGATCGATGCGGCCGGGGTCGATGCATGCGACCTTCGCCGGCCGCACCACCGACGGTGCGGGCAAGCCAGCGCGTCTCAAGTCGGCTATCGCGACGTCGCTTGACCACGGCTCATTCTCGGCGCTGGTGATCATCGCCAGCCATATGACGCCGTGAATTGCGAGCTTCCTGTTGGAGATGACGAGTGCCGGCCGGCGCTTTTCCGCGAGTCGATCGGCGTAGGGAAACGGAACGACGACCACATCGAATGCATCGAAACGCAGGCGCTCAGAGGCTTCCATAAGCCTTCTCGTCTGCCTCGCCGGCCCATTCGGAGAAGGCGGCGAACGGATCGTCAGCGTCGTTTCCGGCCGCCTTGTCGAGCAGCACGCCGTCGGCAGTCAGCCGATACCGTAACGTGTCGCCCGGCTTGAGCCCCAAACGTTCGCGCACCGCGCGCGGGATCACGGTTTGGCTCTTGATCGAGACCTTGGAGAAAGCCGATGGAGGACGGATTTGCCGGTTCATGCCCATAATATGACTTACAGCCTTACGCCTTACAAGGATATTCCCCGCCCTTTCGACAGGACAGCCATCGGCTCGCAAATCGCCGCCCTCGTCGCATCCGCAATTATAGATTTTCGCCTCGCTCGTCCTTTAAAAGCGGCGGCATGAACGACACGACAGTGCAAGCCGCTGCCCCGGCGAAAGGCCCCTACCGCTGGCTCGTTCTGGCGGCGGCGACGTTGGCCCAGGCCAGCGCCTCGTTCGCCATGCTCGGCGTGCCGGCGCTGGCCGGTTTTTTGCAGCAGGATTTCAGCCTGTCGGCCGCCGCGACCGGCCTCTTGCTCACCGCGACCTATGCGGCGCCGCTGTTTGCGCTGCCTTTCGTCGGCGATCTCCTTGACCGCAAGAGCGAGCGACTGATCATCGGCCTCGGTGCCGCCATCCTGTTCGTCGCCATGCTGCTCGCAGCGGCGAGCCACGGTTTCGCCGCGCTCTTGCTCTGGCTGTTCGTCGCCGGGCTCGGTTACAGCGCGACGCAGCCGGGCGGCAGCAGGTCGGTCTCGGTCTGGTTTCGCGGCGACCGCCTCGGCCTCGCCATGGGCGTGCGCCAGGCCGGACTGCCGCTCGGCGGCGCCGTGGCGGCGGCGATCCTGCCCGCCATGGCGGCGGCCTTGAGCTGGCGCGCCGCATTTTTGGCCGGCGCCGCGGCCGCGCTCGGCGGCGGTCTCGCCTTCGCGCTGATCTATCGCCCGCCACCGGCGGATGCCGACGGCGCGCCCGGGCGCGCGAGCTTGAGCTTTGCGCTCGTCGCCGGCTTGCTGCGCGAGCGCTGGATGCGCAACGCCATCGTGACCGGGCTCGCGCTCGTGAGCGCGCAATACGGCATCCTCACCTGGCTGATGCTCTATTTGCGCGACGACGCCCACATCGCGCTGACCCGCGGCGCCGCGTTTCTGTTCCTGGTGCAATTCGTCGGCGCCGCCGGCCGCATCGGTCTCGCCGCCTGGAGCGACCGCGCGCCGGCGGCGCGCTTTCGCCTGCTCACGCTCTCTATGATCGCAGTCGGCGCCGGCATTCTTATTTTGATGTTCGTGCCGGCCGACACGCCGGCGCCGGCGCTGGCGCTGCTCGCCGCCTGGCTCGGCTTCTTCGGCCTCGGTTGGTACGGCCCGTGGGTCGCCTACGTCGCCGAAACGGCGCCCGCCGACAAAGTCGGGCTGACGCTCGGCGCCGCCATGGCGCTCAATCAGCTCGGCATCATGGCGGCGCCGCCGCTGCTCGGCCTCGCCCACGACCTTTCCGGCGGCTACACGGCGCTGTGGGCCTGCATCGTCGTCGCGCTCGGCGTAGCGTACGGGCTGACGAAGCTCACCGCGCCGAATCGCGAGGGCTAAGCCGATCTCACTTTGCGCCGCTCGCCGCGGGTCCGAATTCCGCAAGCACGCGGGCGAGCGCGGTCGGCTCGACCTTGATCGGGCCGGTGAATGGATAATCGACCGCAATGATGATCAAGAGCTCCGAGAATATGAGCAGTGACAGCAGCACGGTCATCGCCGTCTGTGCCCTTAAGTTCTCGCTGCCGAAGAAGAAGGTAAAAACGATCGTCACCACGGCGCCGCCGAACAGCACCGGCCAAATGACGCCGGGGACGATGCCGTCGGCAGCGATCAGTCTCGCGTTGCGGGCCAGCGTAATCACGTCAAGTTGGCGAAGAATTTCCGGCAACACCGCGGTCTCGCGGGACGCGGAAGACTGCGAAGACAGCAATGTCGAATAGATGGCGTCGAGTGCCAATCGGGCGCGTGGGTATTGGTCCGTTGCGCCTCGCTCCATGGCGGGCCAGCTGCGGTTGATGGCGGCGGTCAGATAGTTGGACATCCCCTTGCGCAAGGCTGCGCCGGATTGCTGGTCCAATCCGTGTGACAGCCGATAAATAGTCGCCGCGCCGGCGGCTTCCGCGGCCACATTGGTGTCAGCGTCGCTGAACTTTTGCCACACGACGATGATGGCGAAGGCCATCAGAACTGCATAGAGAACGCCGATGGTCGCGAATTTGAACCCGGCGATCTCATTGTTGGTGGTCAACTTCTCGAGCTTTACATAGCGACGCACGATGCTCGGACCGAGCGCTGCCAATAGCGTGGGCAGCACGACAACGATCGTGGCCGAAAGCCAAAGCGAGTGGCTGGTGAGAAAATGGATCATTGCGTAACCGGATCAATACAAGAGCGCGCGGCGCGGTCCTGAAGCCCTGAACGCCTCGGCGCCGCGGCAATCGATTGTCACAATAGTCGCAGCTACAGGCAAGCCCGGTTGACCATTGGCCTGCGCGCTTGGCACCGCTCCAGGCAGTAAACCGAACCGACGGCAGCATCGGCGATTGACGCCCCGCGCCGTCAACGTCACAGTGGGCTCGGGAGAATTCATTCCAGGCAGGGGAGTACCATGACCGCGCGCCGTATCGCCAAACTTTCGATCGCTGCAGTCTGCGCCAGCGGCTGCCTCGCGCTGCCGCCGCAGGGTGCAAACGCCGCCATGAAGCATGGCGCGCCGATAAGATCCGCTCATGCGGAACTGGCGCGGGGCAAATATCTGGTCACCTTCGGCAGTTGCACGGATTGTCACACGCCCGGCAGTTTCTTCGGCAAGCCGGACATGACCAGATTTCTGGGCGGATCGGATGTCGGTTTTGCAATTCCGGGACTTGGGGTTTTCGTCGGACCAAACCTGACGCCGGATATGCGGACCGGACTGGGCAGCTGGACCGAACAGCAGATCGTGACCGCGTTCACGACCGGAAAGATCCCCGGCGGACGCACCCTGGCTCCGGTCATGCCGTGGCACGCCTACGCCAATCTGACGAAATCCGACGCGCTGGCGATCGCCGCGTATCTGAAGAGCTTGCCGCCGGTGTCGCATCAGGTCGGCGGGCCTTACGGTCCGAACCAGACCCCCAAGGAAGCCGTCATGGTCGTCGTCCCGCCTGACGTTTACGGCAAGTTGCCGAAGCCCGGCGAATCGGCGCCCGCTGCAACGGCGGCGCCGCCAGCGGCGGCCGGCAAGTAATAAAGGCGCCGAGCCAAACACGGGCGTCGAGCGGGGCAGCAGCGCCTCGCCGCGGGCCTGCATCATCGCCGCGCTCGGCATTGTGAATGGGCTGACGCGGAAGCCGCAGGATTGCGCTATATGATGCCGCAACCTGACCAAAGGCTGCGCCGTGCGCATCGATTTCGATTGGGATCCGGCAAAGCAGGCAAGCAACGTCTCAACACACGGCGTTACATTCGGGCTGGCCATGACGGTGTTTCGCGATCCGCCGGCGCGGTCGATCCTGGATGATAGCAGTGACGAGGAACGTTGGGTGACGATAGGCGAGACAGCCACTGGCAATTTGCTGGTCGTCGTGCACACTTGGACGGAACTAAGCGCTGATCAGAGCTACGTCCGCATCATTTCGGCCCGGCGACCCACTGCGAATGAGGCACGGCAATAGCGCGAGGACCCGATACCATGAAGGACGAATACGATTTCTCGGAGGCCGAGCGCGGGCGATTTTTTCGTCCCGGCACAACCCTGGTGCCGCCGGTGTACCTCGATCCCGACGTGCTTGCGTTTCTAACTGCACGGGCAGAGGCGCATGGCATTTCCTTGGACGAACTCGTCAACGCGCTCCTGAAAAAGGACATCGAGCTGATCGAGGCCGGAGAATAGCCAACCGGCGGCCAGCGGAAAGTGGTTGACTTACCGACGACCGGACAGCGCCCAAGTCCATTCGGCAACTGGCAAGCTCTGTTTCCTCCGCTGGAGGAAAGCGAAACAGATACCCTCTTAATCTGCTCCCAGGCCGATTTTCGACTGCGCTTGGTGTCCCACCCCTCCCCTGAGCAGGGAAAGGACCATGCTTTCGTGCCGCCGCGGCGCGCCGGCCTCACAGCGGCTCGCCGCCCGGCTTGCTGACGACCTGCCAGGTCTGCGCCGACCTGCTCCACAGCGTCATGACCGAATTCGACAGATCAAGCCCGCGCTGCGGCACCTTTTCGAAGTCGTAGACGCCGTCGATGCTGGCGAAGCCCTTCAGGTGCTCGAGGAAATCGTGGACTTGTCGCGCGCTCGCCTGCGGGCCGAGGCGGCGCAGCGCATGCACGATGATCATTGCCGGTTCCCAGGCGAGCTCGGCCGGCTCATCGGGCTTGCGGCCGGCTGCGGCGAAGATCTCGTAGAAAGCGTCCTGGGCCTTCGCCACCGCCGGCGCGACGATGTTCGGGTCGTGCGCGATATATTCGCCGGCCGGCATATAAAGTTGCGGCGGCAGGAACGCGGCATACTGTTTCATCTGCGCGTAGGTCATGTTGCCGTCGGTGGTTATTGTCGGCACATCGAGCCCGCCCTGCACCATGCCGCGAAAAATCGTCTGGATCGGCGAGCCGGTGCTCCACGCGATAAAGGCCTGCGGCTTCGCCGCCTTGATCTTCTCGATCTGCGCCGAGACGCTGACGTCGGTGATGTTGAAGTGCTCGGTCTCGACCGCCTGCATGGTCTTGTTGTCGGGCGCCGCCAGCACGTTCTTGACCCCTTGTTCGAACTCCTGGCCGGTCGCATCGGTCGAAAAGATGAAGGCGATGCGCGTCCAGCCTTGCAAACGAAGAAAGCGTATCGCCGCCCTGGCGAGATCGAGCGTCGAGACGCTGGCCGTGAAGGCGTAGTCGCCGGGCGCCGGGTGCAATCCGGGGGAAAAGCAATATTGCACCGGGCCGTTCTTGGTCAGCGGCACCGTGGCGCGGCACAGCGCGACCAGCGACGAACCGAGGATCACCGCAGGTTTTTCCGGCAAAATCCGGTTGAACAACTGGACGCCGACTTGCGGCGTCGACTGGTCGTCATAGAAAACGAAATGCACGGGCCGGCCCCGTATGCCGCCGGAGGCATTGACGACCTTTTCGGCCAACTCGAGGGATTGCCTCTCGCCGGAGCCGATGAAGGCGCCGGAGCCGGTTTGCGCCAGCACGGCAGGGATGTCGAGCGGCTCTGCCGCAGGCACTGCGGCAGTCACCGCGGCTAATGCCGCCGCGAGCAGAGACATGCTGACACAAATCGTGGTGCCGAGCTGGCGCGACATTATTTTTTCTCCGTTCCCCGTTTCCCCCGTTTGCGGTTGCGCTGCGCAACTGCGTGACCGCTTTTTGCCGTTACTGACGGCGCGAAAGCAAGAGGAATTTCATTCATTTGCCGCGCGTGCTCGGGCGATCGCGGCAGGCTTGAGCGGCGGCTATTTTCAGCAGCACGGCATCGGATTCTCGATCAGATCATAAACGTGGTCGAAAGTGATCTCATTGATCGGCCGCTGCACCTTGAAATGACGAGGCGGTTCGTTTTCGAGAACAGCGATGATCGCGGTTTCGATCGGCGGACATTTGGGTTTGACGCAGGGCACCTCCTTGACGACGATCGGCGTTTGTTTCGTGAAGCCGAAATTCTGCCGCATCCAGTAGCGGATTTGCTCCAGCGTCTGCGGCGATATTTCCAACAGTTCGCGGCCGAAGGGATCGGGCTTCGCCGATGCCGATGCCGATGCCGGGCCGTTGCCGCCGTCGCGGCTCGAAAAGCAGTCCCTGAACCCTTGCGCAATCGCTTCGCCGTCGAGCTTGCGCCCGATGAAGACCAGTCGGTTGAGGCGCTTCTCGTCGGCACTCCAGGTTCGGCCGGGCCGGCCTTCAAACTCCATGCGGACGCCTTGGAACAGAAATTGATCGGGATCGCCGCGCAGATTGAGAATGCCTTTCATGCGCAGCAGGTTGGGGCCGAATTCGGCGATCTGCGACCGGAACCAGACGCTCAGCTTCATGCCGTCGAGTTCGCCGGGCTCGACGATGCACACAGTCATGATATCGCTCAGGTGGTTGTGGTGGGCGTGATGCGTGTGGCCATTGCCGTGCTCATGGCCATTGTCAGGATCATGCTCGTCTTGATCAGCAGCGAGCCGCAGCTCGATGTCGGCGCTTTGCAGCGTAAACACGGTGTCGAGGTCGAGCTCGGAATTCCTGGTTCGGTATATTTTTGCGATCTTATTCAGGCGTCCGATTTGCTGCTCAATGCGGTCAAGTTCGTCATTGGTCGCCAGATCCGTCTTGTTGAGCACGACCAGATCGGCGAAGGCGATCTGCTCGCTGGCTTCGACGGATTCCTCAAGCTGCGCGGCGATGTGCTTGGCGTCGACGACGGTGATGACGCCGTCGAGCGTGAATTCGCGGCGGATGCGCTCGTCGGCGTAGAGGGCCTGCGCCACCGGGGCGGGCTCGGCGAGGCCGGTGGTCTCGATGACCACGGTGTCGAACTTGCCGCGGTGCCCGGCGAGTTCGAAGAAGCTGCGCAAGAGATCGCCGCGCACGGTGCAGCAGATGCAGCCGTTGTTCATCTGGATGACCTGCTGGTCGGACGAGATCAACAGATGATGATCGATGCCGACCTCGCCGAATTCGTTGACCACGACGGCGATGCGGCGGCCGTGGTCGGCGGTCAATATGCGATTGAGCAGCGTGGTTTTGCCCGCGCCAAGGAAACCCGTGACGATGATCACGGATGCTTTTTTTGTTTCTTGCGAGCGTGCAGCGTCGGCCATGTCGGATGTAATATGGCTATGCGTTGATCATCTGGCCAGCCGCCCTGCCCGCGGCACGCTACCGCCGCGTCAGCTCAGCATCGGCAACTGCATTTGCCCGATGACCTTGCCGACCGGCTCGCCGTCCTTCATCTGCACGTTGCCGCGCACGATGGTGTAGACCGGCAAACCCTTGACCTTCCAGCCGCCCCACGGCGTCGGGTGGTTCTTGCTGTGCAGCTTGTTCGGATCGATCGTCGCTTCCCTGTTCATGTCGACGACGGTCAGGTCGCCGTCCGAGCCCAACCGGATGGCGCCCTTTTTCGGATACATCTGCCACACCTTGGCGACGTTCTCGCTCTGCACCTTGGCGTAATGGTTGAGCGTCATGCGTCCTTTGTTGACCTCGGTGAGCAGCAGCGGAACGTTGGTTTCAACGCCGCAAAAGCCGGAGATGCAGTCCCAGATCGCCGATTTGGTCATCTTGCCGTTGATGTCGCAACCCTTCTCCTCGAGCGTGTGCGGCGAGTGGTCGGTGGCGATCATGTCGATCGCACCGTCAAGCAGGCCCTGCCAAAGCGCTTCTTGATGCTCTTTCGAGCGCACCGGCGGGTTCATTTTCAGGAGCGGGCCCACGTCCTTCATGTCGGTATCGACCCGCAGCAAATAATGCGGCTGCGTCTCGCCGGTGAAGCGCAGGCCACGGGCCTTGGCGGCGCGCAGCATTTGCACCGCCTGCTTGGTCGAGGCATGCACGATGTGCAGCTTGGTGCCGAAATTCTCGGCCAGGAACATGACGTGCGCGATCGATTCCGCCTCGCACAGCCAGGGGCGCGAGGACTCCCAGTAGACCGGATCGTTCTTGCCTTCGGCCTTCAGCCTGGTGGTCCAGAAATGCTGGATCTGCCGGTTCTCGGCATGGACGCACAGCGGCACGCCCGACTTGGTGATGTTCGGGAATACGATCTGACACATGCCATCGTCGGGGAACGGCAGGTTGCCGATCGTCTCGCCGAAGAAGATCTTGTAGCCGATGGCGCCCCGTTTCGCCATCGGCAGAATATCATCGGCATTGGTCTGGTGCACGACGCCCAGCACGGCGAAGTCGCACAGCGATTTCGCTTCGGCAATCCGCCGCTTGACGTCGACCTGTTCGGCATTTTCGGTCGGCGGAATCTGGTTGGGCATGTCGATGACGGTCGTGATGCCGCCGCAGACGGCCGCGGTCGAGCCGGTGGAAAAATCCTCCTTATGCGTCACGCCGGGATCGCGGAAGTGCACATGCGCATCGATCAGGCCGGGAAGGACGTGGAGCCCCGTGGCGTCGATCACCTGCTTGCCCTCCGGCAGGGTCTCGTCGAGGCCGATGTCGACGATTTTGCCGCCGGAAATCGCGACGCCGCCCGCGAGCGTGGCTTCGGGCGTGACGATCGTACCGCCCTTCACAACCAGATCTGCTTTCATGACGTGCTTCCCTCTTCGGCTGACGGGGCTCCGTCCCGTGACGCTGCGGCAAGCCGATAGGTGCCGAACATCTCCTGGATGTCATCGGCGTTGTCGGTCTTGGATAGAGCGGGCGCCGGCAGAATGCCGGCCTTCCACGGCGGTAAATTGTCGCGAAGCGACGTTATTCCGCGCCCTCGATGATGCGGATGTCGCGCACCGCGCCGTCGCCGAGCGCTTTGAGCGCTGCCTGATAGGCCGGGCTGTTATAGGCGGCGATCGCTTTGTCGACGCTGGGAAATTCGGAGATGACGGTGCGCTCCTTCTGCCCGGCCTCGAAGGTGGTCGACGGCGTGCCGCGGACCAGATAGCGGGCGCCGAACGGCGCGGTCGCCGCCGGCGCCAGCTTGGCATAGGCGGCGAGCTTTTGCGGGTCGGAAATCGAGCGGTAGCAGGTCACCCAGTAGCCCTTGGGCATCGGTTTTCTCCTCACGGCAGCGAATGTTCCGCACGAGTTTAGCGCGGCAGGGCACGATGCAGCAATTCGCATCGGCTTTCTGTTTCCGCTCGCCCCCACGAAAGCGGGGACCCGGTTCTTTTGCAAGCCTCCGGATTCGCGCATTCGCGGCAACGAACGGAATTCATTCAGCGTAATCGGCACGACATGCAGCTTCTCTATTCGTTCGCCGCAGCGTAACATCCGCCGCGGCAGGCCACGAGCGCAGCACGGGGAGCCGGCGATGTCGTTTTGGAGCACGCTGTTCGGCCGGCGTTCGGGCACCACGGCCGCCAAGGTTTCCGATCCGGTCGAGTACAAGGGCTACGTCATCCGCGCCGCGCCGTACAAGAACAACGGCGCCTATCAGACCGCGGGCACCATCGAGCGCGACGTCGGCGGAGTGCGCAAGGAGCACCGCTTCATCCGCGCCGACGCCTACGCCTCCTACGAGGACGCCGTGAACTTCACGCTCAACAAGGCGCGGCAGATCATCGACCTGCAGGGCGACCGCATTTTTGATTGAGGGGCGGAGCGCGGTATTGTCCTTCCGCTCATTCCCGCGAAAGCGGGAATCCAGAGGCATGAGCGTGAAACTGGGTCTCCCCGCTTTCGCGCATAGGCGCTAACATAGCTGCGTTTCCCGGGCGCAGCGCAGCAAAAGCGCGTTCACGCGCGTCTTCGACGCGCTATGGCGCAGCGAAGTGGTGCGCTGCAGACCCGGGATCGTAACAAGTTGCGGAGTCTGGGACGGTCCCGGATCAGCGGTGCACCGCTGCGCGCTGCACCGCATCCGGGAAACAGAGGCCGATGTTAGCGCCTATGCGCGGGCGCGGGGACGAGCGGAAGGTACAACTCGTCCGATCGAATACTCATGCCACGTCGACGTCTTCGCCGGACGCGATCTCGGCCCTGAGCTTCTTGACGAGCTTGCGCAGCGCCGTGATCTCGCTTTCCAGCCGGGCGACGCGCAGCGCCAGCTCGCCGTCGGCGGTGCCGTCGGCGGCGCGCAACGCGTCCGGAAAAGCGAGCCCGATCTCATCGCCGCAGCGCCACTGCACGCGGGCGCGCACGGTCTGCTCCTTGTGCGGGATATAGAGATCGACCAAGTCGGGCACGCTGACGGTTTCGGAGAAGATGATGCGCGCGCCGTGCTCGGAAAAGTCGCGGATCAGGCAATCGAGCGCGCCGCGTCTTTTGTTGAAATAGACGCAGCCGCGCAGAAAACTTTTTTGCCGGACCGATTGGCGGCGCTCAGCCATCGTGCTTGCCCGCTGCAGGCGCAATCCCGGGCAAAGCTTAGGCCGGCGCGATTAATGCCGTCTTAAATGCAGTTGGCGGGCGCGCGCGTCTTCAACAATGCTGCACGTTCACCACGCCGAGAACAGGCGGCCGACGTCGTAGACCGAGGCGCCGAGCATGCAGGCGATCAGGCCGCTGCCGAACAGCGCGAACATGATCGCATCGTTCAGCCGCGCGATCGTGTGCCGATCGAAATGGGTGTGGCGGAGGATGCGGGCCATGGTCCTGCAATCTATGTCGTGTTCTCGACGTCCCAGACGCTGCCAAAAGCGTCGTTCTCTTCCCCCCCACGACGCCTTCACGTAATCTTAATGCCCAACTCGACGCGGCGGCATGATGCGCCGCGACAGGGCAGCGTTGCAAGTCCCGCGTGGCTTGACTCCCGTGGCTTGGCGCAACAAGCTCGCTTGGCTCCCGGCCGCCGGCGCGGCGCCCTCGCGCGCAGCGCCGGTTTCGGCTAAAACCAAGCTGCGATGGTCACTTAGCCGCGGAGGAGAGCGCCATGGATGTGTTCGACCTCGAGGGCGAGGCGGCGTTCGATCCGCAGCGGCACGTCGAAAAAATCCTCGGCCGGAGCGGCGGCGGCGACGTTGCCGTGGCCTGCTGGGAGCCGGGCCAGATCAGCCCGAACCATTGTCATCCGCACGCCACCGAAATCTATTTCTGCTTTACCGGCGGCGGCACCATGCGCACGGCGGACCAGACCGTCGCCATCGCGCCCGGCGCCGTCGTGGTGCATCCGCCGGGCGAGCTGCACGAATACGAAAACGGCGCCGCGCGCACGCTCTTGTTTCGCGTACGCTATGGCCCCGACCTGGCCGCGCGCCACTTCGCCTGGCGCGGCCGCGCGGGTTTTCGCCAAAGCGCCGAGGACGCCGACTATTTCCGGCATCATCCGCCGGCGCCTGCAGTGCGGGTGGCGGCGGACTGATCGCCGGCGAAACGGCCGCTAGTGGTTTTGCGGCGCGCTGTTCGGCTCGCACGTATCCTTGTTGCCGGTCTTGGCCTGCAGGCATTGCGCCATCGAATCATAGGCGCATTCCTTGCTGGAGCCTTTCATCAGGCAGAACGTGTGATGCCGATAGCTGCCCTGCGCGAGCGCGCTCGAGCCGGCAAATGTTGCCGCCAATACGCCGGCAATCGCCAATAGCCGCATTTTTCGTCTCCATCGCACTCACCCGGCAACCCCAACTCGCGCCAAGTGCGAAGGTTCCGGTGCAGCCGCAGGTTTCCCGGATGCGGCGCCGCGCCCGGGAAACGGGCCGTTTCATCCCGGCGGAAATCTGCGCTACTAACTGCGGGAAACACAGCCGCGCGGGGGGAGAAGCGATGTTCACAAAACCGCATTGTCCGGTGATCGCCATCGAGGAGCATTATTGGGACGAGGAGCTGGAAAAAACCTTTTCGGGGGGCGAAGCCGGCCGGCCGGGCGAGCAGAACAGGCGGCTGCACGATTTCACCGGCATTCGCCTGAAAGAAATGGACGAAGCCGGCATCGACGTGCAGGTGATCTCGCACGGCGCGCCGTCGACGCAAAAGCTGCCGGCCGACACCGCCGCCGCGCTCGCCCGCCGGGTCAACGACCGGCTGCACCAAACGGTCGCCGCCAATCCGCAGCGCTTCGCCGGCTTTGCGGCGCTGCCGACCGCGGTGCCCGAGGCCGCCGCCGACGAGCTCGAGCGCGCCAGCAAAGAACTCGGCTTCAAGGGCGCCATGCTGCACGGCCTCGCCAACGGGGTGTTCCTCGACGACAAGCGCTTCTGGCCGATTTTTGCGCGCGCCGAAAAACTCGACGTGCCGATCTATCTGCATCCGTCGCTGCCGCAGGCCGACGTGCGCCGCATCTACTACGACGATTACGTCAAGGATTTTCCCATGGTGGCGCGGCCGGCCTGGGGCTATACGGTGGAGACCGCCACGCTCGCCATCCGGCTCGTGCTGTCCGGCGTGTTCGAGCGGCATCCCAAGCTGAAAATCATTTTGGGCCACCTCGGCGAAACGCTGCCGTTCCTGGTCTGGCGCATCGACCACGCGCTGGGGCGGCCGGGACAGAAGGCGCTGTCGTTCCGCAGCGTGTTCTGCAACAATTTCTACATCACCACGAGCGGCAATTTCTCCAACCCGGCGCTGCTGTGCTGCGTCATGGAGATGGGCGTCGATCATATCCTGTTCGCGGTCGACTGGCCGTTTGTGCTCAATCCGCCGGCCATGGCCTGGATGCAAACCGTGCCGCTCGCCGCCGCCGACAAGGCCAAGATCCTGTCCGGCAACGCCAAGCGGCTGTTGCGGATGTGAGCGCCCCTTCATCCCCGCCCACGAAGCGGGCGAGGATGAAGATGGGCGCCGCGCGCGGTGCTTCACAGCACGAAGTTCGACGGCGGATAGCGGCGCAGCCGCTTTTCCAGCGCGGTTTGCGGCGGCACGCGACGCGGGCCGCCGCGGCCGACCTCGTTGCAGGCGCGCTCCTGCACCGCGGCCGGAAACAGTTTCCAGCCGCGCTTGAGGCAGGCTTCCGCCTCGCCGCAGCAGCGTTTGTTGCGCCGGCAAAACCCGCGCCCGCAGACGCGCCACAGCGGCAGCGCTTGGCAATAAAGCTTTTTGATCGTCACGAAGGCGCGCTCGCGCTGCCTGACTTCCTCCACCTCGTTGCGCGGCTCTTTGAGGACGCGGCGGCGCCCCCGCGCCCTGTTGGGTGGTGACTGCATTGGTTGGTTCTCCTTATTTGTTTCGTTGGCGCGTTTGGCGCATTTGATTCGCGAAAGCGCAAAAGGCGAAGAACAAGCAAAGAGACGAACAGCGTAGCGGCGCATTGCTTGCATCCTCACCCGCGAAGGGATCCCCCAAAATTCGCTGCGCGAATTTTGGGGGGGGGGCCCCTGCGGGGGGAGGGGGATGAGCAACATCGTTCTCGCGATGCCGGGCATCCGAGGTTTGGCGCACGAACGGAGACGAACGGCCCCCCGCGAGGGGGGCGGAGCGCCGACAGGCGCGTCGTCAGGAGCCGCGCCACGCATCCGGACGTTGCCGCCTGAACACGCTTACGGGCGCGGCGCGCGCCACGGCCGATCCGGTTGCCCGGACGGGTCGCTTCGGGCGCGCTCGCCTCTCGGCGCTCCACCGCGGCTTTCCTCGCGCGGCTTTTGGGCTGCACGCGATTCGGTCCAGGCCGCGCGTCACGCGAGCGGGCGGAGCGGGCATTACCCGATCATCGCTCGCGCCTAAGCCAAGCACCTGGCACCCCGACCCTAGTGTCGAGGGGGTCGATACCCGGACCGCCCGGGAGCGGAGTTACAAGCCCCGCCCGCAGGAACCGCTCCCGCCCCATCAGTCGGCTGTCACCGGTGACACCCCTCATGGGCGGGATTGGGTATTATGTCCTATGTTAGGAGCTACGTCAAGACTATTTTCCCTCGAATTCTCCATCCAGAACAATTTCCGAGCAAAGATTACTTAATCATCTCAAACACTTCAGAGGCACGACAATTCTGTGGCGTGCAGTGTAGGGAAGGGTCAATGTTTGATTTCAATGGGTTACGTCCCTCACTATCCGGGGAATTTCCCCTTTTTGACGCACTCCGAATTGCGAGTATCTGCAAAATCCGCAGCTAGTCCTTGATTCGCCCTTCGGCTTTTTGCGCAGGAGCTGCGAACTGGGCTTTGCGATCCTGCGGAGCGCCTCGGCAAAACGCTCCCGGATTCTTCCGCTTCGAGCTTCGAGTGGCTTCGCGGAACTTCTAAACTTTGAGATTTGGTCGTGTCATGAGAACCAAACCTGATCCATCCAAAATTGTTGACGTCTATATAGACGAAAGCAGTCAGAACAATCACCGATACCTAGTCGAGCGAATCCATGAAACCGATCAATTGGGTGTTGGCCTCAGTACGCGAGACTACGGCATTTTCGGGCGGTCCCTTATGATTCGAATTTTGGAAGCGGTCGTCTAGTCAATGGTTCTGGCGGGCGGCGCGTCGGCGCAACGGGCAAACGCTAAATCGGCCGCTTCCTCGGAGCATCCGGAATTCTGCACTCGGCCGAAGTTTTATGTCAGACTGCCGCCGTACTCGGGGGCGGCTGACGGCCGCGGGACAGGTTCATAGCGACCACGGGAAAGGCACGGCAATGGATATCAAGGTCGGC
>JASHQS010000105.1 GCA_030038995.1 Xanthobacteraceae bacterium
CGCGCCCAGCCGCGGCCGATCCGCCCCGACATTGGCGGCGCGCCGACGCGTCCGCCCCGCGACATCACCGGGGCGCCGACCCGCCGCGCCGAGGCGCCCTCGCTCAGCCCGATCCAGGGCGGCAAGGATGCCGCGGGCAACGGCCGCGGCGGCGGCTGGCTCAGCGATCTCTTGACCCGCGCCTCTCGCGAGCGCGACGAAGCGCCGTCGGCGGCCCGCGACTCCGACCGCACGGCGCGCGAGGCCGTCGGCTCGCTGGAATCGCTGTCAGTCGACATCGCGCGCATGATCGACCACGAAGCCACCGTCGAGCTCTGGGAGCGCTACCAGCGCGGCGAACGCGGCGTCGGCGGCCGCCGCCTCTACACCGCGCAAGGCCAGAAAGCGTTCGAGGAGATCCGCAACAAGTACCGCAGCGATCCGGAATTTCGGCAGACCGTCGAGCACTATATCCACGAGTTCGAGCGGCTGCTCGACGAGGTGTCGCACGGCGATCGCGGTCCCGCGGTGGCGCGCAACTATCTGACCTCCGATACCGGCAAGGTCTACACCATGCTGGCGCACGCGGCGGGACGGTTCGAGTAGGCTTGCAGCTTCGCTGTACTGCCCGCTTTTGCAAACGCGCGGCAGCCGAGCGGCTGCCGCCGAAATTTCTGAAACCAGATCTGTCGTTTTCTTCTCGATCAGAGAAAGCCGTCGATCGCGACGGCTGCCGTGGGTTTCGCAACGATTTTCGTGTCAAGGGCGCGAAGCGCCGCCTCCGCCGGTCGAAGACCCTTGACACAAAAATCACTTCGAAACTTTTCGCTGCCGTTGCGAATCGACGGCCCGGGCCGAGCGCGCGATGCGAGCTCACGGCCGTATGCTTCCTCCCTCACCTTGCCGAAGCCGCAATCGCGGCGTTACGCTTGCCGCCATGGACGCGCCGCTGCACCTGCCCACTCCCGCCGACGTGGACGAGGCCGCGCGCCGGCTCGCCGGCGTCGCGCTGCGTACGCCGCTTCTGACCTCGCCGGTGCTCGACGCCATGACCGGCGGGCACGTCTTTCTCAAAGCCGAGACGCTGCAGCGCACCGGCTCGTTCAAGTTCCGCGGCGCCTACAACAAGCTCGCCGCGATCCCACCGGAGCGGCGCGCCGCCGGCGTCGTCGCCTATTCGTCCGGCAATCACGCCCAGGGCGTGGCGGCCGCGGCGCGGCTTCTCGGCATGCCGTGCCTGATCGTGATGCCGAGCGACGCGCCGCGCGCCAAGCGCGAACGCACGGCAGCGCTCGGCGCCGAGATCGTGCTCTACGAGCGCGCCCGCGACGACCGCGAGGCGATCGCCGCGGAGATCGCGGCGCGCCGCAGCGCCACCCTGGTGCCGCCCTATGACGACGCCCTGATCATCGCCGGCCAGGGCACCGCCGGCCGCGAGATCGTCGAGGATTTGAGCGCGCTCGGGCTTGCGCCCGACGTCGTGGTGATCACCGCTTCGGGCGGCGGCCTGACTGCCGGCATCGCGCTCGCCGTCAAGGCGCGGGTGCCGAAGGCGGCGCTCTACACCGCGGAGCCTGCCGGTTTTGACGACCACGCGCGCTCGTTCAAAAGCGGCGAGCGCGAAGAGAACGCGGCGCTGACCGGCACCATCTGCGACGCATTGATGGCGCGCATGCCGGGCAAATTGACGTTCGCCATCAATCGTTCGCTGGTCGGCGCCGGCGTTGCGGCAAGCGACGCGGAAGTCGCGGCGGCGGTGGCGTTTGCTTTTGCCGAGCTCAAGCTCGTGGTCGAGCCGGGCGGCGCCGTGGCGCTCGCCGCCTTGATGACGGGCAAGATCGACATCAACGGCAAGGTCGCGGTCGCCGTGCTGTCCGGCGGCAATGTCGACCCGGACGTGTTCTCACGGCTGGTGGCGTGAGCTTGCCCCGTGCCGCAGCGCCCGGGCCGGAAATCAGACGCCTGATCCCGGAATGAAGCAGCGGATCTGCGTCGTCCCGGTCCCGTCCTGATACGGCCACACCACGGCTCGACCGAAGCGGTTCGGCTCGGTTACCAGCGCCGCATCGGGCACCACGATCCAGCGGCCGGCGAGGCGCACGCGATAGCGGCCGTCCTGTGTATCCCAATCGACGTCTTCCACCGTCACGCCGTCGGCAAACGAGCAGCACAAGCCTTTGCCGCTGGCGAGCTTGTCGAACCACGCTTTGAGCGGCGAGTCGGCGAAACGGCCGTCATCACGCGCCAGGAGCTGGGTGGGAATGAACGCAGTCGTGCACAACGCCATTGCCGCAAACACGGAGCCGATCAGTTTGTGCATGGTGGCCTCCAGTCCATCGTCATGCGCGGACCAAGAACGAGGTCCTTTCGACCTGGAGCACGCTTTCGCACATTGCTTACATGTCGTTGTCGATCCGCATCGCTAAGATGAAAGCAGTGCCGTGCCGGCTTGCGAATCACTCGCGCAAGCATAGCAGATTCAATCTGGCGCTGCGGCTTTTGTTCGCAGCATCCACACGGCGCAGAAGTCAGCGAAGCGTCAACGCGAGCGGCCGCCGCTAGCTGAACAGCGCGATCAGCTCCTCCTCGCTCAGCGCGCGAATCGACGCGAGCGGGTCGTTGGCCGCCGGCCGCGGCGCGCGTTGCGCCGGCGCAGCGGCAGCAAGGCGCGACGCCGATGCGGCAGCAGGCTCTTCCGGTTTTACATCCGGCACGGCAGGTGCGACGGCCGCCGACGGCAGAGCTTCAGACATGACGGATGCGGGAACGGCCGCGCCATGGCTCGACGGCGCGGCAGTCGCCGGCGGTACAACCGTCGCTGCCGGCGACCGCACATCGGCAATCGGCTCGAACAGGTCATCCGGATCTTCATCGGGGTCGATTGAGGGGGGCGACTCGGCAGGCGGCGATGGCTGGGCTTGCTGCGGCGCGAGGCTGCGCTCCTCATGCGCTGGAACTTTGTCTGGCCCTTCGATGCACTCGAACGCATCGATCGGCCCGACCTGCGCAGCCGGCGGCGCGGCGGTCTCCGTCACCTCATGCTGCAAATCCGCTTCTGCGGCGCCGGCCGATCGAGGCAGCGATTCGGCAAGCGCCGCAACCGCCAGCGCGAAGGCGTCATCCTCCGGCAGGGCGACGTCAAACAGCCCGGCCGTTGCGGGCGGCTCATCCGCCGCCGCTTCTGTGCCTTGGCTTTGCAGCGCGGGCTCGACGCCGCCCGACGACGGCGGCGCCGCGGCTGCGGCCGGCGGCGGCGCCTGCTGCTGTACTGCCGCCGCGATCATGTCATCGACGCGCCGCGACGATTCGCGCAGCAGTCCGGCGGCTTCGTGCGCGCGCTGCAGGCTCGTCCGTCTGAGCGCGCCGGCCGCGCTGATCTCGCGCACCGCCGCGTCGAGCGCATCGCACAGCGACCGCTCGACGTCGCGCTCATGCAAGACAAAGGCGATGTCGGCGATGCGCTCGACTGCCGCGCAGCCGTCCGGACCCTCGGCGCTGCCGGCGGCGATCAGCGCCTCGGCGCGCGCCAGCGCCGCCGCAAGCTCGGCGAGATCGCCGGGCAGCACGGCGGCAGTCGGCCGCGCGCCGTCGGCGGCCACGTCGAGCCGAACCAAAACGGCAGTGGATGGATCGCTGGACATCGGCGTTACACCACGTCGGCGCGAATCAAAGACGCGTCAATGAACGCAACGCGGACACGGGAACGCAACGACAAGCGGACACGCGGGCAGCAGAGCACGCCGCGCCCGCCTGACGATAGCACAGGCTCCGGCAGCTTGCCGAGGCGAGGCCGCCGCGGCCCGCCGTCCAAACTCAAACAACTCAAAAAACTCAAAAAAATCAATCGATCCGCGCGCCGGCCAACTTCACGATGGCGCCCCATTTATGCATCTGGTCGACGAGAAAGCGCTTGAAATCGGCGGTCGTGCCGGCGTGGGCGATGGCGGAAAATTTTGCCAAGCTGGCTGCCGCCGTGTCACCATGATGACTCCTCCCCGACTTTATTCTCGCGCGGCCAGCGCAAGCGTGCGCCAAATCCGGCTTGCCGTCACCATCCCCGACGACTTGCCGCGCCTTATCCCCACAGCGCCGGCTCGGGCGGATGGACGAGGCTGCCGTCATAGCGCAGGCCGTGCGCGCGGTCCTTGGCGAGCAAGAGCGGCCCGTCGAGATCGACGAAGCGGGCGCGCTGCGCTAGCAAAAACGCCGGCGCCATGGCGAGCGAGGTCGCGACCATGCAGCCGACCATTAGCGCAAAGCCGCGCCGCTCGGCCTCAGCGGCGAGTGCCAGCGCCTCCGTAAACCCGCCGGCCTTGTCGAGCTTGACGTTGATGGCGTCGTATTTGCCGGAGAGCGCATCGAGCGAAGCGCGGTCATGCACGCTCTCGTCGGCGCAAACCGGAATCGGCCGCTTGATGCGAGAGAGCGCGGCGTCGCGTTTTTGCGCCAGCGGCTGCTCGATCAGGGTGACGCCGGCATCGGCGCAGGCGGCAAGATTTTCCGCGAGATTCTCGTCGCTCCAGCCCTCGTTGGCATCGACGATGAGCTCCGCCCGCGGCACGGTGCGGCGCACCGCCGCGATGCGTTTGGGATCGTCGCCGTCGGCCGCGCCGAGTTTCACCTTGAGCAGCGGCCGCGCCGCGGCGCGCTCCGCCGCCGCTGCCATCGCCGCCGGCGCGGCGAGCGAAATCGTATAGGCCGTCACGAGCGGCAGCGGCGCCGCCAGGCCCGCCAACTCATGCACGCGGCGCCGGCTTCGCCTGGCCGCGAAATCCCAGTACGCACAATCGAGCGCATTGCGCGCGGCGCTGGCGGGCATCGCGTTCTGCAACCCGGCGCGATCCAGGCCTCGCTGCACCGCGCCGCGCATGCCGTCGACCGCCGCCGCAACGCCCTCCGGCGTCTCGCCATAGCGCGCATAGGGGACGCACTCGCCGCGCCCGTGATGCGGGCCGTCGGAAAGCTCCGCCACCACCACGACCGCCTCGGTCTTGCTGCCGCGGCTGATCGAAAACGCGCCGGCGAGCGGCCAACGCTCGATGCGGACGGAGAGATGCATAACTAACAGACCGCTGTCGCCGCGCGCGCCGCCCGCTCCGCAATCGCCTCCACCGCCGCGC
Source organism: Xanthobacteraceae bacterium (assembly GCA_030038995.1). Lineage (GTDB taxonomy): Bacteria > Pseudomonadota > Alphaproteobacteria > Rhizobiales > Xanthobacteraceae > BOG-931. Next base: position 5,100 of record JASHQS010000105.1, read on the forward strand.
GCGCCAGCGGAAAATCCGCCGCGATCCAGGCGGCTTCGGCGGCGCGCAGCGCGGCGCCGAGCGCGGGGCCTTTCGGTACGCCGCGGCGGGTGAAGGCGGCGGCTTTGAGCGGGAAAGTTGGCACAGTCCAGCGTTGCGGCAGGGTGGCAAGCGCGCGCCAACCGGCGTCGGCCTCGGCGGTGTTGGCCTGCGGCCGGCTCCAGGCGACCAGCACAATGTCGACAAACGATTGCGGCCCGAGCCGATAAAGGAGCGCGTGCGCCGCCTGTTCGCCGGCCGCCGGCTTAACGCGCCACCAGCCGTCGAGCGCCAAGAGCCGCTCGGTCTCGGCATTGGACAGGCGCAGGCGCTGGGCCAAACGTTCGGCGTCTTCGCGCACGGCGACGACGAGCGCGCCGAGGCGCCGCGGCGCGTCGGCTGCCAGTCCAAGCGCCGCTTCGCGTTCGGCGAGCTTCTCGAAGCTCGCCACGTACGGCACGCCGCCGAGCACCGTACCCAAAATGCCGGTCTCACCCATGACCCACAGCGTCGCCGCGGCCCGCGGCGCGACCACGAGCTTGACCAGCTCCATGCGCACGCGCTCGCGCGACAAAAGCTCGAGGCCGGCGCGGGCGCGAATGCAGGCGGCAAGGCCGGCGGTATCCGGCGCGCCGACGGCAAAATGGGCGTGGAAACGGAAGAAGCGCAGGATGCGCAGATAATCCTCGGCGATGCGCTGCCCGGGATCGCCGATGAAGCGCACGCGGCGCGCGGCGATGTCGTCAAGCCCGCCGACATAGTCGAACACCTCGCCGGCAGCCGACGCCGACAAGGCGTTGATGGTGAAGTCGCGGCGTTGCGCGTCCGCGCGCCAGTCGCGGCCGAATTTGACGCGGGCCTTGCGGCCGAAAGTCTCGACGTCTTCGCGCAGCGTGGTGACTTCGAACGGCTGGCTGTCGATCACCACCGTGACCGTGCCGTGCTCGATCCCGGTCGGCACCGCTTTCCAGCCGGCGGCCGTGACGCGCCGCGCCACTTCCTGCGGCAACGCGGTGGTGGCCACGTCGATCTCGCCGACCGGCAAATGCAGGAGCGCGTTGCGCACCGCGCCGCCGACCACGCGGGCCTCCTCGCCGTCGCGGTCGAGCACGCCAACAAGCCGCGCGAGCCCGCCGCGCTTGAGCCATTGCGCCGCGGCGAGCGGTGCAGCCGCGGTCACCGCGTCCGGCCCGGCACGAACTTGCCGTCCTCGACATGGGCCGGCACATAGGTCGAGCCCGGCGGCGCGCCGGAAAATTGCGCCAGCACCACGAAGCTGCCGATCATCAAGACGAGCGCAGCGATGAAAAGCGTGGCGAGCCGCCGCGGCGGCCACGATTTCGACTGCAGCACGGCGGCTTTGGTCGCGACCAGAAACGCCGCGTACAGCACGAACGGCGTGAGGAACAGCGCGATTTCGGCTAAAGCCGGCCTGATCATGCGGCGTAGATCCGCTCGTAGAGATTACGCAGGATACCCGCGGTGATACCCCAAATGTAGCGCTCGCCGAACGGGATCGCATAATATTCCCGCGGAATTCCTTTCCAGTCGCGCGTCTTGCGCTGGTGATTGGCCGGCTCCATCAGAAAGTCGAGCGGCACTTCGAAGGCTTCGCTGACCTCGCGCGGATTGAGCGTCAGGGCAAAATCCGGCTTGACCCGCGCCACGGTCGGCAGGATGCGAAAGCCCGAAAAGGTCAGATAAAGGTCGAGATAGCCGATCGGCTCGACCAGCATCGGTAATAGCCCGATTTCCTCCTCGGCCTCGCGCAACGCGGCGGCGACCGGACTTTCGTCGGTCGGATCGATCTTGCCGCCTGGAAACGCCACCTGCCCGGCATGGCTTGTAAGCTCGGTGGTGCGCTGGGTGAGCAGCACGGTCGGCGCGGCGCGGTCGACGACCGGCACCAGCACGGCGGCGGGCCTAGTGGCGTTCACGCCGGCGCGCTCCCACAATGTCGGATCGAGATCGAGATCGCCGCGGCGGATGCCTTTCGCGCTCGGATCGGTCAACGCCGGCGGCACGTCGAGCCGCAGCCTTTTGCGCACGCGTTCGAAGAAGTCATCCGCCGCCATCCCCGGCGAAATTGCACCATGCTCGTTCACGCAAAATCCCTCACCTGATCGGCCGGCGCCATGGCAAAGAACGCACCCATCGACGTGACGCCGAACATCGCCCTGCCTTCGACCTCGCGCTCCTCGCCGAGCTCCACCAGATCGAATAACAGCGCCCGCGTCACCTTGGCCCACAAATCGCGGCGCACGTGCAGATAAGGTTTCAGCCCGCCGGTGCCGGATTCCGGCTCGAAGCGCAGCGGATGCTCGGGGCCGCAGGCGACCCAGTCGTCGACATTGGTGCGAAAGCGCAGCGCGCGGCCGGCCGAGCTTTCCTCGACCACAAGCTCGACGGCGAGAAACGGTGCGTCATCGACCCGGATGCCGCACTTTTCCACCGGGGTGACCAGAAAATACTTGTCGCCTTCGCGCTTGAGCACCGTGGCGAACAGTTTCACCAGCGCCGGCCGGCCGATCGGGGTCTTGAGATAGAACCAGGTGCCGTCGGCGGCGATGCGCATGTCGAGATCGCCGCAAAACGGCGGGTTCCAGCGCTCGACCGGCGGCAGGCCTTTGGCGCCCTTGGTGCCCTTGGTCGCGGCGCGCGTTAGCGCGTCTGTGATCGAGTCGAGCGCAACCTGCCCTTCGTTCGCCATGGTTTGTCCCGAACCTGCCGCCGGATCGCTTGAGTCCGCGGGCACTTGACGGGCCTGCTCGCGCGGTCGCGATCAAGTGAACTGCAGGCCCAAAACCAAGTTGTGTTTCCTGTGGATGAAAAAATAGGCGTCCGACCTGCCCTTCCGCCGCTGGCGCATATATTGCATTGCCCGAGTGCGGCGCAATCTTGGTTTGCGTGGGATCGATTCCCGCCGTGAATGCGGTCCTGCCGCGCCAAATGGAGAGGACCGCCTGACTGCCAAAGAGGAGTGGACGATGCCTGCTACCGGCGGAGAAGGATTGGAAAAGCTCGAAGACATGATCGTGCGCGCGGCCGAAGCGACCGCGGCGCACGCGCGCGCCGCCAAGGCCGCCATCGGCACCGTGATCTTCGGCCAGGACAAGGTCATCGAGCAGGCGCTGGTGACGATCCTGTCGGGCGGCCACGCGCTCTTGGTCGGCGTGCCCGGCCTCGCCAAGACCAAGCTGGTCGAGACCATGGGGATCGTGCTCGGGCTTGACGCGCGGCGCATTCAGTTCACGCCCGATCTGATGCCCTCCGACATTTTGGGCACCGAAGTTCTGGAGGAAAGCCAGAGCGGCAAGCGCAGCTTCCGCTTCATTTCCGGCCCGGTCTTCGCCCAACTGTTGATGGCCGACGAGATCAACCGAGCGAGCCCGCGCACCCAGTCGGCGCTGCTGCAGGCCATGCAGGAGCAGCACGTCACCGTCGCCGGCGCCCGCCACGATCTGCCGAAGCCGTTTCACGTGCTGGCGACGCAGAACCCGCTGGAGCAGGAAGGCACCTACCCGCTGCCGGAAGCGCAGCTCGACCGCTTCCTGATGGAAATCGATGTCGGCTATCCGGACCGCGACGCCGAGCGCAAAATTCTGTTCGAGACCACCGGCTCCGAGGAAACGCGGCCGAAACCGGCGATGACCGCCGAGGAACTGATGGGCGCGCAGCGGCTGGTGCGGCGGCTGCCGGTCGGCGAATCGGTGGTCGAGACGATCCTGCAGCTCGTCCGCTCGGCGCGGCCGGCAGCCGACAGCCCCGACGCCAAGCTGATCGCCTGGGGACCAAGCCCGCGCGCGAGCCAGGCCTTGATGCTCGCGGTGCGCGCCCGCGCCCTGCTCGGCGGGCGCCTTGCGCCCTCCATCGATGACGTGCTCGACCTCGCCGAGCCGGTGCTCAAGCATCGCATGGCGCTCACGTTCACGGCGCGCGCCGAAGGCGAGAGCATGGAAGCGGTGATCGGCCGCCTGAAAGCGCGGATCGGATAGCCAATGGCGGCGGAGCCGAGGCTCAGCAAGCAAGAAGACGTCGCGGTTCGGCACGCGGTCGGCCAAGGCCAAACGCTTGCCGCGGCAATGCCGCGGCTCATTCTCGAAGCGCGCCGGGTCGCCGCGACCGTGATCCACGGCCTGCACGGCCGCCGCCGCGCCGGCCCGGGCGAAAACTTTTGGCAATATCGTCGCTTCATCTCCGGCGAGCCGGCCTCGCGCGTCGACTGGCGGCGTTCGGCACGCGACGATCATCTCTATGTGCGCGAGCAGGAATGGGAGGCGGCGCACACCGTGTGGATCTGGCCGGACCGCTCGCCGTCCATGATGTTCGCTTCGCAGCTCGCGCACGAGACAAAACTTTACCGCACGCTGGTGCTGGCGCTGGCGCTCGGCGAAGTCTTGGTCGAAGGCGGCGAGCGCGTCGGCATTCCCGGCCTGATGCGGCCGACCGGCAGCCGCAACGTGGTCGAGCGCATGGCGCAGGCGATCCTGCACGACCACAGCGCGCGAGCGAGCCTGCCGCCCAACTTTTCGCCGGCGCCGCTCGCCGAAGTCGTGCTGCTGTCGGATTTGTGGAGCGACATCGGCGAGGTGCGGCGCGCCATCACCCAGCTCTCCGGCAGCGGCGCGCGCGGTCACGTGGTGCAGATCGTCGATCCGGCCGAGGAGACGTTCCCCTATTGGGGCCGCATCGAATTCATCGAGCCCGAAGGCGGCGGCCGCATCACCGCCGGCCGCGCCGAGACCTGGCGCGCCGATTACACCGGGCGCGTCGCCCGCCATCGCGCCGCGATTCGTGCCGAGACCGACCGGCTCGGCTTCAGCTTCATCATTCATCGCAGCGACCGCCCGGCGAGCGAACTGCTCCTGGCGCTGCACGCGCGCATCGGCGCTGCTGCGGCCGAGTTCGCCGCGCGCTCGCCGGTGGCTGTCGGGATGCCGACATGATCGGCGGCTTGTCCCTCGGCTTTGCCGAACCGCTGGTGCTCATCGGTCTCCTCACCCTGCCGGTGCTGTGGTGGCTGTTGCGCATGATTCCGCCGCGGCCGCGGCGCATCGACTTCCCGCCGACGCGGCTGCTGTTCGAGATCGCGCCGCGCGAGGAGACGCCGGCGCGTACGCCGTGGTGGCTCACGCTGCTGCGGCTGACCCTGGCGGGGCTCATCATCATCGCCGCTGCCGGCCCGCTCTGGCATCCGCCGCTTGCGGCAACGCAATCGCACGCGCCGATCGGCATCCTGATCGACGACGGCTGGGCCGCCGCGGCGAGCTGGGACGCGCGCGTGCGCACCGCCGACGACATTATTGCGCGCGCCGCCGACGAACGGCGCGCGGTAGCGCTGATCCCGCTGTCCGACGCCACGCGCGACATTTCGCTCGAGCCCGCCGAATCCGCCCGTGTACGGCTGCATCAGCTCGAACCGGTGCCCTACACGGTCGCCCGCGCCGACGCGCTGCCCGCCATCCGACGGTTCATCGACGCGACGGGCGACATCGAGCTGGTATGGCTATCGGACGGCACCGATCTCGGCCATGGCAGCGACTTCGTCAAAGGCTTGGTGCAGACCATCGGGCAAAAACATCCGCTCACCATCGTTTCCGGCGGCGTGCCGGGAGCGCGCGCGCTGACCGCAGCAGAGAACGCCGCTGGCGGCTTGAGCGTCAAGGTTTTGCGCGTCAATGCCGGCGCCACGGCAGCCGGCACGGTTCGCGCGCTCGATCTAAAGGGCTTGTCGCTCGGCGCGGCGCCGTTCGCGTTCAAGTCAGGCGAGCGCGAGACGCAAGCGCGCTTCGGCCTGCCGGTAGAAATCCGCAACGACATCGCGCGGCTCGAAATCGCCGGCGATCGTTCCGCCGGCGCCGTGCAGCTCCTCGACAAGCGCTGGCGCCGGCGCACCGTCGGCATCGTTTCGGCAGCCACCTCCGACACCGACGAGCCGCTGTTGTCGTCGAGTTATTATATCGAGCGCGCGCTCTCCCCGTTCGCCGACCTGCGGCTCGCCCAGGGCGAGTCGCCGGCCGACGCGGTGACGCATTTCCTCGATCAGAGACTGCGGATGCTGATCCTCGCCGACGTCGGCACCATCGCCGGCGACGCCCATGAGCGGCTGGCGCAATGGGTGGAAAACGGCGGCGTCCTGGTGCGCTTTGCCGGACCGCGGCTCGCTGCTGCCGCGGACGACGATCTCGTCCCGGTAAAATTGCGGCGCGGCGGCCGCATTCTCGGCGGCAGTTTGAGCTGGGACAAGCCGCAGCCGCTGGCCGCCTTCTCTCATGACAGTCCGTTCAACGGCATGGCGGTGCCGAATGACGTCACCGTCACGCGGCAAGTCCTGGCCGAGCCCGATGCGACGTTGAGCGAAAACACCTGGGCGACGCTCGCCGACGGTACGCCGCTCGTCACTGCGGCGCATCGCGGCAAGGGCTTGATCGTGCTGTTCCACGTCACCGGCGACACGCGCTGGTCCAATCTGCCGCTGTCCGGCAGCTTCGTCGACATGCTCAAGCGCATCGTCGATCTCGCCGGCACGTCCAATGTCGACGAGAGCGGTGCCGGCGCCGCGGCCGGCAAGGCCAAGCCGGCCAACGTGCGCGAGGCGGTGCCGCCGAGCCGCACGCTCGACGGCTTCGGCGCCTTCGTGGCGCCGCCGCCCACGGCGCGGCCGGTGCCGACCGACTTTTCCGGCAGCGCCAACGCCGACCATCCGCCCGGCTTTTACGGGCCGCCGGAAAGCTACTTCGCCGTCAATACGCTCGCCGCGACCGATCGCCTCGTGCCGCTCGATTTCAGCCCGCTCGCCAACGCGCGCCACGAAGTCTACCGCACCAGCGAGCCGTTGGACTTGCGCGGTCCGGTCTTCCTCGCCGCGCTCGCGCTGTTGCTGCTCGATACGATCGCCGTGCTGATCCTCGGCGGCGGCATCCAGCGCCTCGTGCCGCGGCGGCGCGGCGCCGCGGCGGCGCTCATCGCCGGCCTCGCCGTTCTGGCGCTGTCGCTCGCTTACGCCCGCGCGCAAGAGCCGCGTGCCGGCGTGCCGCCGGCCGCGCTCGACACCAGGCTCGCTTATGTCGTCACCGGCGACGCCGATGTCGACAATATCAGCAAAGCCGGCCTGGCCGGGCTGACCGCGGTGCTGGCGCAGCGCACCGCGCTCGAGGCCGGCGATCCGGTCGGGCTCGACATCGCCCACGACGAGCTGGCGTTTTATCCGCTGATCTACTGGCCGATCGTGCCGGGCGCGGAGCGGCCCTCGGCGGACGCGCTCGAGCGCATCGATGCGTACATGAAAAACGGCGGCACGGTCCTGTTCGACACCCGCGACGCGGTCGAGGCCCCGCCAGGGCCGGGCGGCGAGACGCAGAGCCCCGGCATGATCGAGCTGCGCCAAATCCTCTCCTCGCTCGATATTCCCCAGCTCGAGCCGGTGCCGCGCGATCATGTCCTGACCAAGACGTTTTATCTGTTGCGCGATTTTCCCGGCCGGTTTTCCACCGGCCAGCTCTGGGTCGAGGCGCTTCCCGCCGCCGAGGACGAAGAGCAAGCGAACCGGCCGGCGCGCGGCGGCGACGGCGTGTCGCCGATCCTCATCACCTCGAACGATCTTGCCGGCGCCTGGGCCATGCAGCCGGACGGCCAGTGGATGCTGCCGATGGTCGACGGCGAGCCGCGCCAGCGCGAATTCGCGCTCCGTGCCGGCATCAACATCGTCATGTACACGCTGACCGGCAACTACAAAGCCGACCAGGTGCACGTGCCGGCACTGCTCGAACGGCTGGGGCAATAGGAGGCTGTTGGTAAGCCGGAGGACGTCGATATGAGCAAAAACCAAGTCTCACCGGAGCTTTTACGGGGCTTTAGAGCGCCGCTGCACCGTCTGTGCTTTATGTTCCAGGGCTTGATGCGATGGTCAGGCTCTGCAGCGTCAGCACAGAAACGCGATCCCTGGGGGTGCATGGCCGGCACGGTCACAATTCTGCCTGGCACAGATTTAACAGCGCCATCCGGCGAGCGATGGAACGCGCAGGAAAGGCAGTTTCTAAATGAGTAATGTACTCCGTCGCATTGCGCCGTCGATCGCAACGGCGGCAAAAAGTTTCGAAAGGATTTTTCTGTCAAGGGCGCGAAGCGCCGCCTTCGGCGGTCGAAGACCCTTGACAGAAAAATCCTTTCGAAACACGCGACAGCCGCTGCGATCGACGGCTTTCTCTGATCGACAGGAAATGAACCGGAATCAATCTGTCTGGAAATCTTGTAACGCGAGACAGAAGCATTCTGGCTTACGCGCGCGCAGGCTACGTGCGAACGATGGTATGTTGAAATGAATCTCGGCATCGCATTCGCTCCGTTGGTCCAGGCCCAGATTCTGTGGGCGGCAATTGCTGCGGCAGCGATCCTGGCGCTGCTGTTGTTCGTCTCGCGCAGCCGCGGCGCGGTGATCCGCACCGTGGCGCTGGCGCTGATCGCGCTCGCGCTGTCCAACCCGTCGCTGACCCGCGAGGACCGCCAGCCGCTGAGTTCGGTGGTCGTGGTCGTGGTCGACAAGAGCCCGAGCCAGAAATTCGGCGACCGCACCCGGCAGACCGAAGCGGCACGCGCGGCCCTGGTCGAACGTTTGCACCGCATCCCCGGCCTCGAAGTGCGCGTCGTGGAGGCCGGACAGTCCGACGGCGAAACCGACGGCACCCGGCTGTTCTCGGCGCTCGGCTCGACGCTCGCCGACGTGCCGCCCGACCGCGTCGCCGGCGTCATCATGATCACCGACGGCCGCGTTCATGACGTGCCGGCGAACGCCGGCGCGCTTGGCTTCGCCGCGCCGATCCACGCGCTGATCACCGGGCACAAGGATGAGCGCGACCGCCGCATCGCGCTCCTTGCCGCGCCGCGCTTCGGCATCGTCGGCCAGTCGCAGACCATCAGCTACCGGGTCGAGGACCACGGCGCCCACGAAACCGCCGCCGCGGTCACGGTGCGGCGCGACGGCGAGGTTTTGGAGAGCGAGAGCGTGCCGGTCGGCGTGCCGCAAAACGTCGAGGTGCCGATCACCCACGGCGGCGCCAATATCGTCGAGATCGAGGCGGCGCCGTTGCCCGGCGGCGAACTGACGCCGGTCAACAACCGCGCCGTGGTGTCGATCGACGGCGTGCGCGACAAGCTGCGCGTGCTGCTCGTTTCCGGCGAGCCCAATCCGGGCGAGCGCACGTGGCGCAATATTCTCAAATCCGATCCGTCCGTCGATCTCGTGCACTTCACCATTCTGCGGCCGCCGGAGAAGCAGGACGGCACGCCGATCAACGAACTGTCGCTGATCGCCTTCCCGACGCGCGAACTGTTCGTCAACAAGATCGTCAAAGAGCCGCCGGAGAACAAGGCGTTCTTCGACCTGATCATCTTCGACCGCTACGCGCGGCTCGGCGTGCTGCCGTTTCCGTATTTCGAGAACATCGCGCGCTACGTGCGCGAAGGCGGCGCGGTGCTGGTCGACGCCGGACCCGATTACGCGAGCCCGACCAGCATCTGGCATACTCCGCTCGACTCGGTTCTGCCGGCGGCGCCGAGCGGCGACGTCACCGAGGAGCCGTTCCATCCGCGCCTGACCGAGCTCGGCAAGCGCCATCCGGTGACGCGCGGCCTCGAAGGCTCCGACTCGGATCCGCCGCATTGGAGCCAATGGTTTCGTGTCGTCGACACGCGCGACGTCAGCGGCACGACCATCATGCAGGGCGCCGAGCACAAGCCGCTGCTCGTGCTGGCGCACGAGGGCGAGGGCCGCGTGGCGCTGCTGTTGTCCGACCAGATGTGGCTGTGGGCGCGCGGCTTTCAGGGCGGCGGCCCGCAGCTCGACCTGTTGCGCCGGCTGTCGCACTGGCTGATGCAGGAGCCCGACCTCGAGGAGGAGGCGCTGCGTCTGATCGTCCACGGCCATAATCTCGTGGTGCAGCGGCAGACCATGGCGGATTCGGTTGGCGAGGTGACGCTGACTTCGCCGTCCGGATCGAACCGCGTGCTCAAGCTCGATCAGACCAAACCCGGCCTGTGGCAAAGCACGGTGACCGCCGACGAGCTCGGGCTGTGGCACGCCACCGACGGCAAGCTCAATGCGCTGGTCAATGTCGGCCCGGCAAACCCGCGTGAGTTCGCCGAGGTGACATCGACCACCCAAGTGTTGGCGCCGATCGCGCAGGCGACCGGCGGCTCGTCGCGCCGGCTCGACGACGGCAGCGGCCTCGAAGTGCCGCGCGTGGTGGCGGTGCGCTCCGGCGACACCTACGCCGGCGACAACTGGATCGGGCTGAAAATGACCGACGCCAGCATCGTCCGCGGCATCGGCGTGCTGCCGGTCTTCGCCGGCCTGCTCGGCCTTCTGCTGCTGCTCGGCAGCTTGGCCGGTACTTGGGCGCGCGAGGGGCGGTGACGCGTTACTCACAGGCGTTTGGCGCGATGCGCAGCGCGTCAGTCGATCAATCAGAATACGCGAGAGGATGATCGCGCAGGGCTCGATCCAGCGTTACAAGACGTAAGTCTTCCACAGTGCACTGGGCAACCTGGTGGTGATTCGCCGTGGGGCTTTGCTTGCGTAGCTTCAGCATGGACCACCGGGTCAAGCCCGGTGGCGACGAGGATGGGGATATGCGTCGCGAGAACGATGCCGCTTGTGCATCTGCATCCTCCCCCGCTGCGCTACGCGGGGGCGGATGAAGAAGGCGCGCGAAGCGTGAGGGCAGACGAGGAAAGATGATGCGACTATCGCGTCTTCTCGAAAATCTCCCGGCCGATCAGCATGCGGCGGATTTCGCTCGTTCCGGCGCCGATCTCGTAGAGCTTGGCGTCGCGCAGGAGCCGGCCGGCCGGGTAATCGTTGATGTAGCCGTTGCCGCCGAGGCACTGGATCGTTTCGAGCGCCATCCAGGTGGCGCGCTCGGCGGCGTAGAGGATGGCGCCGGCGGCGTCCTCGCGCGTGGTCTCGCCGCGGTCGCAGGCGCGCGCCACCGCATAGACGTAGGCCTTGGCGGCGTTGAGCGTCACGTACATGTCGGCGAGCTTGGCCTGCATCAGCTGAAACTTGCCGATCGGCTGGCCGAACTGGGTGCGCTGATGCAGGTACGGAACGACGAGGTCGAGGCAGGACTGCATCAGGCCGATCGGTCCGGCCGCCAGCACCGTGCGCTCGTAGTCGAGGCCCGACATCAGCACGTTGACGCCGTTGCCGACCGCGCCGAGCACGTTGTCGGCCGGCACTTCGCAATCGGTGAAGACGATTTCGCTGGTATCGGAGCCGCGCATGCCGAGCTTGTCGAGCTTTTGGCTCGCCGAGAATCCGGCAAACGTCCGCTCGACGATGAAGGCGGTGATGCCGCGGGCGCCGGCGGTGCGGTCGGTCTTGGCATAGACCACGAAGGTGTCGGCGACCGGTCCGTTGGTGATCCACATCTTGGCGCCGTTGAGCATAAAGCGGTCGCCCTTGCGGTCGGCGCGGGTGCGCATCGACACCACGTCCGACCCGGCATTCGGCTCCGACATCGCCAGCGCGCCGACATGCTCGCCGGAAATGAGCTTCGGCAGGTAACGGCGCTTCTGTTCGTCATTGCCGTTGCGCCGGATCTGGTTGACGCAGAGATTGGAATGCGCCCCGTACGACAGGCCGATGGCGGCGCTGCCGCGCGAAATCTCCTCCATCGCCACGCAATGGGCGAGGTAACCGAGCCCGGCGCCGCCCCATTCCTCCTCGACCGTGATGCCCAGGAGCCCGAGCGCGCCGAGCTGCGGCCACAACGCCCGCGGAAAGCTGTTGGCGCGATCGAGCTCCGCGGCCATCGGCGCGATCTTGGCCTGGGCAAAACCGCGCACCGTGTCGCGCAACAGATCGATGTCGCTGCCGAGGCCGAAATCAAGACCGGGAAAGCTGTTCGAGATCATCGCTCCTCGTCCATTCCTCTGCCGCTCGTCCCCGCAAAAGCGCATAGGCGCTAACATAGCTGCGTTTCCCGGGTCTGCAGCGCACCACTTCGCTGCGCTTCGTGCTGCGCTGCGCCCGGGAAACGCAGCTATGTTAGCGCCTATGCGCGAAAGCGGGGACCCAGTTTCTTTAAGCGCTGGATTCCCGCTTGCGCGGGAATGAGCGGAATTCATCAACCGGATTCCGTCTCAGATTTCATAGATAGCCGTTGGACGCGCGACTGTCAGCGTACCAGCGCCGCCGGGCGTCGCGGCCCCTGTGCGGCGGGCCGCAGCAACAGCGCATCGATCGCCGCGGCGGGCGACGGCCGGGCGAACAAAAAGCCCTGCAGCTCGTCGCAGCCGGCGAGCCGTAACAGCACGCGCTGCTCGTCGGTCTCGATGCCTTCGGCCACCACGCTCATGCCGAGCGCATGACCGAGCGTGACGATCGATTGGATGATGGCGCCGGCATTGCCGATGGCGCCGAGCGAGGCGACGAAAGCACGGTCGATCTTGAGCCGCTGGAACGGAAATTTCTGCAGATAGCTCAAGCTCGAATAGCCGGTGCCGAAATCGTCGAGCGCAATCTCGACGCCGAGCGCGCACAAGGCCTCGAGCCGGCGCAGCGTCTCGTCGGGATCGTGGATGACGACGCCCTCGGTTATTTCCAAAACCACGCGCGCGGGCGCAATGCCGGCTTCGGCGATCACGGCAGCGACCAGCGCGACGAAGCGCGGGTCGCGGATTTGCAGGGGCGACACGTTGACGGCGACGAAGAGGTCCGGCCAGCGCGCCGCGTCTTGGAGCGCGCGCCGCAGCACGATCTCGCCGAGCCTGCCCATGAGGCCGTTCTGCTCGGCCACCGGAATGAAGGTTGACGGCGGGATGGCGCCCCGCGTCGGATCGGCCCAGCGCAGCAGCGCCTCGACGCCGACGATGCCGGAGCCGTCGGCGGCGACGATCGGTTGATAGTGCACCGCGAAGCTTTGCTGCGCGATGGCATTCTTCAGCTCGCCCAACAGGAAGCGGTGGTCGGCGTTCTCGGTCTCGATCTGCGGCGCGAAGCTGCGCACGCTGCCGCGGCCCTCGCGCTTGGCCGCGCGCAGCGCCAGCGCGGCGCGGCGCGCCAGCTCTTCGCCGCCCGTGCCGTCCTGCGGCGCCTGGGCGAGTCCGATCCCCGCGCTGATCTGCCAGGATTGGCCGACCGTGATCGGCTCGGCGAACGCCGCGTGCAGGCCGGCACCGAGCTTTGCCGCGGTATCCGCATCTTGGCCGCCGGCGATGACGGCGAACGCGTCGTCCTCGAAGCGGCCGAGCAAGGCGCCTTGCGGCAACGCGGCGGCAAGGCGCTTGACGATCGCGAGCAGCACGGCGTCGCCGCCGTTGCGGCCGACCGCGTCATTGACTTCGCGAAAGCCGTCGAGGTCGATCAGCGCCAGCGCCACGCAGCCGTCGCCGCGCTCACCGACGGCGCGATCGAGCGCTTCGATCATGACGCGCTGATTGGCGAGCCCGGTAAGCGCATCCTCGCTGGTCAGCCGGCGCACGGTCGCGATGCTGCCGGCAAGCAAATGCGCGAGCCGGAAGCTGGCGCGGCCCGCCCGGCCGGCGCAGAACAGCAGACAAAAACCCGCTGCCGCGACGAGACCCCACAGCCAATCCATGGTGAGGATGAAGGCGCGGTCGGGCACCCAGGACAGCCAGCCGACGATGCGGCCGCGCGCATCCTGCAGCGACTGCACCTCGCGGCCGCCCTGCGGCGCGACCTCGGCATCGAAGCGCAAATCGTGAAGCCGGCTGCGCCGTTCCAGGAGCTGCAGCTGCCCGTAATCGAACCGCTCGACATTGCCGAACACGGCGCGCAGCTCGTCGAGCGCCTGCTGCAGCGCCACATGCCGCTCGGCGGCAAAACGCCGGTCGTTGTACTGCGTCACCGCGGCACCGACCGCCGCGCAGCCGATCACCGCCGCAGCAAAGAGAACCAGCGAGATCGAACAGACGCGGGCGACCAGCATGCTCGGCGGCGGGCGCGATGGCGCGCGCTGCGCCGCGCGGGAGCGCTGCGCCGCCCACCATTGCCGGGCTGCCGCAACGGCCTTCATCCTCACGCCTCGTCGCAAAAAGAACGAGCGCAAGCGTATAGGCCCATGATTAACGGGAAGGAAAAATCGACCGCCGCGGCCCCTGACCGCCACGGAGCCGGTGGCCGCTCGCCGCGCGCCGCAGGTTATCAACACCGCGAAGCGAGCGGATTATCGTTAACATGACTTTAAGCGCCGCCCTCGGTAATGTCTGCGCGGGGTGCGGTGCCCGGCGCTTTCGCAGCGCGAGGGCATCGAGGGCTGGGCATGTTTCGCTTACGTATGATCGTTGCGTCGGCCGTTGCCGCTGCGTTGTTCCACGCCGACGCCGCGCGTGCGGAAAATGATTGTCCGGGCCATCCCGACGCGCTCGGCACGAGCCGCGTGCTCGCCATCGACGCCGCCGAATACCGCCGCGTCGGCACCATGCAGTACAAACAGACGCTGCCGCTTGCCGACAAGGAAGTGGTGATCACGTTCGACGATGGGCCGTTGCCGCCGTATTCCAACGAAGTCCTCGACATTCTCGCCGCCCAATGCGTCAAGGCCACGTTCTTCGTCGTCGGCCAGATGGCCAAGGCGTTTCCCGAGGTGGTGCGCCGCGAGCATGAAGCCGGCTTCACGATCGGCACCCACAGCGAGAGCCATCCGCTGCACTTTTCCAGATTATCGGGCGCGCAGCTTGCCGAGCAGATCGACGGCGGCATCGCGGCGGCGAGCGCCGCGCTCGGCGACCGCGGCGCCGTGGCGCCGTTCTTCCGCATCCCCGGACTGGGCCGCTCCGCGGCCGTCGAGGACGCGCTCGCCGCGCGCTCGCTTGTCGTCTTCAGCGCCGACGTCGTCGCCGACGATTGGCATCGCCACATTTCGCCGGCGCAGATCATCGAGCGCGCCATGAGCCGGCTGGAGAAGCGCGGCAGCGGCATTTTGCTGCTGCACGACATTCATCCGTGGAC
>JASHQS010000106.1 GCA_030038995.1 Xanthobacteraceae bacterium
CGGGCGAGCGGCGCTATCGCATCTGGCGGGTTTATCTGGCGGGCATGGCGCACGCGTTCGATCGCGGCTGGCTGTCGGTCGCGCAGGTGCTGGCGTTCAAGCCGGCGCAGGACGGCGCGGCGTACCGGCCGTGGACGCGCGGCTACCAATACGGCGATGCAGGCGCGGCGCGCGGCGCCGGCGGCATCCCGCTCGCCCGGCGGCTGGATTTTGCCGGCGACGCGGTGCCGGCGCCGGCGCCGACCCACGCAGGCGCGCATCGGCGCTAACATAGCTGCGTTTCCCGGGCGCAGCGCAGCACGAAGCGCAGCGAAGTGGTGCGCTGCAGACCCGGGATCGTAACAAGTTGCGGAGTCTGGGACGGTCCCGGATCAGCGGTGCACCGCTGCGCGCTGCA
This sequence comes from Xanthobacteraceae bacterium, assembly GCA_030038995.1. Lineage (GTDB taxonomy): Bacteria > Pseudomonadota > Alphaproteobacteria > Rhizobiales > Xanthobacteraceae > BOG-931. The sequence continues at coordinate 398 of JASHQS010000106.1, forward strand.
CCGCATCCGGGAAACAGAGGCCGATGTTAGCGCCTATGCGCGGGCGCGGCGGAGCGCCGGCGCGTCAATTGGTCATGAGCCGGAAACGCAGCGGCGTGACGCCGAGGAAATCGATGACGTCGCCGTGACGGCGCCAACTCGTCACCTGCGACAGCGCCGCCAGCAAGGCGGCGTCCTGCGTCAGCCATTCCGGCGTGCATTGTGCCGACAATGTCCTGGTCGGAACGATGGTGATGGCGTCATTGGTGACGCTAGCGGAGCCGCTTACCCGCGCGCACCACAGATTGAAGGCGGCGGCGCCGTCTTCGTCGATCTCGATCGTCGGCACGCGCTTGGTTCCGGGCAGCGGCGCGGCATCGAGCAACAATTCGCTGCCGAACGGAAACGCGGTGTCGCTCGCGGCCGCGGGCTCAAGCGCAGCCGCAAGGAAGGCCGACACGAGACAATAGACGCAATGCCGGCGCAGCCGCAGCATCGTCGCTCCTTTGTGCATCAACCGTGAACATCAGCCGAATCCATGGGGTGAACGGATTGGAACCGAAGCGAGACAATTGTTAAAGCTTTTCAGCAGTCTGCCGGTTTTCCCGGCCCGCTTTTGTACTCTTTTCGACGATAAGATTTTGAATTAGCTATGAAATATTCATTCTACGACATCAAACGAAATCCGGGCAGTTCGTTCGTCATTCCGGCGCCGCGCGAACAACCTTCGCTCGCTCTGCGAGCTACGGCGGGTTATACCAAATTCTGCTAATTGATTCCTCGTCATTCCGGGGCGCCGCGAAGCGGCGAACCCGGAATCCATAACCCCAGCGCAGGGCTTATGGATTCCGGACTCGCCGCTTGCGCGGGCGTCCGGAATGACGAGGGATCATCATCCGAATTCCGCATCAAACGACTTTTGCCCCGGAGAATTTGACGGCCTTGGCCCGGCGTTGCGTATCAGCGGCGACGAAGGCGTCAAGCTCGCTGAGGCTCATGACCATCGGCTCAGCGCCCAGGTCACGGGTGCAGCCGGCTCCCGTTATCCTCCCGCGGCCGCATTCCCTACGCAATGGCGCTGCGAAGCGCGCTCAATGTGTCGAATTCGGCAATCGGCGTGACGGTGATTCCGTATTGCTTGAACGCTGCCTCAGCGACATGCCGACTGTTGCTGCCAGGACCGCATTCCAACAGCGGACATTGCGGCACTTCGGCAAGTCGTATGGGCGTGGTATCCGGGTCCGCCGTCACATAGAACAGCTCGTCCAACAGCAGCGGTTCGACAGCAAGGCCGCGCTCGTGTCGGTCGGCGAACGGCACGGCGATGTCGAGACGGCCGTTGAGCAGCCGTTCGCGCAGAAGCGAACTGTTTCCATCGCTGAGATGTAGCGCGATCTGCGGGTACACGCTTCGTACCCGTATGGCGAAGAGAAGCCCCAACGCGATCGACCGGCAAGTCGGCGTCCGGGTGCGAATGCGGCGATTGATGCTCGATATGTCGCAGCAAGAGCTCGCCGCAGGTTTAGGCGTTTCGTTTCAGCAGGTGCAGAAATACGAGAAAGGCGACAACCGCATCGGCGCCGGCCGCTTGCATGAACTCGCCGAAATCCTGCAGGTGCCGGTCAGCTTCTTTTTCGAAAATTTTCCTGCGCCCGGCCAAAAGCCGGCGGCGCTGCCGTCGTACATATCAAATTTTTTGGCGACCGCCGACGGCGTTGCGCTGGCCAGAGCGTTCGTGAGCATCCACGATGCACGGCAGCGCCGTTCCATCGTCATTCTGGTCGAGGCGATGGCACGCTGAATGGGCGATCTGCAAGCCCGGACGCGGCGACGAACCTCGTGCGCGCCGCATTGATCAAGCGCAACGCAATGCCGACCGTCAAGCCGCTTCGCGCCGTGGAAAAAACGGGGCCGCTCTCGGCGGCCCCGCTGCGATCTCGCGCTGCATTGCGGCTAGCGCATGTTCCGCTCCGATTGAATCGCGACTCCTCGGTTCGTCATTGCCGGGCTTGACCCGGCAATCCATGCTGCGTCGGGGCCGCATGGATGCGCGGGTCAAGCCCGCGCATGACGGGGAAGTGGCGCTACATGAGCGGGATCTGCTCTAGTGCGCCGCGGGCGCCATCACCGCGATGTTCGGGAAGAAGAAGTAGCAGCACACGCCGATGATGATCAGCCAGATCAGCATCACGATGCACCAGCCGAAATTGTGGCGGATGACCTGGCCTTCGTTGCGCACGAAGCGGCTCGTCGACACGCCGACGCTCGCGGTCTGCGGCGCCACCGGCTTGCCGATCTCCGCGCCCACCGAATTGAGCGACGGCAAGAGCAGCAACGGGAAGCCGAGCACCTTGCCGACCAGCGCCTGGAACGCGCCGAACATGGCATTGGTCGAGGTGTTGCTGCCCGACAGCGCCACGCCGATGAAGCCGAGGATCGGCGCCACGACGATGAACGCCGGCCCGATCTTGGAGAAGGCGTAGGCCAGCGAGCCTGCCATGCCCGAATAGTTGAACACATAGGCCAAGCCGAAGATGAACACGCCGACCAAGCAGGCGCCCCACATCTGCGACCAGGTCTTTTTCCAGATCTGGTCGAGTTGCTGGCCGTTCACGCGCAGCAGCAGCGCCACGATGATCCAGGACACCAGGATCGCGGTGCCGGCGACGAACGGCGTCCAGTTGAAGGGGGCGGCAATCGTCGCGCCGCCCGGCAGCCCCGACTTCGCCGCGACCGCAAATTTTAGCGGGGCATAGGCCGGCAGATGCGACCACGGTCCGGTCCAGGCCACCACGACCACGACCAGGACGGCGATCGGCAGCCAAGCGGCCACGAGGTCGCCGCCGGAGAGACCATGCGCCTCGGCCCTGGTGTCGCCGGTCGCCGGCGCGCCGCCATAACCGAGAACCTCGGGCGGCCGCCAGACCTTGAGCAGAAGTAGCAGCACGACGAAGCACACAATCGAGCCGATCACGTCGGGCAGATAGGGCCCGAGATAGACCGCCGTCGGCAATTGACCGGCGATGTAGCCGAGCGAGCCGACGACGGCAAGCGGCCACGCCGACCACATGCCTTTCTTGCCGGAGACGAGATAGAGCAGGACCCAGGGCGGCAATAGCGCCAGGATGGCGACGATCTTGCCGACCGACGCCGAATAGATCGGCAGTAGCTGAACGAAATTCATACCGAAGACGCCGGCGGTCACGGTGGCGAGCGCGATGATCGGCGCGCCCAGCGCGCCGAACGAAACCGGCGCGTTGTTGGCGATGGCGGCAACACGGATGGCGTCGATGTCGGGAATGCCGAGCGTGATCAGGATCGGCGCGACGAAGGCCCATGGATAGCCGAAGCCGACGAGGCCTTCGAGCAGCGCGCCGAACGCCCAGGCGAACAGGATGGTCTGCACGCGCACGTCGCGCGTGCCCTGCTGCACCAGCCAGCGCCGCAGCTTGTCGAACGCGCCGGTGGCGACCAGGGTGTTGAAGAGCATCACGCCCCAGAACGTGATCCAGTCGACGTACCAGACACCGGTGGCGGAGCCGAACACATAGGCGCGCGCCCCGTCGGCGACCGGCATGCCCCACACCCAGACGCCGAGCAGGTAGGTGACGATCGAACCGATCAGCACCGCGAGCCAAGCCG
>JASHQS010000107.1 GCA_030038995.1 Xanthobacteraceae bacterium
ATCTTTTCCGGCAGCATCAACCAGGGCCAGGGCCACGAGACCGCGTTCAAGCAGATCGTGTGCGACAAGCTCGGCCTCGATCCCAACGAAGTCACCTACATCCAGGGCGACACCGACCAGGTGTTCTTTGCCGAAGGTACCGGCGGCTCGCGCTCGGCGACGTTCTCCGGCTCGGCGTTCACGCTGGCTGCCGAGAAGGTCGAGACCAAGGCCAAGGCGATCGCCGCCAAGATGCTGAAAGTCGACCTCGCCGGCATCAAGTTCGCCGACGGCGTGTTCTCGAGCCAAAAGACCAATCAGACGCTGACCATCAAGGAAGTCGCCAAGGCGTCGCTCGATCCCAAGAATCTGCCGGACGGCATGGAGCCGGGCCTGATCGAAAAAGCGATCTACACCGGCAAAGTGGCGAGCTATCCGAACGGCTGCCACGTCTGCGAACTGGAAATCGACGAGGAGACCGGCGAGGTCGAGATTTTGCGCTACAACGTGGTCGACGACGTCGGCACGGTGATCAATCCGCTATTGCTGCACGGCCAGGTCGACGGCGGCGTCGCCATGGGCATCGGCCAGATTCTCATGGAGGACATCAAGTTCGACGAGCAGGGCCAGATACTGACCGGCTCGTTCATGGACTATGCCATGCCGCGGGCGAGCGACCTCGTCGGCTATCACGTCGAGAGCAACCCGGTGCCGACCAAAACCAACCCGCTCGGCGTCAAGGGCGCCGGCGAAGCCGGCTGCGTCGGCGCCATGCCGGCCGTCGCCAACGCGCTGGTCGACGCGCTCTCGGTGCTCGGCGTCAAGAACGTCGCCATGCCGGCCACGCCGGAAGTGCTGTGGCGCGCCATCCACGAGGCGCGGGCGAAGGACTAAACCACCGCCACGCACTGAATCTCGAGCATCATCTCCGGCAGGGCGAAGCCGGCGACGGTGATGGCGGCGCTGGCGGGAAAATCCTTGCCGAAGATTTGCGTGCGCAGTTCGGTCATGCGCGTGGTGTAGCGCGCGTCGATCAGGAACACCGTCATGGTGACGATATCGGCGAGCTTGGCGCCGGCTTCGGCCAGCGTCTTCTCGATATTGCGAAACGTTTGCCGGCATTGCGCGTCGAAATCGCCGGCGAGCGATGTGCCGGAATCGTCCACTGCGCCGGTGTGGCCGGCGACCCAAATGGTCTTGGCCGCGCCTTCGGTGATCACCGCCGGCGAATAGGCGCGGCTCTCGGCCCGCGCGCCGCGTACGAATGATTTTTTCATGGCTTCCTCCCACACACGTCGTCATTGCTGCCGTCCGGCACGACCGCGTCTGCCGACTGGACACGCGACAAGCCAATGCGCAGCATGGACCGCCGGGTCAAGCCCGGCGGTGACGAAGCGGAGTGATCGTCTGATGGAAACGGTCGCGACCAATCCCACGCCGCTGGCCGGCATCCGCGTGCTCGAATTCGCCCACGCCATCATGGGACCGAGTGCCGGGCTGATCCTCGCCGATCTCGGCGCCGACGTGATCAAGGTCGAGCCGGTCGGCGGCGATACGACGCGGCGGCTGCCGGGCTTTGCCGCCGGCTTTTTCGGCACCTTCAACCGCAACAAGCGCAGCATCGCCATCGATCTCAAGGCGGACGACGGCCGCGCGCTCATCCATCGCCTGGCCGCGACCGCGGACGCGGCGATCGAAAATTACGCGCCCGGCACCATGGACCGGCTCGGCTGCGGCTACGACGATCTCGCCAAGACCAACCCGCGGCTCGTCTATTGCGCGCTCAAAGGCTTTCTCTCCGGCCCCTACGAGCATCGCCCTGCCCTCGACGAGGTGGTGCAATTCATGGCCGGACTCGCCTACATGACCGGGCCGCCCGGCCAGCCTTTACGCGCCGGCACGTCCGTCGTGGACATCATGGGCGGCGCCTTTGCGGTGATCGCCATCCAGGCGGCGCTGCGCGAGCGCGAGCGCACCGGCCGCGGCCAGTTCTTGAAATCGGCGCTGTTCGAATCGACCGCGTTTTTGATGGCGCAGCACATGGCCGGCCAGGCGATCACCGGGCGCGAGCCGCCGCCGATGCCGGCGCGCGAGGGCGCCTGGGCGATCTACGAGCCGTTCGCCACCGCCGACGGCGCGCAGATTTTCGTCGGGCTGACCAGCAACCGGCAATGGCGCCGCTTCTGCGAGCATTTCGGCCGCGCCGATCTGTTGCAAAATCCGGCCTATGCGAGCAACGAGGACCGCGTGCGCGAGCGCCCGACGCTGCTGCCGGTCGTCGCCGCCATCGTCGCCAAATACCGGCGCGATGAGCTTGCCGAACTGTTCGACCGCATCGATATTCCGTTCGCGCCGGTCGCGAGACCCGGCGACCTGTTCGACGATCCGCAGCTCAATGCCGGCGGCCGCATGCTCGACGTGGCGTTTCCCGGCGGCGGCGTTGCGAAATTGCCGCCGCTGCCGGTCGAGATGGCAGGACGGACGCTCCGACTGCGCCAGCAGCCGCCGGCGAGCGGCGAGCACACGGCCGAGATTCTCGGCGAGCTTGGCGTCGCCAAGTCCGAGATCGAAGCCCTCTGCAAGCGCGGCATCGTCGAGGCCGCTGCGCAGGAGATAAAGAGCAAGACATGAGCGATCTGCCGAAACGCGTCGAGATCAGCGAAGAAGGCCCGCGCGAGGGCTTTCAGTTCGAGAAAGGCCCGATCGCGACCGAACGAAAAATCGCGCTGATCGATGCGCTGTCAGAGAGCGGACTCAAGCAGATCCAGATCGTCTCCTTCGTCAATCCCAAGAATGTGCCCGGCATGGCCGACGCCGATCATGTGGTGGAAGGCATTTCGCCGGAGCCGGGCGTCGCCTATACGGCGCTGTGGCTGAACGACAAGGGATTCGAGCGCGCGCTCACCCACGGCAACCGTTTGGCGCTCGCCGGCACGATCCAGCTCTGCGCTTCGGAAAAATTCCTCAAGCGCAATCAGAACCGCACCGCCGCACAGCAACTCGCCGGCCAGCATGGGATCGTCGAGAAGTATAAAGCGGCCGGCGTCGCGGTCGAGCGCGGCAGCCTCATGGCGGCGTTCGGCTGCAATTTCGAGGGCGACATTCC
>JASHQS010000108.1 GCA_030038995.1 Xanthobacteraceae bacterium
CGGAACGGCGGCGAAGGTGCAGCGAGCGTAGAGTGTAGCCCGGGGTTGAGCGCAGCGAAACCCGGGAACGATCTTGCGGCGCACAGCGGATGTTTCGCGGCAACGCGGATCGTCCGTGGCGCGCTCCGCACTGGCCGCGGGTTCGGGTGCGCTCATCCGAAGCGCCGGTGCGGTTCTCGAACTATGCGCCTCTCGGCGCTCCGCCTCCCCTTATTTATTTGGAGGCAGCTTTCGTGCCGTGGCTTGGCAAAGCTCGGGCGCAACTAAAACGCGTCGCGAGAACGGATTTGCTCATCCTTCCCTGCGATAGCGTGCGATAGCGGGGAAGGACGAAAGCGGGCGTCGCGAGGACGATTTTGCTTATCGCCCTGCGCAGCAGGAGGACTTCATTGACGGCGGACCAGCAGTTGCCGCTGCCGCTCAACGGCGTTCGCAGTAAGCGATCACGCATCTGTGGTGCACGCAGGCCCAATGCGCACAGCCGTTGTGACCATTGGCGCACCTTTTGCAGAGCTGCGGCAACCCGCCGTGGCACTCGTCGGCGACGTGGCATCGCTCGCCCGCGGCCTGTGCCGGAGCGCCGAAGCCGGCCACTGCATTCAATGCGACGACGGCGACCAACAACGTCGCAGTTCTCATCAAGGTCTTGATCATGATTGCCTCCCTTCGCTGTCACGAAAAACGTGCTGCCGTGGATTTCACAGGATCGGACGAATTGTGGCCCACCCCCGCGGCAATGCTCTTACGGTTGCATCGTCTCGCAATCAAAGATTATGAGTCAATACTTTTCGTGCGTGTCGCCGGTGTGACGGGCGGCGCCGAGCACGGTCGGGCCGGCGCCGGCCAAGTCGCGCCGTGGCTGCCGGCAACAGCCGAACGCTTACGCCCGCGGCTGCGTGTGCCGGCCGGCCGTGCGCGCGATGGCGTTGGCGAGATATTCGGGCGATTGCGCGCCGGTGACGATGACGTGGCCGCCGAAGATGAAGCACGGCACGCCGTCGATGCCGGCCTCCTTGGCGCCGGTGGCTTCGCTCTCGATGCGGTCGACGTCGGCGTCGCTGGCAAGAAGCCGCCGCACCAGATCGCCGTCCATGCCGCAATCGGCCGCGGCAGCAATCAGCACCTTGGGATCGGAGAGATCGGCGCCTTCGGCGAAGTAAAGCTCCATCAGCCGCTGCTTGACCTCGGCCGGATCGCTGGCGCTGCGCGACCACAGGATCAGACGGTGGCAATCGATGGTGTTGGGCTGGCGCGCGATTTTGTCCGGCGCATAGGGCAGGCCTTCCATCGCCGCCGCGGCGGCAACCCGCTCGGCAATGACGGTGTAGCGCTCGGCCGAGCCGAATTTGGCCTCGAGGTAAGTCTGCCGGTCGATGCCTTCGCGCGGGATCCACGGGTTGAGAAAATACGGCCGCCAATTGATGGCCAGCGCGACGTCGGGAACGAGCGCGGTCGCGGCCTCGAGCCGGTGCTTGCCGATGTAGCACCACGGACAAACCACGTCGGAGACGACGTCGACTTTGACGGACGCCGGAGCGGCGGAGGAAGCGGACATGGGAGGAGCCTTCGATTCGGTTGCGGGCAACCTAGCGCATGTCGTGGTGCTGCGGGAGTTCCGCAATCAAGCACCGCTCGTCCCCGCGAAAGCGCATAGGCGCTAACATAGCTGCGTTTCCCGGGCGCAGCGCAGCACGAAGCGCAGCGAAGTGGTGCGCTGCAGACCCGGGATCGTAACAAGTTGCGGAGTCTGGGACGGTCCCGGATCAGCGGTGCACCGCTTCGCGCTGCACCGCATCCGGGAAACAAGCTGTTCTGAACCGCGCCCAGGAACTGCGGCTTGGCTACGCCGCGCCGCCGACGACGCGGGTGAGGAGCGAGTCGACGCTGTCGGTCGGCCGCAAGGTGGCGAGCGTGACTGCGGCCGCGATGCCGACGCGCTTCCTATCCGGCGCCATGGTGGTGTTCTTGAGCACGCTGGCGAGGCGGCGCGCCACCACGTGGGCGGCGCGCAAATCGGTCGCGGTGAACACCGCAAAGATCGAGTTGTCGGCTTCGCGGCAGGCGAAATCGACCTGACGCATCAGGCGGGCGAGGAGCCGCGCCGCATCGAGGCTCGAGCGGCGGTCGCTGCCGTCGAACGAAAACCGGGCGATCGACAGCCCGACGCCACGCTTTTCCGCATCGTCGACGGCGCGGTTGAGATCGCGCCAGAACGCCTCGTGGGCAAGCAGTCCGGTGTCGGGATCGATCATGCCCTTGGCGTCGAGCGATTTGAGCATGCGGCGCAGCCGCTCGCCGAACGCGTGCAGGCGGACCAGCGGCAAAAAACGCTCGACCAGGCGCTGCGGCCCTTCGGCGATGCGGTCGAGGTTCGGCAGATGCGGGGCGAACTGCTCGACCGGACCAGGATGGCCGCCGAGCACGGCTACCGGCAAGTCCCGAAAGCGCACATCTTCGGCGAGCACGGTCAACAGCGCCTCGACGATGCGCGGCCCAAAACCGTCACCGATCACCACGCCGTCGATGGCGCGGGCGTGGAGCGCGCGCGCCGCGCTCTCGACGCCGAGCGCGCCGATGACGCCGACCCGTTCGCCGACCGCGACCGAAAGCGCCGGATACGAACGGCCGCGGCCGGCGAGCAGCACGGCCGCCTCATCGAGCGGGTCCGTGCGCGGCAGTTCCGGCGGCAGCTCGCCGTGCGCCGCCAGCATGCGAGTACGGCGCAGCACCGTCGAGTGCAGGGTACGGATGCGCAGCGCCGCGCCAAGCCGGTTGACGATGCGCTCTACCGGCGCGCTGGCGGCGATGGTCAGCGCATCGGGGAAGACCGCACTGCCGTCCTCGCGGGTGCGGGCAAGTACCGGCACAAAAGCGCGCTCGCCGGCCGTGGGCCGGTCCGCCAGGGCCTTGGCGAGGGCCGCGGCGGGGTTGGCCGCGGCGCAGCTATCGGCAAGCAATACGGCCTCGGGCTCGACCGCGGCCAAGGCCGCCGGCGCGTCGGCCCACCGGGCCTCGACAATGGGAAAGCCGCCGGCCGCGCGCAGCGCCTCGACCAAGTCCGGCGCCGGGCTATCGGTGACTACGACAAACGAACCTTGCAGCGCCATGGGAAATGCCGGCCGGCTACGCGATACAATCCGACAAAATGCCAAAGCGCTGTTAATGGCGCGTCAACGACACGGCGGGCGGTTGCGCCCTCACGGTGATGCGCTGACCGGCTCGGAACGTTCGCCGCGGTCGCCGAACGCCGCGGCGACGAGCGGATTGATGCCGACCGCCTTGAGCGCCGCCTGGACCATGTCGCGCCTGCCGGCTTGGCCCATGAGCCGCTGGCCGATCAGCGGATCGGGCAGGGCGGCGACCGTGGCACCGCTGTCGATCTTGCCGACCGCCTCCTGCAGCTCATGCAGCGGAAAGCGGTAGCCGCCGACGCCGACAATGCCCGACGGCGGGCCGGTGACCACCATGGCCTTGGCCGCCGCATCCACCCGGCAGGTGTAGCCGCTATCGACCAACCCGAACCGGTCGATCTTGAAGTGCGCGAGGCCGGAGCGCTCGATGCCGGGCGGGAAGGCGTAGCGCGGCACCATCGGTCCGCGCAGCGCTACGGTGCCGGCCGCGGTGCTGACGAGTTCGGCCACCACCACGGCGCCCGTGCTGCCGCGCGGCGCTACGACCGGACCGAACGGGATCGGCGCCGCGTGCCCGCTGGTGCCGCGCCGCGCCGCGACCAGGCCGGCTTCGCCGAAGATCGACACGTCGACCAAAGCGGTGTCGCGCTCGCGCCACGCTGGACTCGTCGCCAGCCGCTCCGGCGCACGCCAGGCGGCAATGACGCCGCCAGCACCGTCGCCGTTACCGGCGAACGCGCCAGCTTCGGCGAGGTGCAGCGCCACCGCACCCGGCAGGATCAGCGTCTTGCAGCCATCGTCGCGCCGCTGCTGCGCCAACACCTCGGCGTCGAACGGGTGATGCAGCGACAGCGTGCCGGCGGCGAGCAGCCACGGCATGACGGTGAGGCTCAACCCGGCAAATGACGAGGGCGCCATGGTGGAGAGGATGCGCGCGTCCTGGGCGAGCCGGCCTTCCAACGCGACGCCGAGCCCGCCGGCGATCGCCTCCAGATGATTGCGCGCCACCGGCACGATGCCGTTGTCGCCGACGTCGAACGTGATGAAGGCGAGGTGCGCCGCGGCATTGTGCTGCCGTTCGCGCTCGAGCGGCGGCACCGGATCGAGCCGCTCGGCGGTGAACAGATCGTCGAACGGCACCACGCCGTCGGGCAGTTTTTCGCCGAAGCCGCAGACGTGGCGGATCGAAAACACTTCCGAGGCGATCCGCATCGCGAACCGAGCATGATTGAAGCTGCCGGCGCGGCCACAGCTGATGAGGGCCTTGGCGCCGATGCGCGCCAGAGCCGCCACGGTTTCGGCGCGGCGCCACAACAGCGGCAACGGCGCTGCGATCAGCCCGGCGCGCAGCACGCCGAGCAGCATGAGGATATTTTCGACCGTGTTGGGCAGCTGGATCGCGACGATCGAGTCGGTGGCCATGCCCATGCGGCGCAGCCGCCCGGCGATCGCCGCCACCATACGGTCGGCCTCTGCGTAGGTCAGCCGCCGCGCCGCGCCATCGGTAAAGCTCTTGCGGTTCGGCGCATCGATCAAAGCCGGCCGGTCCGGATGCTTGGCCGCAATACGGTGAAACACCTCGTCGATGGTGAGGCGGCGCGGGCCTTGCTGGAGCGCGGTGGCGGCTGCCGGATCGCCGAGGATCATGGCGGCGCTCCCGTGGCGCGATGCCACCAGGTTTCCGGCAGGTAGCCGAACAGGGAGCTGTGCGCCGGATGCTGGATATAAGCCGCGCGCGCCACCCATTGGCGCGGCAGATAGAACAGCGGCACGACGTAGCTGCCGGAGATCAGCACGCGGTCGAACGCGCGCACCGCATCGACGAACGCGGCCCGGCCGCGTGCCGAAAGCAGCGCCGCGATCATGGCGTCGGCTGCCGGACTGCGCACGCCCATATAGTTCCGCGTTCCCGGTTCGCCGGCTGCAGCCGAGCCGAAATAGAAGCTCTGCTCATTGCCGGGCGACAGCGATTGCTCCCAGCGGTACTCGATCATGTCGAAATCGTACGACAACAGCCGCTGCTGATACTGCACGTCATCGACCAGATGCACCTGCGCGTCAATGCCGGCGCGTTGCAAGTTGTGGGAAAATGCCAGCGCCAGCCGCTCCTGGTCGCGGCTCGCCACCATGATCTCGAAACCAAGCGGCCGGCCGCTGCCGCGCTGGCGCAACGTCATGCCTCGCATCTGGTAGCCCGCGGACTGCAACAGCGCCAGCGCTTGCCGCAACGTGGCGCGGTCGCGGCCGGAGCCGTCGGTCACCGGCGGCGACCAGGTGCCGTCGAGCACGTCGGGGCGCACCGCGCCGGGAAACGGCGCCAGCAGCGCGCGCTCCCGCGCGTCGGCCGGGCGGCGATAGGCGGACAATTCGGAATCGTCAAAAAAGCTGGCGCTGCGCTTGTAGAGACCGAAGAAGAAATTGCGGTTGATCCATTCGAAGTCGAACAACAGCGAAATCGCCTGCCGCACGCGGATGTCGGCAAAGACCGGCCGGCGGGTGTTGAACACGAAATCGAAAGCCGGCTTCGGCAGCCCGTCGGCAAACGTCTCCTTGACGATGCGGCCGTCGCGCACCGCCGGAAAATCGTAACCGGTCTGCCAGCGCGTCGGATCCTGCTCGCTGCGCACGTCGTAGAGCCCGGCCTTGAACGCTTCGAAATAGGCATTGGCGTCGCGGTAATAATCGATGCGCACCTCGTCGAAATTATAGAGCCCGCGATTGACCGGCAGCGCGCGGCCCCAATAATTCGGATCGCGCCTGAACGTGACGCTTTTGCCGACGTCCACGTCCGCGACCACGTAAGGGCCGCTGCCGACCGGCTTCGCCAGGCTTGTTTGCTCGAAATGCGCGGCGTCGACCGCGTGCTTGGGCAGAATCGGCATCAAGCCGAGGATCAGCGGCAATTCGCGGTCGTTGCTGCCGGCAAGGCCGAAGCGCACGGTGCGCTGGTCCAAAATGTCGGCGCGCACCACCTTGGAATAATAAGTGCGGTGGTTCGGCATGCCGTGGTCGCGCAACAGCCGCCAGGAAAACACCACGTCCGCGGCGGTCACCGGCACGCCGTCGGAAAAATGCGCGGCGGGATCGAGGCTGAAAGCGACGAAATCGCGGGCGTCGTCGGTCTCGACGCTGCGCGCAAGCAGGCCGTAGAGCGTGAACGGCTCGTCATAGCCGCGCGCCATCAGGCTTTCGATAACGAAGCCGCGCACCGCCTGCACCGGCAGGCCGAGCACGATCAGCGGGTTGAGGCTGTCGAAGGTGCCGAGCTCGCCTTCGACCAGCCGGCCGACTTTCGGCGCATCGGGATTGACGTAGGGCATGGCGGTAAAATCCGGCGGCAGCGCCGGCGCGCCGTGCATGGCGATCGCATAGGCCGCGTCGGCCGATTGCGGGGACGCCGCAGCGAGCACCAGCGTGCCGCAGCACGCGACGCGGAGCACGGCGCGACGCGACGGTCTCGGCGTGGCTTGAAACGGATTTTTGGTGCCCGGCAACGAACCGAACCTTTGCGGTCGCGATGTTCTGCTTTTGGCTTTGGCTTTATGGCGCGGCCAATGTAACACGGCGGACGCCGGGGCGTTCATGCCGGGCTTTATCGCGCACGGCAATTGCGCTATCTGGCGGACCGGCCAGGGCGGCGTCGGTGTCACGCTGTTGCCGCAATCTGCGCCGATTGACCGTCGAACCGGGGGCAAGCGCGGCAAGCGCGGCGACGAATCGAGGGGATTCGCGCCGCCTCGGACTTAAGTCATAAACAGTCGGAAGTCATAAACAGTCGGACCGGGACAATCGGCGTCAGGTCGATTGCGGACGGCAGCACGAAGAGGGACTGCTTCTCATGACCTATCGTAACGCGTGGGCGCCGGCGCGGCTGGCCGGCCGCACGCTCGGTGCCGTTGCCAAGACTGCAGTCAAGACTGCAATCATGACTGCAGCCATGGCTGTCGCGCTCGCCGTCGCGTCGGGTTCGCTCGCGCTCGCCCAGCAGCCGAAAAAGCCGCCGGCCAAGAAGCCGGCTGCGGCCCAGGCGCAACCGGCGCCGGCCGCGCCGGCGCCGCCACAGCAGCAGCAAGTGCAGCTCATCTACTCGCCGTGGACCAAATTCTGCCTGACCGGCAACCAAGCCGGCGGCAAGAAGGTCTGCTTCACCGGCAAGGACGCCCGCATCGAATCCGGCATGCTGGTGGCGTCGGCGGTGCTGATCGAGCCGGAGGGCCAGCCGAAAAAGATCTTTCGCGTCACGGTGCCGCTCGGCATGGCGCTCGCCAACGGCACGCGCGTCTTGATCGACCAGAACCAGCCGCTCACCGCGCCTTTCTCGTTCTGCGTCCCCGCCGGCTGCATGGCCGACTACGAGATCACGCCCGAAACCATCGCCAATCTGAAGAAGGGCAAGGGCCTCTACATCCAGGCCATCAAGGTGGACGGCCAGCCGCTCACCGTGCCGCTGCCACTCGCTGATTTCGCCAAGGCCTATGACGGCCCGCCGACCGATCCGAAGGTGTTCAAGGAGCAGCAGGACAAGCTGCAGGAGGAATTGCAGAAACGTGCCGAGGAAGCGCGCAAGAAGCTCGAGCAGGCCAATCCCGCGCCCGGCGCCGCCGCCGCGCCGCAGGGCAAGACGCAGTAGCTGCGCATAGCCGCGTTTCCCGGACGCAGCGCAGCATTCCCGGGTCCGCGCTTCGCGCGACCCGAGGGTAAGCGCTGCAGACCCGGAATCGTCACGAACTCGGAGTTTGCAACGATCCCGGACCAGTGCTGCACCGCCATAGCGCGTCGAAGACGCGCGTGAACGCGCTCATGGCGCCGCACCGCATCCGGGAAATAATTTTTGCTAAGCGATTTGGGTCAATGCCGCGTCGCTGTGCGCGGGCGATAGCCGCCGTTGTCGTCGGGCACGAAAACTTCGGCGACCTGCGGATGGCGCACCGGCTCGCCGCTGGTATCGGGCAGCAAATTTTGCTCCGACACATAGGCGATGTATTCGGTCTGATCGTTCTCGGCGAACAGATGATAGAACGGCTGGTTCTTGTGCGGGCGCATCTCCGCCGGGATCG
>JASHQS010000109.1 GCA_030038995.1 Xanthobacteraceae bacterium
CCGCTCCACCCGACTGGCCGACTCTGTCCGCGACCGCGAAATCGCAACCAGGCTCGCAACCTCTTCATTCGTCATTGCCAGCTCAACAGCATGCCGCCATGTTGCCATGATCCATTCCTCGTTCAGCCAATCGCAAACGAGGAATCCGCAAACAAACCACTCGTTCCATGATCAGTTTCATGGAATCTGTCGTCTAGTTATCCGTGAAGATTCCGTCATCGCGCCAATCCTCAGGCCTTCAGGAGTATGCAGACAGCGCTGCCCGTGCAGCCTGAATGACTGGACTAAGGGAAGGGCGGCGAAAAGTGGAGCGACAAACGGCGTCATGTCGCGTCATGTCGCAACTTGGCGCGGTTTGTCTTGTCGTCGAGCGCCGAAAATCAGCCGTTTGGCCGGCTAAGTGCGCGCTGAATCGTTCGTGGACCGCGGTTAGGCCGTCGGGAATACCATTGGGCCAAAGCGCCTCGACGGGCCTGCAAAACGACCCGGCTCTTGGCCCCTGCAGCCGCTCTTGACTTGGCCCGGTTGGGCGGCAGGCTGGCGCTGATGGATTTGGAAGGCGTATCAAGTATTGCGGCAACGTCGGCTGTGCGAAGTTGGATCTCGGCAATTTTCCGTTCGACCAGATGCTTAATGCGGTCAATGTGAAGCATCGTCATCATCGGCTGCCCCGGTCGATGCCCCAGGGGCGGCCAATCAGTCAACGGTTGGGATTTGGCCCAGTCGATGTCCGCAGGCGACAAGCGTGGCGGAATAGCAAACTCTGCCCCCGAAACTGACTGTTCGGGCATGCCACGAGTCGGGTCCTCAGCCAAAATAATTCGCAACTCTATCTTCCGAACGGCAATCGCCGCGCACGGCTGTCGCTTCGCGTCGCCCCCCGCAAGCCCAGTCGCGACGACGCGCTTCAGCGCATCCGCGATCGGCTCCCAGTCCTGAACGTACATCACGTCTCGCCTTAATTCAGTGACCCGCCGGCCAACGCTGGCAATGGCGTCCGCGCATATTCGCTGATACACCGCCCATGCTTCGTGCAGATTCCCAAATATGGCGGCGACAATTCCCATTTCCAGTCATCGGGAATTTGAGGTCAAACCACTGGAATCACGGCGAATCTGCTGCCCAAATCTTCGGCGCCGAGGCCCTTCGAGAAAAATTCCCAGTAAATTTCCCAGATATCGGGAATTGGCGGCTAGAGAGACTGGTTCGACAGCGACTGCATCCGCCACCACGCACTCGCTATGTGCCATCGTCGCCTGGCACCGCCTCGGGGGCAAGCTCTGTCTGAACGGAGCGCGATGCTCCTGTCGTGGAGTTGACTGCAATTGCAGCCGGCGTCGTCTCCGAGGCGTTCAACGTCGAATCATCCGGTGTAAGAGCGCCGGTAGGAGACCACGCCATCGCTCGTGAGGACCGCTTCGGTGATCTCCTCGTGGCGTCGGCGGGGATTACCGAGCCGCTCGACGACGCGGATCGTCGCCCGGGCCGGCGGACGGCTCTGACTTTGCCGCTACTTTCGCCGCCGCAGAACAACCGATCGCCGCCATCAGATTCCAGCCCCGACACCCTTAGTCCCGGCGGCATATCGAGTCGTTCCAGGACCTCACCCGTTTGCGGATCGACGCGCCGCAAGTCGCTAACGTCGCCTTCGAGCGTGGCGTGCCAGAGTTCTCCATCGACCCACGTGACTCCGGTGACGAAGCGGTTGGATTCGATGGTGCGAAGAACCGCCCCGGTATGAGGATCGAGTTGATGAATCTTGCGGTTCCGGTGTTGCCCGATCCAGAGCGTCCCCTCGGCCCACGCAAGCCCCGCGCCGCCGCCCGCAGGCGCGGGAATCGTGGTGAGTACGCGGCCGGTGTTCGGATCAATCTTTTGGATGCGGTCGCCGGAAAGCTGGAACAGGTGGTGACCGTCAAAAGCCGTTCCAGCTTCCGCAGCGACATCGATCGCGCGGACCTTCTCCCCGCTATCGGGATCGAGCGCGTTCAGCTTGTCTCCTGACGCAAACCAGACGTGTCGACCGTCGTATGTGACCCCATTCACGCGTTCGACGCCGGGAAAGGGGCCGTATTCGCCGATGATCTCGGCTGCAGATCGTTTCATGCTTCGATCCTAATCGATCGGCAGCGTACCGGGGAGCAACAAGGTTGTCGTGAAACCCGGCACCGGCCGCGTCATCCAACGGCGCGCTCGACCGCGTCCATGCGACTGTATTTTGCCCGCCGTCGCCAGCGCGTCGAGCGCGCGCTGCACCGTCCGTGCGCTGGCTCCGAGCGCGAGCGACAGTGCCGAGCTCGACCACGCTTCGCCGTCGGCGAGAAAGGCGAGCACGGATGCATGTTGATCTTCGACCGGCGGCGCGAGCACGACGACCTTGCGGGCGCGGCGCGGCGCCAGCGCAAAACCTCGCGTCGTCGCGCTTACGTCCGCGAAAGTCCTGAGCTTGAAGCGAAGCCGCCCGATTTCGACCCGCAATCGCGCGCGATGCGATTCATCAGCATGCTTCGCCCGGAAGGCGCCGGCGAGGAGCGCGCTCCTTGGGACGTCCGCCGGCCAAGCTTCGCCCAGCGCGCGTGCAAGTGCGAACAATATCGGACGCGTCGTGAGCGAGACCACGGTCTCGGCGTTGCGCACGACGTGGCGGCATGCATCTACGACAAGCGCCCCAGAAGCCAGCAGCGTTTCGACCTCGTCGAGCAGAAGAAGCCGGTCCTCGCCAGGCGCAATCAGGCGCGCGGCAGGTGTGCTCAGGACAAGGGCGGTGCTTTCGACCTCGGCCATCAGCGCCGGGATGCCCGCCTGACGCGCGGCGCGCTCGGCCTCGACAAGCGCAGCGCGCGCCGTCTGCGTGCGCAGGCGCCGCATCGCGATCCCCGCGACCACCAGCTCATGGGCGGCCCGCAACGCCGCCGGCAACGGCGCGGCATCGAACGTCGCCAGCGTGCGCTCGGCCTCGTCGAGGCGTCCGATCAGCAGTAGACGCCGAACCTCGAGATGCCGTGCGTGCGCGGCATTGCTCCGGTCGCCGTGTCGCTCGAGCGCTGCCCGCGCGGCATCGAGCGCCCCGGCGGGCCGGCTCAGGTCGCGCGAGACGAGCGCAATCTCGGCCTCGGCAACGACGCACCTCGCGCGGGCCACCGCCGCCTTCGGACCGAAGGCGCGCGCCGCCCTTCGCAACAGCGCCTTCGCGCGGACGAGATCGCCGAGTTGGGCCATCGCGATGCCGCGAAGCGCCAGCGCCGGCGCGTCATTGCGCAAAGCGACCCGCTTCAATGCGCCGAGGAGATCGCCCGCCGCGAGCGCCTGCGCAGCGGCAAGGATCAGCGGGTCCATCGCAATCCCGACAAACTTGTAACTCCCACTGTTGCCATATCAGGCATTAGGCGTGCCTTGCGATCAACAACACGCAAGGGAGATGCGGATATGCCTGACATTCTGCATAAGGTCGGCATCAAATCGTCGTCGCCGGACGATGTCTACAAGGCCCTCGCTACCGTCGAAGGCCTTGCTCGCTGGTGGACGAGCGACACGCACGGACAAAGCAAGGTCGGCGGCGTCCTCCAATTCCGCTTCGGTGACGGCGGTTTCGACATGAAGGTTCTCGAACTGCAGCCCGGCAAGCGGGTCCTGTGGCAGGTGGTCGACGGGCCCCAAGAATGGCTCGGCACGAAGATCAGCTTCGAACTCAAACAAAACGGCGACTGGACCATCGTTCTGTTCCAGCACAAAGGATGGCAGGAGCCGGTCGAATTCATGCACCACTGCAGCACCAAATGGGCGGTCTTCCTGCTGAGCCTCAAGTCGCTGCTTGAAACCGGCAAAGGTGCGCCCTGGCCAAACGAGGTCAAGCTCGATGCGTGGGAGTAGCCAGACGCAGCCGACCGGCTGTGCCTCGCGGCCACTCCGGCCCTCGCCATCGTGGCGCTATCGACCGCTTTGCCGGCGGACAGCCGGATGCCCTCTGTGCGGCCATGCAACATGCGTCGCCGCTGAGCGGAATGGTCCTCATGTACCTGCTGATGAGCGCCTTCCACGCAGCGCCTTGGCTGAAACTCATTCATGGTCGATGGAAGGCGATCATGAAAGGCATCGCAAGGCCATCTCGGCGCTCAAGGATGGGCGGCGATGTTGCGCGGCACCCTGTGCTCGGTCATCGTGCCGTCCGGACAGATCGATTTCTTGATGCGGCTGATGACGCTGTTGTAGTCCATGGCCGGATTGCATAAGAGCACGTCAACCAGCGTCAGGCCGTATTCGGGCCACGTCGTCAGAACGATATGCGATTCGGCGAGAAAGACCGCGACGGTCAAGCCATGCGGAGCGTAGCGGACCTGGTATTCGCCGATCACCGTCGCGCCCACCGACTCCGCGGCCGCACGCGCCGCTGCGGCGAGCGCGTTCTCGTCGTCGATCGTTGCCAGGCATCCGTAAAGCTCTGCGAGCACATGGGTCATCAACATTGCATCGCTCCGTTGGCGACGGCCGCAGCGTCCGCCGCTGGACGCTTCCCACCCGGCGTTTCGCGCCGGCAAAGATGAGAGCCGCAGGCGTGTCCGATCAAGCCATATTGCAGGAGATAGCGCGGGCCACGCGGCTGCGCGAAGGCCCGCCCGGCGTGTTGGCGGTGCTGCGCGCCGTCCATCGCGCCGGGAACCTGCGCCTGCAGGAGGCGGCGCGGCAGGCGCGTCTGCCGCTACCGGTGGCGACGGCGGTTCGCCGCGAGCTCGAGAAAGCGGGTCTGCTCGAACGCAAGCACGGCCTGTCGCTGACGGCGGCCGGCCGCCGCTTCGT
Source organism: Xanthobacteraceae bacterium (assembly GCA_030038995.1). GTDB lineage: Bacteria > Pseudomonadota > Alphaproteobacteria > Rhizobiales > Xanthobacteraceae > BOG-931. Next base: position 4,795 of record JASHQS010000109.1, read on the forward strand.
CGAACACGATCTCGGCATGGCGCAGATCGCCGATGCCGGCTGCCCGACCTGCGCCGGGCGGGGCCTTGTCATCCCGCAAGATCAGCGGGCGCTGGTCGAGCAATTCGCGGCTATCGTCGCGCGGGCGCCAGCCCCGGACGTGGCGTTCGATCAAGCGCCGTGCACGCCCGAGACCGCGCTGTTGCGCGCGCTGGCGATGCTGCAGGCCGGCGCGCTGGAAGGCCGGCGCGTGTTGCTGTTGGGCGACGACGACTGCATCGCGATCGCCATCGGGCTTCTCGGCCGCGCACTCGAGCGCGTCGACCTCACGCGCGGCGTGGTGGCGGTCGACGTAGACGAGCGTTGGCTGTCGTTTCTGCGCGAGGCCGCAGCGGTCGAAGGCTTGGCGCTTGAAACCCTGCATCACGACCTGCGCCAACCGCTGCCCGCCGCGCTCGACGGCGCGTTCGATACCGTCGAAACCGACCCGCCCTATACGCTGGAAGGCGCACGGCTGTTCCTCACGCGCGCCGCAGAAGCCATGGCCGGCGGCGCGGGCGGCCAGTGTTTCTTCTCGTTCGCGCAGTGGCCGCCGCGCCAGCAGCTTCAATTGCAGCAAATCTTCGTCGCGCTCGGCTTTGCCGTGCAGGCGGTGCGGCCCGGCTTCAACCGCTATGCTGGCGCCGCCGTGCTCGGCAATGTCGGCCAGCTCATCGAGCTCGTCCAGGCGGCGCCGCCGCCCGAGGTGGCGGCGCCGTGGGGCGGCGCGCTCTATACCGCCGATGTCAATCCGCGCGCTCGCGCTTATATCTGCGCCGAATGCGGCGAGCGCGTCGCGCTCGGCGAGCACGGCGCGCCCGACACCATCGCGGCGCTGAAAGCGGCCGGTTGCCGCGTCTGCGGCGGGCGAATCTTCCGGCGCCAGGCCAACGCTTCGCCCGCGTAGCCGCAAGCACGACGTTAAACGCGCTTGGCAGCGCCAGCGCCGCCATGCCAGGGTCGCCGCCGGAGAGCAGCATGAACACACGCCCGCGGGTGCGCATCCGCAACGTCGAGCCGCGCGATTTCGACACCGTCGCGACGTACGAGCGCGAGATCGCGAAAATCTCGTTCCCGGACGATCCGATCACCGACCTCGGCTTCTATGTCAGGAAGGTGGACAAAATAGCGCGCGACGCCAACGCCGCCGGCTTCGTCGCCGAAAGCGATGCCGGAGTGATCGGTTGGGCCTGCGTCAGCACGCGGCAGAATTTCATCACCAAGGAGCTGTATGCCGACTTTCACAGCATCTATGTCAGCCCGGGCGCGCGCGGCAGCGGCGTGGTCGGAGAACTGGTGCAGGCGGTGTTCGATTTCTGCTGTGCGCGCAAGCTCGATCGCGCGGTATTTCGCACCAGGGTCACCAACGAGCCGATGAAGGCGGTGCTGGCGCGCCACGGCTTCATTCCGACGCAGCTGTATTACGAGAAGGATTTCGCCGGCGCCGATCAAGAGGCCGCGTCGAACGCCCGGTCATGAGCGGCGATCCGCCGCAATCATGAACACGTCGTAGCGCACCGTCTTGCCGAGGATTTGGTGCGACGGCTCGGGCAGGCCGGCAAGCGGCGCCGCGTAGCGTGGCCATTTCAGCACCACGCGGCGGCGGGCGCGCTGCAGGGCGATCTGCATCAGCGCGAACGCATCCGGGTCCGTTCCGACCAGGGCGCGCAAGTCCCGCATCTCCTGCTTTCTCAGCGCGCTGCCGCGGCGCGGCGGGTGCATCGGGTCGACCACGATCACGTCGGCCTCGAGGCCGCCGAGCAGCTCCTTGGCGTCGCCGCCCAGCAAGGTCATGCGCGCGACCACCTGCGCCAGGGCCGGACTCGCCGCCAGCGCCGCCGCGAGCGCGGCGGCGAGCAGATCGTGCACCTCGCGGCTGCGTTCGATCAGCGTCACCGGCATGCCGAGCGAGGCCAACAGAAACGCGTCGCGGCCGAGGCCGGCGGTGGCATCGATGACGCTCGGAACGTGCTTGCCCGAAAGCCCCACCGCCTTGGCCAAGCCGTGATTGCGGGCGCTGCCGCGGCGGAACTGGTAGCCGACGCTGCCGCCGATGAAATCGACGACGAGCCGCGACGGCGCCGCAGCGTCCGCCGGCTTTCGCGGCTTCGCTCTCTTGGCTGATAATGGTCCGTTGCGGATCGGCATGCGCCGGCATCCTCCTGCGCGGTGTCAGTATAGGCCGGGCCGGTGCCGGCGAGCCAAGCGCCGCGCCAGTCACCGGCGACATCCGATCCAAGACCCGAATTTGAAAACCGGCGGCGATCTTGCTCTTGCGATCGCGCGCTCTCGCCCTGATCCTTTATGGCAAGAGCTGGCGACTTGGCCGACAATTGCGCGCGACCGGGCCGGGGCGCTCAAATTATTGCGGAACCACGCGGTTACCGGCCGTGATTGCGACGAGGGATGCGGCGGCGGAAGCTTGATCGGAGCGAGCAGAAACGAGTATTTTGCGTTTCTACTGCTGGTTTTGCAGTTCGGCAGGTGGGCGCTCGCCATGAGGTTCGGTTGTTGGACGCCCTTGCGCGCGGCCGACGCGAGCGGTCGTTCACCGCTGCGGGCAGCCATCGACGGAGTTCGCGACGCCGAAGACCAAGGCTTCGACATGGTTCTGGTGGCGGAGCGCTGGCTGGGGCCTTGGCTCGAGGCTTGGCACCTGGCAACCGCCCTGGCGCTCACGACGAAGAAAATCGAGCTCATTACCGCGGTGCATCCGGGTATTTTGAATCCCCAGGTGGTGGCGAAATTCGGCGCGACGCTGCACGCCATCAGCGACGGGCGCTGCGCCATAAACGTCGTCAACGGCTGGCAGCAAAGCGAACTCGACGTCTACGGCAACGGCGCCTGGCTTGATGAGCCGGCGAGGCGTCATAAGCGCATGGAGGAGTTTATCGGAGTCGTCAAAGGGCTGTGGACCGACACGGCATTTGCGCTGGACGGCGAATTTTACCGCGTCGATACCAAAGGCCTTGCGATTGGCCGACCGGTTGGCCCGCTGCCGCGCATCTATGCGACAAGCCACTCCGACGCCGGCCAAAATGTCATTGCCAAATCATGCGACGTCTACTTCATCGACTCGCCGGCGCGGCATCGCGAGTATGAGAACAATTTTGCCGCCGTTGCGGCATTGATCGAAAGCATGAACAGGCGATGCCGCGGGATCGGGCGGCAACTCGATTACTGCCTGAATGCAAGCGTCTTATGCCTCGATGATATGGGCGAAGCCGCGGCCCGGGCCGACGGTCTGGAAGTTCAGGCGAGAAACAACCGCGCGCTTCTTGTGCCCGGCGGCGTACGCGGATTGGGCAGCGGCCTGGTCGGCCCGCCGAGCCTCGTCGTCGAACGGATGCAACGTTATCAAGAGGCGGGCATTTCCGGATTCATGCTACGATTTCTCCCGCAACCTGTCGGACGAGCCAAGTTTGTGGAAAGCGTAGTGCCGAGGCTGCGTTGAGCGTCATGCCTGCGTGGCTTTGAAGCCTTTCGGCGAGACGTCGCCGGCGAGCCGTTGCGATCGACGGCTTTCTCTGATCGCTGCTGACCAGGATGACTCGTCATTGCGAGCGAAGCGAAGCAGTCCAGAGTCGGGCGCACCGAATTCTGGGATTGCTTCGTTGCCGCTCCGGTTCCTTGCAATGACGATACTGAATTCACTGCGAGTGGAAGTCGACAAAGCTTGTTTGTCCACGCCCGCATAAATTTTCCGTATAAAATCCAACTCGTAAATTTTTCCGGCTGCCGCATGTCTTTCGCGTATAGTTTCGCCCATGTTTACGCGCGCACGCTCATTTTTTACAGGCCGGTGACTCACCTTGTCGGTTTTCTTCAAGTTAATAATGCAAAGCTGACGGCGAGGTCCTCGGGGGCGAGAACGCTCAAGCCGCACGCACACACTGGAGGAAAAAATGAACAAGACGCGTGCAATCATTGCCTATGGCTTAAGCGTGCTGGCGCTTGGCCTCGTGCTCGCTGCGCCGGGCTCGGCGTGGGCGGCTAGACATCATCATCATCATCACGCGCGGGTGCAGCAGGCGGCTCAGCCGGCGCCGCAACCCTGCACGATTCATTTCCAAACGGCCTGCTCTGGGATGTGAGGTTCGGGGCGAAGCGCGGACGCGGCGGACACGGCCACGTTCGCGCTCGTACTGCCCAGGGTTGTGATACGACCGGAAGAATGTGCGCCGGCGGCGGCGCTGCCGGCAGGACGTGCCGCACGATCGCGTCGGCAGCGTCGGCTTGGTGCGCAACGGCGTGCGCACGGCGGCAACGCCGCCGCAAATTCGCCCGGCGTCTCCCGCGGATGATCCAGTAATCACCGTGCCGCGGAGGTTACTGGATGCTCCGCTTTCGCGGAGCATGACAAGTCGAGAATTATCGCGGTTGGTATAACGCGCGTCATGCGATGGGCGTCGGCGTGAGCGGTGCGCGACGCGCTGTCTCTCATCGGATATGTTCGAAGCGGAACGAATTGCGGAGATGCGGGGCGTTCGCAGGCCCTAACCGGCGCTTTTTCGCCGCGCCGTCGGTCGAGCGGCCCGCTTGACCGGCGCTTCCTTCGCCTTCTTGCCGGGAATCGGCAGCAGCATCTCACGCTGGCCTTCGATTCGTTTGCGATCTTTCTTGCCGGGACGCGCCGCCGCGCGCCCACCTTCGGCTTTGAGGCTGCGGCGCAGCGCATCCATCAGATTGACGACGTTGGACGGCGGCGCCTCCTTCGGCTGTTCGATCTTTTCGCCACGCTGCTTCTTGCGCAGGAGCTCCTTGAGCGCGTCCTCGTATTCGTCCTGGAATTTTTCCGGCTGGAATTTGCCGCGCTTGGTCTCGACGATGTGGGCGGCGAGGTCGAGCATGTCCTTGGGGACTTTTTGCTCCTCGATGCCGTCGAAATATTCGTCTTGCTGGCGCACCTCGTAAGGATAGCGCAAGGTCACGCCCATCATGCCCTTGCCGCGCGGCTCCAGCGCGATGATGTGCTCGCGCGAGGTGAACACCACCTTGCCGACCGCCACCATGCCTTCCTTGCGGATCGCTTCGCGGATCACCGCGAACGCCTGCTGGCCGACTTCGCCGTCGGGAACGACGTAATACGGATCGGCAAGATAAAGCTCGTCGATCTCGCTCTTCGGCACGAACTCGTCGATCTCGATGCTGCGCTTGCTCTTGAGCGCGATCGCCTCGAGCTCCTCGGGCTCGAGCACGATGTACTCGCCCTTGCCGACCTCGTAGCCCTTGACGATGTCGGCGGCCTCGACGTCGTCGCCGTTCTCGGCATCGACCTTGCGGTAGCGGATGCGGTTGCCGGTGTTGCGGTTGAGCTGGTGAAAGCTGATCTTCTCGCGGCCCGAGGTCGCGGGAAACAGCGCGATCGGGCAGGACACCAGCGAAAGCTTCAGGTAGCCTTTCCAGTACGCACGCGGAGCCACCGGCTTACTCCATCACTTAAGGGACATGATGCAAAACCGGCGCCGCAAAGCCCCGGTTCCGCGACGCTCGATCGCGGGCTGAATATTTGTAGCAGGCAACCGCGCCATCGAACAGCCGCGGCCGCACGCGGCCCGGACACGCAAATTCCCGAATCGCGCGTTTGTTCGCGTTATGTCCGTTCGGCGTTACGCTGGCGTCTGCCATGCTCGCGGTGCCAGCGCTCCGCGCCCGGATGCAGCGGGACGTCCATCGGTGTCGTGTCGGTTTCGATGACCGCGTGCAGCGCCGAGCCGTCGGTGCCCTTCTCCCAGGGAATCTCGGCCTCGCGTGCGGCAAGCGCGGCGCAAACGTCATAGGCGGTTTCTTCGGGCAACGAAGCGTTGCAGTAGATGGGCCAGCCGGAAAAATCGAGCGCGTCGATCTCCTTGGCGAGGCGGGGAAAGCGCGCTTTGGGCAGCACGACGCGCCGCCAGCCGAGCTTGCCCATGGCGGCGAATTCGTCCTCGTCGAGTTCGAGCGGCACGAGCCCGGCCTCGAGCGCCTGGGCGAACCAGACCTTGATGCCTTCGTCGAACACCGCGTCGATCTCGCCGCGCGCCAAAGGCTCGAGCCGGCGGCGCACGTCGGAGGGGCCGCCACAGAGCACCAGCCGCCCGCCCCACGACTCGATGTCGTTGAGTGTGAAGCCGTGCAGCGCAAAAGCCTGCTCGATCAGGATCAAGGTCGAATGGGTCGGATCTTCGCGCACCGAGGCGCGCAGCGGATAACGCCTAGTCTTGATGTCGGCGAGCGAGCGGATGCCGGTGCGCGGATGAACGGTGAAAATGAAGCGGTCCCAGCTCGGATACGAGGCGACGATGCGCAACGGCAACGGTTTTTTGAACAGGCCGACGCCGCGATAGGCCTGGGTCAAGAGCGCCGACGGATTGACGAAGGCGAGATCGACGCCGCCGCCCGCCGCCACCTCCTCGGCCAAGATCGCCGAGCCCGAAGCCATGCGCAGCCACGGCCGAAAGCGCGGGCCGGAGCCGCTGCCCACGGTGATGACCATGTCGCGGTTGCCGCCGTACGGCGTCGCCGGATTGCCGGCGATGTGCAGTCCGATCTCCCACAAGGTTTTGGCGCGGACGAAATTGGCGCCTCTCGGCAGCGGTTCCATTTGATTGTTTCTCCGGATGGCTCGAGCGCGGATGGCGCCGCCGCGCAACCTATCGCAGCGCGTGCGGTGACGCCACGGCGTCGCGGCAACGGCGCGCGCATCATTGGTTTACGCGGAATCCGGATGGGTCAGCTCGTCATTCCGGGGCCGAGCCGACGGGTCCGGCCCGATGACAAGCTCCGCGAGGAACCCGCCGCTGCGCGGCGCCCCGGAATGACAGCCCGGAAATGACGGTATGAGACAACCGGCGAACTATCTGCCGCCGCAGATATTGTCGAGCTGGCCGAGCGTCGCCGCGATATCCTTGCCGGCCGGCGAGTTCTCGTCGACCTGATCGAGCCCGTCCATCAGGCTGATGTATTCGGGGCCGATTTTTTGCGCCAGCGCGTCGGCCTGTCTGCCGAGCGCATCGAGCTTCTTTTCGTCCTTTTTCTGATCGGCTTCGGCCATCTGATCGTTGATCGAGCCCAATTGGCAGAACGCCTGGGTCTTGGCCTTGTCGCCCTTGATGATCGCCACGACCTTCTGCGCGTCCGCCTTGGTCGGCTTCGGCGCGTTCGGCGCGCCGCTCTGCTGTCCTTGCGCCAGCGCCACTGCCGGCAACGTGAAAACAGCCGCGGCCGCGATAACGAGCTTGAGCTTCATGAATGCCCCCTGTTTGGAAAAGTCGCGATAGTGCAGACGATGCGGCAATATTCGCTTTGCTTTGCGGCTTTCACAAGACGGCTGCGCTCAATGCGGGGATTTTCCACAAAGCTCGCGGCGGCGTTTACGCTAAATCTACGGCGAAGCGCTTGAGGTCGGCGAGCGCGCAATAGGCCAGCGCACCCTCGTGGGTGGCGCGCAACACCACGCGCGGCGCCTGGCCGGCCGCGAAGGCCTCCTGCCAGCGCGGTGCGCACAGGCACCAGCGGTCGCCGGGTTTTAGACCGGCAAAGCCGAATTCAGGCACCGGGGTCGACAGATCGTTGCCGCGGGCTTTTGAGAATTCGAGGAAGGCCGCGGTCATCACCGCGCACACCGTATGGCTGCCAAAATCCTCACCGCCGGTATGGCAGCAGCCATCGCGGTAAAATCCGGTCATCGGGCTGAGCGAGCAGAGTTCGAGCGGTTCGCCGAGCACGTTGCGCGCCGGAACGCCGCCGCCGTCACCGCTTCTGTCGTCCCTCAGCATGATCCTCCTCCGCGGCGGTGTCCGCATCGGGAGCATGCAGCCGCGGCGGCGCTTCCGCAACCGGCCAGGGCAGCAGCATCATGCGCGCCACGGCGAGTAGGGCAGCCACGCGGCCTGGCCCGCGCGCGGCTTTGGCAGCGTGCGGCTTCGCCACGCGACCATGGCCGACGGGAACGCAACTCGACCATGGCCGACGGATAGACGCAACCGGCCGCGGAATCGAGTCCGTCTGCCGCGCGGCGCTGGGCGGACGGCGGCGGGTTGGCCGCTTCTTACGGATGGCGGCGCTTTCAAAAAACCGTTCGTGCGTTTTGCGCCGAACGCGGCTGCGAGGACTGCGCCGACCTCAACTGATTGCGGCGATAGAACTGGTGACGGCGATAGATGAGATACGCCCACAAGATACTGAGACTGCGATCCAGCAACCAATTGCCCAGAGCGCGGAAATATCGCCGATGAAATCGAATCGACACGGCAACACCTTCTTTGGGATAAACGCCGGCCGGGAATTCTCGTTCCAAGCCACGGCAGGATCGCGCGAATTTGCGATTTTGGCCGGCACCGAATCGTCACCCGCGGCCGCTTGCCGGCACGACCTTTCCACGGCCGCCGCAAACCGGGCAGCAGCGGCGCATGATGCGGCCTTGGCCGTGGCACAGCGGGCAGCTCCTTCGCCGGTTCGCGGCGCACCGGGCGCGGCTTCGTCGCCGGCATCGCGCGCTTGGTGTGGCATCGAGGACGGCTGCGCAGCGGAATCGCGCGAGACGTTTTGCAACATTCTGTCGGCCACGTCCGCCTTCTGTTCTTAAATGCATCTCCTTTTTTCCGCCTCTTCAGGCAACGCGCCAGCGCGGCTGATGCCCGGCGCAACAAGCGTCGCTTGGGGCGCTTTGTCTTGTATCGAACAGTGGCGGCGAGCCGAGCGCCGGCGATTTACGTCGCGCGCTTGGCGACGTCAGCGAGCTTGCGCTTGAGTTCGCGCATCTCCTCGAATCGCTTGGTCACGTCGCGCATCAGCGCGGCGAGCGCGATCAGGCGGCCGACTTCGTCGCGCAGCGGCAGGATGGTGAACTCGACCGAGATGGTGCTGCCGTCCTGGCGCAGCGCCGGCACCGCCAGCACGTCGCTCTCGCCGTAGCGGCTTTGTCCGGTCGCCATGACGCGGCCAAAACCCTGCCAATGCCGCTCGCGCAGCCGCTCGGGAACGATGAGGTCGAGGGAGCGGCCGAGCGCCGCATCGCGCGAATACCCGAACAGCCGCTCCGCGCCCGGATTCCAGAACCGGATGACGCCGTCGCGGTCGGCGGCGATGATTGCGTCCGAGCGCGTTGCCAGCAGCGCTTCGGCGATGGCGGCGGCAAGGTTCACGGCGTAGTCCGCCGATAAGCGAGGGTCCACAGATAAGCGCAGTGACGATTCATACCAATCACGATAAATCCTGACTTGTTATGCTCCGCAAAAGCGGAGCATCCGGTAACCCCCGCGAAAACGGTGGTTACTCTATCGTCCGCAGGCGCAGATGATGACATAAAGATGAGTCGGCGCCTAATGCCGGCATCTCAGACTGAGCCGCGAAGCCGGCGCAAGGCGCGGCCCTTGTGCAGCGCCACGTGGTCGGTCTTGTCGCTCTTGATCTCGTATTGCGGATCATCCTTGCTGGCGTGATGAATATAGCCTTTGTAGTTCACGTCCTTGGTATGCACCCGCACGATCCGGCCGCGCACGCGCCCGGCTTCGGAATTCCAGCCGACATGATCGCCGACCTTGAAGGTTTTGGCTTTTGCCATGATACGCTGAAACTGCGATTTCCCTTTTGTATTATGGGAGCTATCCGCTGACCGTGAGAGGGCGACGTCCTGGGCCGCTAGACGAAGGAGCGGCACTCCGAAATAGCTCGCAGGGCGGCTCAGCCGCAGGCGTAATCCGCCTACGCGTTGTGGTTCGGTGGTCGGTGAAGCGCTGCTTTAATCGTCAGTCCCGTAGGGCGCAATAGCGCAGCGTATTGCGCCGCATGCTTCCCGCGATGAAAAAATGGCGGAATACGCTGCGCTATTCCGCCCTACGAGCTAATTGCTTGTCGCTAATGTGCGCTAAACAGCAGCTAAGTCATTGACTTTATCCGCTGGCGCTCCCTAGGGGACTTGAACCCCTGTTTTCGCCGTGAGAGGGCGACGTCCTGGGCCGCTAGACGAAGGGAGCCTCGCTCCGAAATAGCGGTGTCGGCGCTGCGGCGCAAGCGCGTCGCGTCATTCCGGGGCGCCGGCGTGAACCCGCGATCCCGGAATCCATAACCACATGTGCGGGTCATGACCACGGACGCCGGGATTATGGATTCCCGGGTCGCCGCTTTGCTGCGCCCGGGAACGAGGGGAGAGTCACGGCGCCGTCGCGAAGCGCAGGCGGCCGGTTTGCTCAAGCGTGGCGGCGTCGAAAGTGCGGATTTCGGTCGCGCCGGCGATGTCGATCGTCACCACAATGCGGTCGCCGGCGGTGGCGGTGGCGATGACGCGGGCACCTTTCGGCAGGGTGACGATGCCGGCTGCGACCGCGCCGGACCGGCCGGCGCTTCTGCCGGCATGGAAAATGCGATAGCCGATGACGCCCAGCACCGCGGCAATCGCCAATGCGGTGGTGAGCGCCGATATGACCATGAGCCAGCGCGCCCGCGCCACCATGGCAGACGCCGCGTCGGCGTGCTGCAGCGCAGGCGGCGGCGGAGCGGCGCAGGGATTGCCGGACCTATCGAGCATGCCGTCGAACAACCTCAGCCAAGAAACGCAAAAGTCGATTGTCGTTGCCGGCGACGACGCCGGTGCGCGGCTCGACCGTGTGCTTGCCGCGCATGTCGCCGAATTGTCGCGCAGCCGTTTGAAGGCGTTGATCGAGGCCGGCGCGGTCGCGGTCGACGGCCGCACGATCCGCGATCCGAGCCATCGGGTCAATGCGGGCGCCGCCATCGTGCTCGACGTGCCGCCGGCCGAGCCGGCGACGCCGCAGCCCGAGGCTATTCCGCTCAATGTCATCTACGAAGACGACGACATCATCGTCATCGACAAGCCGAAAAACCTCGTCGTGCATCCCGCCGCGGGGCACTGGACGGGGACGCTGGTCAATGCGCTGATCGCCCATTGCGGTGCGAGCCTGTCCGGCATCGGCGGCGAGCGGCGGCCTGGCATCGTGCACCGGATCGACAAGGATACGACCGGGCTCTTGATCGTGGCCAAGAACGACCGCGCCCATCGGTCGCTGGCGGCGCAGTTTTCGCGCCACGGCCGGGACGGCGAGCCGTTCGAGCGCGGCTATCTCGCCTTTGTGTGGGGGGCCCCGGACCGCCCGCACGGCACCATCGACCGGCCGATCGACCGCAGCCCGCGGGCCCGCGACCAGATGGCGGTGCGCGAGGGCGGGCGGCAGGCCATCACCCATTGGCAGGTTTTGGAGCGTTTTCATGCCGGCACCGCGCCGCGGCGGATCGGCAAGCCGGGAAAGTCGGGGCAGGCGCCGGTGGCGAGCTTGCTCGCCTGCCGGCTTGAAACCGGGCGGACCCATCAGATCAGGGTCCATTTGGCCTCGATCGGCCACCCGGTCATGGGGGACGCCACCTATGGGTCGGGTTTTCGGACGAAAAGCGCGCTGCTGCCGGCTAAGGTCCAGGCGGCGCTGGCCGATCTTGGCAGGCAGGCCCTGCATGCCCATATACTGACGGTTAAGCACCCGTCGAGCGGCGAAATGATCACGTTCCGGTCGGAACTGCCGCCCGATCTTGCCCGTTTACATGATGAATTGGTCCGCGGTCGGGCGGAAGCAAGCGAAACCTACCGGGACAACGGTTAAGGACCGTCGATCCGGGGGCGCGTTCACCGTCCGTTGAGGAAAATCAAGGCGGCATCGCGCTGAAGTGATGCCACCTCCCTTTCGCTGACCCGATTCGACCGTGTATGTTGCGGGTGCGAACAAAGCATCTGGTGCCGTCGGCTCTGGGAGCGGCGGTGCCAACCGCCCGCCGCGCCGCGGGGGCATTGGATGGAGGGCGCTGTCATGGCCCACACTGCTGCACTGCCCGTATTATCGGGCGAAACCGGCCTCACCCGATATCTCGAAGAGATCCGGCGGTTCCCGATGTTGGAGCCGCAGGAAGAGTTCATGCTGGCCAAGCGCTGGCGCGAGCACGGCGACCGCGAGGCCGCCCATAAGCTCGTCACCAGCCATTTGCGGCTCGTCGCCAAGATCGCCATGGGCTATCGCGGCTACGGCCTGCCGATCTCCGAAGTCATCTCCGAAGGCAATGTCGGGCTGATGCAGGCGGTCAAGCGCTTCGAGCCCGACAAGGGTTTCAGGCTGGCGACCTACGCGATGTGGTGGATCAAGGCGGCGATCCAGGAATACATCCTGCGCTCCTGGTCGCTCGTTAAGATGGGCACCACGGCCAATCAGAAAAAGCTGTTCTTCAATCTGCGCAAGGCCAAGAGCCGGATTTCCGCGTTCGACGAAGGCGACATGCATCCCGACCAGGTCAAGCTCATCGCCAAGCGTTTGGGCGTGACCGAGCAGGACGTGATCGAGATGAACCGCCGGCTCGGCGGCGACGCCTCGCTCAACGCGCCGATCCGCGACGACGATTCGTCGGGCGAATGGCAGGACTGGCTGGTCGATGACAGCGTCAGCCAGGAGAGCCGGCTCGCCGAATCCGAGCAGTCGGAGAATCGCCACAAGGCGCTCGGCGAGGCGCTCACCGTGCTCAACGACCGCGAGCGCCGCATCTTCGAGGCGCGGCGGCTCGCCGACGAGCCGATCACGCTGGAAGAACTTGCCGACGAGTTCGGCGTGTCGCGCGAGCGCGTGCGCCAGATCGAGGTGCGCGCCTTCGAAAAGGTGCAGAAGGCGGTGAAGAACAACATCGCCGCGATGGAAAACCCTGGCGCCTCGGTCGCGCTGCATTAAGGTTCAGTCATTCCGGGGCCGAGCTTATGGATCCGGAATGACGCAAATCAACTCGCCAGCGCGGTCCGCTGCTTCGTTTGCGCGGCATCGATGGCCTCGCGAATGATGCGGCCGAGCGCGGAAATCTGGTACGGCTTGCGCAGCACGGCAAATTCCGGCTCGGAATCGAAGACCCTGGCGTAGCCGGTGGTCAGCACAATCGGAATGTGCGGATAGCGCGCATTGACGCTGCGCGCCAGCAACAGGCCGTCGACCTCGCCCGGCAGCACGACGTCGGAAAACATCACGCTCACGTCGGCTGAGCGGTCGAGCGCCTCGAGCGCCGCCGCGGCGTTCTCGACCGCGATGGTGCGGTAGCCGAGCTGCTCGAACAGCGACTCGGTGACGGCACGGACGTCGTGATTGTCTTCGACGATGAGGGCGGTCGCTCCGGCGGGCGCGGCATATTGCGTCGCCGGGTCGTCCTCGCGCACCGGATCGATCGCCGCCCGGCTGCGCGGCAGATAGATCGTCACCGTCGTGCCGCGCTTGAGCTCGCTCTTGATCACCGCGGTACCGCCGGAGCGGCGGGCAAAGCCGTAGACCTGCGACAAGCCGAGCCCGGTGCCCTTCTCGGCGCCTTTGGTGGTGAAGAACGGCTCGAACACCCGGCCCAAAACGTCGTCGGCAATGCCGGCGCCGGTGTCGCCGACGCTCAGCGCGACAAAATCGCCGCTCAATCCCTCGGGGGTGGCGTCGGCATCGAGCGTCACATCGGCGGCGGTGATCGACAAACGGCCGCCGCTCGCCATGGCGTCGCGCGCATTCACCGTCAGATTGACCAGCGCCAGTTCCAGCTCCGATTTATCGACGCGCACCGGCCATGTGGCTTGCGCAACGTCGATCGCCAGCTCGATGTTGACGTGGAGCGTACCGCTCAGCACGTCGCGGACCGCCGCGACCGCGTCCGCCGGGCTGATCACCGTCGGATTGAGCGGCATGCCGCGCGAGAACGACAACAACTGCCGGGTGAGGCTTTCGCCGCGGGTCGAGGCGATCTGGATGGCCTCGAGCGCGCGCTTGTCGCGCGGCTCGGTGAGCCGGCGCTTGAGGCTCTGCGCGTGGCCGCTGACGATCATCAGGAGATTGTTGAAGTCGTGCGCCACCCCGCCGGTGAGCAGCCCGAGCGCCTCCATCTTCTGCGAATGGGCGGAGCGGCGCTGCGCCCGCTCCAGCGCCGCGGCCGCCTCTTTCTCCAACGTCACATGCCGTCCCGAGGCGTAGATCAGGCCGTCCTCCGCCGTCATGGTCCAATGGATCCAGCGCCACGATCCATCCTTGTGGCGGAACCGGTTCTCCACGCGCACCGTCGGCACCCCTTGCGCAAGCTGGGCGCGGCCGGCGATCGCCGCAGCGGCATCTTCCGGATGCCGCAAGTCGCTCACGTGCATGGACTTGATGTCGTCCTCGCTCCAGCCGAGGAGCTTGCTCCAGGCCGGATTGATGCTGAGGAAATAGCCTTCGAAATTGCCGACGCCGAGCAAATCCTCCGAGACGTTCCAGATGCGGTCGCGCTCGCGGGTCCGCGTCTCGACATCGGACTCCAGTTTTTCCTTCAGCGAGCGCAGCTCGCGTTCGGCCTGCTGGCGCGCCTGCTCGGCCTGCATGCGCTCGACCGCAAAGCCGAGCCGGCGTGCGACGTTGAGCGAAAGATCGATTTCCTCGCGCAAAAAAACGTGCGGCGCGGCGTAATAGGTCATGAACTTGCCGGCGAGCCTGCCTGCCGACGACATCAGCGGAATGAAAGAGAGCGCGCTGATGCCCTCGTCTTTCACCACGCTTCTGAGCGCGTCCGGCAGGTCGGCACGGTCGATGTCCTCGATGCAGACCGGCTGCGGATTGGCCTCGTCGGCGGCCCAGGGCGAATGCCCGTCGACCGCGCGGCGGTAGGGTTCCGACAGGCCGCGCCAGGCGACGAAGCGCATCACGCCATGCGCGTCGGTGCGTAGCACCGCGGCGCGGTCGCAGGCGAGCGCGCGGATGATGGCGTCGAGCGCCGCCTCGTACACCACGCTCGACGATTCGGCGCGATGGAGCCGGTTGGTGAATTCGTAAAGCGCGGCATTTTCCTCGGCACGCCGCGCCAGCGCGGCTTCGGCGCGCCGGCGCTCGGCATCGGCGCGCTTCTGCTCGGTGATGTCGAGGATCGAGGCGACCCATCCGATGACTGCGCCGCGCTCGTCTTTATCGGGTGTGGAGACGACGTGGATGAAGCGTTTTCCGGTATGCCGAAAGTTGATCTCGATTTGATTCTCGACGCGCTCGCCGTCGAGAACCTTCGCCAAAGCCGGACGGATGGCGTCGAACGCTTCCTCGCCGATGACCTCGGCGATCGGCTTGCCGACGATGTCCTCGGGCTTGCAGCCGAGCAGCGCCACGCAGCCCTGGCTGACAAAGCGATAGCGCAGATCGCGGCCGCAGCGCGTCAGCATGAACGGCGTGCGGTTGACGACGGCTTCCAGTTCCGCCTCGCGGGCGCGCAACGCCGCTTCGGCGCGGTCGCGCTCCTGCGCCCGTGCGCGCAATGCCTGCGAGGCCGCGGCGAAGGCGGCGACCGCCCGGTCGTATTCGCGCACGCCGGTCGGCGCCGCCGTGACCGGCCGTTCGGACGCGATCGCAGCCGCGGCGTCGTGCAGCATCTTGCCGCTGCGGTGCAGGCTGCGGGCGATCAGCCACGCCAACGCGATGCCGAGACCGATGCAGCCGAGGCTCGCCGCGAGCAGCAGCCATTGCGTTCGCCGCAGCGGCGCCTCCAGCATGCTTTGTCTGATCGCCACGCCGACGGTCCAGCCGGATGCCGCCGGCGCATAGGCGTCGATGATCGGATACCCCGTCAGCGAGCGATGCTCGCCGATGCCCTCCGGACTCCGCCGCATGGCCGCGCGCCATCCCGGGCTCGCCGGTTCGCCGACCCGGGTGCCCTCGTCGGGAAAGCGGGCGATCAAATTGCCGCGCCGATCGACGATGCCGACCAGCCAGTCGGGCGTGTAATGCTGGTCCCGCAGCATCGCCTTGAAGCGCTCGGGATCGACGATGACGTCCTCGACGTAGAGCGGCTTGCCGTCGTGCAGGATCGGAATGGCCGCGAAGACGACCGGGCGCCGCACTGCGTCGCCGGTAACGAGATCGGAAACCTGCGGCTTGCCGGCGGCGAGGGCTTGCTGTTCGGCGGCGAACAGCGGCCGGCGCGGCAGCGCCGTGCCGGGCGCCATCCAGGTGTTGAGCAGCACCTGCCCCGCGGGGTCGATGACGCTGATCCAGGACTGTGCCTCGTCGGCAAGGGCGGCCTTGGCTTGCTCCCTGAACGTGACCCAATCGGCGTCGGCAAGCGCGCGGGAATGCGCCAGCGTCGCGCCGATCGCGATGTGCCTTTGCAGCTCTTGATCGATTGCCGCCGCGAGCGAACGGGCGTTGCTGAGCAGCGCCGCGCGCGTCGCCTCGCGTTCGGTGGCAGCGACCCGCGAACTGACGTAGAACGCCAGACAGACGAGCGGAATGGCCACTGCAAGCGCCAACAGAACGAGGTAATGACGGACCGAGTATGGGCGCCGTCCTGGGCCGCGCCCGGCCGGCCGCAATGGAACAGCTCGGTTCGTGGCGGTCTTCAAGGACTTACCCCGCCCGTGCGAACTGCCGGTGTCTGCCGTCGCACAATGGGTCGGCAGCCCCTTGGCCTTGAGGCAATGGTCGACCGGCGCCCTTCGCCGCATGCGAGGGTGTGGCTAGCCTGCGCGATGGTGGTGAGCGCTCTACCCCGGCTCCGCATTACCCAGCTGCCCGTGCTGTCGGGTTCCAACGCCGCCGCGAGCCAAAAGGTTCCGGATTTTCTGGCGCCTGATCGCGGGCCGGGCCATCCTGTGCGGCAGGGCAGTTAACGCGATCGGCAGGCCGCAAATTGCGCCTTGTCACGCGCTGCCAAACCGGGCCATTTCGCTGCCGACGCGGAAACGGATTTTTGCCTGAAAGACGCCGGCGCATGGCTCGCTATAGGGTTGCAGTAGATACGGGCGGCACGTTTTCGGATTTCGTCTATCTCGGCGAGGCAACCGGGACCGTCACCATCGGCAAAGTTCCGTCGACGCCGGACGACCCGACGCGGGCGATCCTGCAGGGGATCGAGGCGCTGATCGGCCGCGCCGGGGACGGCGAAGCCGCGCAGCCGGCCGAGGTCGGCTATTTTTGTCACGGCACCACGGTCGGCACCAACGCGCTGCTCGAGGGCAAAGGAGCAAGGACCGGGCTCCTGGTCACCGCGGGCTTTCGCGGCATCTATGAGGTGGCCGAGCAGGCGCGGCCGTACGGCACCGCGATTTTCGACGTGATGTACGACAAGCCGGCGCCGCTCGTTCCGCCGAGCCGCACCGGCGAAGTGCGCGAGCGGGTCGATTTCCGCGGCCGGGTGCTCGTTCCGCTCGACGAGCCGGCGCTGCGCACGACGCTGCGCGAACTCGGAGGCGAGAACATCGAAGCGCTGGCGGTATGCCTGCTGTTCTCGTTTCTGCATCCCGCCCACGAGGCGCGGGTGCGCGCCATCGCCGCCGAGGAAATGCCGGGCTGCAGCGTGTCGCTGTCGTCGGAAATTCTGCCGCAGATCCGCGAGTACTATCGGCTGAGCACGACGGTCATCAACGCCTATCTGCAGCCGATCCTCGCCCGCTACGTCGCCAATCTCGACCGCAGCCTGGCCGCAGCCGGCGTCACCACGCCGCAAAAGTACGTCATGCAGTCGAACGGCGGCATGGCGACGTTCCGCGACGCGGCGCGCACCGCCGTCACCACGGTGCTGTCGGGCCCCGCCGGCGGCGTCACCGCAGGCTTGGCCGCCTGCCGGCAATTGCAGATCGGCAACCTCATCACCTTCGACATGGGCGGCACGTCCTGCGACGTGGCGCTGATCAAGGATGGCGCGCCGGTCCTGTCGAGTCGCGGCAAGATCGCCGGCCGCGATCTCGCCGTGCCGATGATGGACATCAACACGGTGAGCGCCGGCGGCGGCACCATCGCCGGGATCGACCGCTTCGGCGGGCTCGAAGTCGGCCCACAGAGCGCCGGCGCGGTGCCGGGCCCGGCCTGCTACGGCCGCGGCGGCGCGGCGGCGACCATTACCGACTGCAATTTGCTGCTCGGTTATCTCTCCGCCGACAATTTTCTCGGCGGCCGCATGACGCTCGACCGCGCCAAGGCGCAGAGCGCGGTCGCGCGCGTTGCGGAAAAACTGTCGCTCGATGTTGCGGCGGCGGCCGCAGGCATCGTGCGCATCATCGACGTCAAGATGGAGGAGGCGATCAAGGCCATCTCGACCATGCGCGGCCACGATCTGCGCGACTTCTTTTTGCTCGCGTTCGGCGGCGCCGGGCCGCTGCACGCGGCCCGTATGGCGCGCGATCTCGGCATGGCGGGCGTGGTGGTGCCGCTCTATGCGGGCGTGTTTTCCGCGCTCGGGCTCATCATGTCGGACGTCAAGCACGATTATGTTCTCTCGCGGCTGCGGCCGCTCGACGAGCTTACGCCCGCCGACGTGGAGGCGGTGTTCGCCGGGCTCACGCAGCGCGCGCGCGACGAATTATTGCGCCGCGACGGCTTTGCCGAGGACAAGATCCGCGTCGACCGCGCGCTCGACCTGCGCTACGCCGGGCAGGGTTATGAGGTCACGGTCGCCTGCACGGCGGCCGAGGTCGCGGCGCTCAATGTGCTGCGCAAAAATTTCGATGCCGAGCACAAGCGCCAGTTCGGCCACATGGCGCCCGAGGAGCCGGTCGAGGTCGTGTCCTACCGGGTGCGCGGCACCGGCCTCGTGCCGCCGGTCGACATGCCGAAATTCGCTCCGCAGGGTTTTAAGCTCGCCGACGCGCTGCGCGCGACGCGGCAAGTTCGCTTTGACGGCAAGACGGTGTCGTGCCCGGTCTATCAGCGCGAGAAAGTCGATGTCGGCGCGAGCATGCGCGGCCCGGCCATCCTCGACCAGTTCGACTGCACCACATTGATCTGCGCCGGCCAAGTCGCGCGCGTCGACGAATGGAAGAATTTGATCGTGACGGAGGAGAGGTAGTGGCAAACATTTACATGTCATCGTCCGCGAAAGCGGACGATCCAGTAATCTCAGGGGCTAGAGATTTGCGTATAGAGATCGTCCCAATTCGGGTTCATCTGCTCGATAAGCTGCATTTTCCACGCGCGATTCCATCTTTTAAGACGTTTTTCCCTGCGGATTGCTGCTGCAACGTCGGTATGCGGTTCGAGATAGACAAGGCGATGGACGCCATAGCGTTTGGTGAATCCCGGGACCAAGCCGTTTCGATGCTCGTACATCCTGCGCACCAAATTGTTGGTCACTCCGATGTAGAGAGTTCCGCCTACCGTGCTAGCAAGAACGTAGACCCAGTAATAACGTTCGGTGCTCATGGTCAGGACGCGATGATTACTGGATCATCCGCTTTCGCGGATGATGACAATCATAGCAAATAGAGCAGGTAATGACCATCGACGCGATTGATCTGGAAGTGCTGAAAGCGAGCCTCTCCGGCATCGTGCAGGAGATGCAGAACTCGCTGTTCCGCACCGGCTTCTCCACCATCGTGCGCGAGTCGCAGGACGCCTCGTGCGCGCTGATGAACGCGCAAGGCGACGTGGTCGCCCAGCACGTGGTGCTGCCGCTGCATATCGGCGCCTTCCCGGCCTGCTGCGCTGCGGTGCTGGCCGAGTTCGGCGGCGGCCTCGAAGAGGGCGACGCGTTCCTGATCAATCATCCGTATCAGGGCGGCAGCCCGCACGCGCCGGATATCTGTGTGCTGACGCCGGTTTTCATCGGCGGCGCGCTGTTCGGCTTTTGCGGCTCGATCGCGCACAAGGGCGACATCGGCGGCCCGGTGCCGGGCAGCTGCTCCGGCCAGGCGCGCGAGATTTTCAACGAAGGCCTGCATCTGCCAGCGGTGCGCTATCAGCGCCGCTTCACGCCGGTCACCGACATCGAGCGCATCATCGCCGCCAACAGCCGCACGCCCGAGCTCGTGCTCGGCGACATCCGCGGCCAACTCGGCGCCGATCGGCTCGGCGAGAAACGGCTCGATGAACTGGCCGGCAAATACGGCAAGGACAAAGTGCTGGCGAGTTTTTTGCGCCTGTTCGAGACCGGCGAGGCGCGCCTGCGCGCGGCCATCGCCGAATGGGCCGACGGCCGCTACGAAGCCGAACGCTTCGTCGACGACGACGGCATCGATCTGGAAAAGCCGGTGCGCATCCATGTGGTGGCCGAGAAGAACGGCGACCGCCTGCACTTCGACTTCTCCGACTCGGCCGACCAGACGCGCGGGCCGGCCAATATCCGTCCGCCGCTGGTTCAGGCGGCCTGCGCCTATGCGCTGATCGCCATGATCGATCCGCACATGTACGTCTCGAGCGGGCTGCTGCGCGCGTTCAGCATCGCGGCGCGCGAGGGCAGCGTGCTCAATCCGCGCTTCCCGGCGCCGGTCAACACCTATAATCCGACCGTGCATGCGCTGGTCGATGCGCTGTTCGCTGCGCTGGCGCCGACCGTGCCGACCAAGGTGCGCGCCGACGGCTCCGGCAGCCGCTCCATCATCATCGGCGGACGCAGCACCTATACGGGCCAGGGCTATGTGCAATATGAGATCATCGCCGGGGGCGGTGGTGCGCGACCGGGCAAGGACGGAGCTTCCGCCACCACCGTGAACCAAAGCAACGCGCGGATCGCGCCGATCGAGATCATCGAGAGCGAGTTTCCGACGCGGCTCGTGCGCTTCGAGCTGATCGCGGATTCGGGCGGGCCGGGCCGTTACCGCGGCGGGCTCGGCGTGCGCCGCGAATATCTCAATCTCGCCGACGCGCGTTTCTCGATCCGCTCGATGAAGCACGTCATTCCGCCGCACGGCATGGAAGGCGGACGCGACGGCCGTCCGGGCGACATCTGGATCAATCCGGATAGCGATCGCGCCAAGCGGCTGCCGACCCGCTATGCCGATTATCCGCTGCAGGCCGGCGACGTCTTCCGCCTCGACACGCCCGGCGGCGGCGGTTACGGCGATCCGCTCGAGCGGCCGGCCGAGCGCGTCGCCGCCGACGTGCGCGAAGGTTTTGTCTCGCCGGCGGCGGCGGAGCGCGCCTACGGCGTGGTGCTGACGGCGGATGGGCGCGATATTGACGAAGCCGCGACCAAACAAAAACGTGTCATGCTCCGCGAAAGCGGAGCATCCAGTAAGCGCGATTTGGGAGAAAATTGCGAAGGATCGTGATTACTGGATCATCCGCTTTCCTGCGGGGCATCCAGCAATCGCCGATGGGGACTTGAATGTCCCGCGCCTCCGGTGATTACTGGATCATCCGCTTTGCGCGGATGATGACGGTGAGACAGCTTCGTCATCATCCACCTGCGGATGATGACAATAAAACAGGCGCCACGGAGGGACCATGCCCGCCAGCTATCCGGAAGAAGCGAAAAATTTCCGTCTGCTCGGCCACGATCCGTCGGCGGCGTGGGGTGGCGGCTCGCTCATTCAGGTGCACAGGGGCCATGCCTATGTGGGCGCGGTCGGCGGCTCGAGCTACAACGGCCCGGAAGGCTTTACCGTGCACGACGTGCGCGATCCGAAACAGCCGCACAAGGTCGGCGAATTTCGCGCGCCGCCGGGCGTCCATTGCCACAAGCTGCGCATCGTCGGCGACGATCTCCTTTACGTCAATTCCGAGCGGCTCGCCGGCGACAAGGGCAAGAACGCGCGCGCCGGCTTCTTCATCTTCGACATTTCGCAGCCGGCCGAGCCGAAGCCGGTCGGCTTCTACGACATGCCGGGCTCGGGCCCGCACCGCTTCGGCGTCGATCTTGATCGCGGGCTCGCCTTCATGCCCAACGACGCGCCGGGCTGGAGCAAGCGCGTGATCTGGACGCTCGACATCAAAAATCCGCTCAAGCCCGAGGTCATCAGCATCTGGGGCCTGCCGTGGATGAAGACCGATTCCGACGAGGTCGGCAACGATCCGCAGCCCGCCGAGGAGGCGACGACGCTGCACGGGCCGCCGATGATCCGCGGCAACCGCATGTATTGCGCCTGGTGGGGCGGCGGCGTTTCGATCATCGACTGCAGCGACCTCTCCGCCATGAAGCTCGTCGGCCACACGAAATGGTCGCCGCCGTTTCCCGGCTCCAACCATACCTTCTGGCCGATCGGCGACCGGCCGTATCTGGTCGCCACCGACGAGGCGCGCGCCAAGCAGAAATACTGGGACGCCCAGTTCATGTGGATCATCGACGCGCGCGAAGAGTCTAATCCGGTGCCGGTCGCGACCTACATGCCGGACCGGGAAAAATACTACGACCGGCCTGGCCGCTTCGGCGCCCACAATATCTTGGAGAACCTTCCGGCGTCAGGGCCGTGGCAGGACACCGTGTTTCTCACCTATTTCAACGCCGGGCTGCGCGCGATCAACGTCGGCGATCCGCTGCACCCGAAAGAAGTCGGCTGCTACGTGCCGGAGACGCCGGCCGGCACGCCTGGCATCCAGTCGAACGACATCGGCGCCGATAACGAGGGCCGCCTTTATCTGATCGACCGCTGGGGCCAGGGCATGCATATTCTGGAGTATCTGGGGTAACCGTCATTCCGGGGCGCGCGAAGCGCGAACCCGGAATCCATAATCCTTGCGCCCGCAGAAAAATCTTCCAGGCAGCGGATATGGATTCCGGGTTCGCGGGCTGCGCCCGCGCCCCGGAATGACGAGGAAGTCACCCCGCCAGCCCGGCACATTTCTGCGGCGCTACGCTGACCAGCACCGGCTGGCCGATCGCAAAATCGTCGCTGTGGGCGCGGGCGCGCCATTCGCAGTCGCCGAGATCGATGACGTAATCGACGACCTCGCCAAGAAACACGCGGTTGACGATCCTGCCCTTGAGCACGTTCGCGTCCGGCGGCGGCGCGGCCGCGGCGCCGTCGAACAGCGCGAGGTCTTCCGGCCGCGCCGTGAACAGCGCCTTTAAGCCGGCGCCCAGCGGCTCAACGAAGCGGCAGCGCAGCACGCCGTGCGCGGTCTCGACGGCGGTGAGGTCGCCGTCGCTGCCGCGCACCGTGCCGGGCAGAAAATTCGCCGAGCCGACGAAATCGGCGACGAAGCGGTTTTGCGGCTGGCGATAAATCTGCTGCGGTGTGCCGCGCTGGATGATGCGGCCGGCGTCGAACACGGCGATCTCGTCGGACAGGGCTAAAGCCTCCGACTGATCGTGTGTCACGTAAACCGTGGTGATGCCGAGCGAGCGCTGCAGGCGCTTGAGCTCGAGCCGCATCTGCTCGCGCAGCTTGGCGTCGAGGTTCGACAGCGGCTCGTCGAGCAACAGGATGGCGGGCTCGTGGACGAGGCCGCGGGCAAAGGCGAGCCGCTGCTGCTGGCCGCCGGAGAGCTGCGTCGCCGGCCGCCGCGCCAAGCCGGCGAGCTGCACCATGTCGAGCATGCGCGAGACGCGGTCGGCGATCTCGGCGGCGGAGTATTTTTTGGCGCGCGCCACCCGCAGCGGAAAGGCAACGTTCTCGAACACCGTCATGTGCGGCCAGATGGCGTAGGACTGGAACACCATGCCGATGCCGCGGTCGCTTGCCGGCACGAAAATCCTTTTCGCCGAATCGAACACGGTGCGGTTGCCGATGACGATGCGGCCGGATTGCGGCCGCTCCAGCCCGGCGAGGCAGCGCAAGGTCGTGGTCTTGCCGCAGCCGGACGGGCCAAGGAGCGTGATCAGCTTGCCGGTCTCGATGCCGAGGCTGATGCCGTCGACGGCGCGCACTTCGGTGCCGGAGGCGATGAACGATTTATGCAAATTCTCGATGGCGAACATGCGCGTCAGCCTGCTCGCGCCTTCGCCGCGCCGGCGCGCGTGCGCCGCTGCACGCGGGTCTCCAGCCAGCGCAGGCCGGCGACGATGACGAGCAGCGGCAGAATCTGGATGACGCCGAGCGCCGCCACCGCGCCGTAGCTGCCGCCTTCCTCCCACATGGTCAGGCTGATGGTGCCGAGCACGTTGGTGCCAGGCCCGACCAGAAAGATCGAGGCGCCGAGCTCGCGCACCGAGAGCACGAACACGTAGATCCAGGCCGCGAGCAAAAACGGTAGCAACAGCGGCAGCAGCACGCGCCACAATACTTGCCCGGTGCGCGCGCCCGAAACTTCGGCCACTTCCTCGAGCTCGCGGTGGATTTGCGTGATGCCGCTCGAGGCAAAGCGCATGCCGTAGGGCAGGCACAGCGTCACATA
Source organism: Xanthobacteraceae bacterium (assembly GCA_030038995.1). Taxonomy (GTDB): domain Bacteria; phylum Pseudomonadota; class Alphaproteobacteria; order Rhizobiales; family Xanthobacteraceae; genus BOG-931. Next base: position 28,803 of record JASHQS010000109.1, read on the forward strand.
GGCGATGAGCAGGATCCAGATCGTGTCGTAGACGCCGATCGGCACCACCAGATA
>JASHQS010000110.1 GCA_030038995.1 Xanthobacteraceae bacterium
GGCGCGTTCACGCCGATCCGCGAATGGTTCGCCGGCCTGCCCGAGGCGCGCGCCCGCGGCTACGCGCCCGGCCGCTTCTCGTTCAACGTCAAGGGCGGCCGCTGCGAGGCCTGCCAGGGCGACGGCGTCATCAAGATCGAGATGCACTTTCTGCCCGACGTCTACGTCACCTGCGACGTCTGCAAGGGCAAGCGCTACAACCGTGAGACGCTCGAAGTGCTGTTCAAGGGCAAGTCGATCGCCGACGTGCTCGACATGACGGTCGAGGAGGCGCTGGATTTTTTCAAGGCGGTGCCGCGGCTGCGCGACGTGCTCATGCTCTTGCACCGGGTCGGCCTCGACTACATCCACGTCGGCCAGCAGGCGACGACGTTGTCCGGCGGCGAGGCGCAACGCATAAAACTCGCCAAGGAGCTGTCGAAGCGCGCCACCGGCCGCACGCTCTACATTCTCGACGAGCCGACCACCGGCCTGCATTTCCACGACGTCGCCAAGCTGTTGGACGTGCTGCACGAGCTGGTCGGGAACGGCAACACCGTGGTGGTCATCGAGCACAATCTCGAAGTCATCAAGACCGCCGACTGGATCATCGACCTCGGCCCTGAAGGCGGCGATGCCGGCGGCGAAATCGTCGCTGCCGGGACGCCGGAAGCGATCACCGCGGAGAAGCGCAGCTATACCGGGCAGTTCTTGAAGCCGGTGTTGGCGCGGGCGGCGGCGTCGAAGCGCAAGAAGCGGGTCGAGGCGGCGGAGTAGTCACAATGCTCGGCAACTGCGTACTTCGTAACCCGATAAAGAAAGACGGTAAACTTGATAGGGGAGCGCTGTGCGAAGCTTTGCTGTTCTTTAGCAAGGCACACTTAGTCATCGATATGGCCACTCTAGGAACGATGGTTGAGGCCGGATTTCTTGACGATCTAATTCTCATGCTGAAGACGGGGCTTCTGACCGGAAATTACTCGCCACAAGCTCCGGTGCTATACACGAATACGGTAAACGGCTTACCGGAGCACTTTTATACGATAATAAAAATAGCCGCCAATCCCGGCAGACGAAGTATGCGCAACCAAGAGCTTCTCGAATCTCAGCTCAGAAGAACGCTTAAAGACGATGGAGCAGCACGAAAATATTACCATAACTTAGCTGATTTGATTTCCTTCGAGGATGTAGGTGACAATGGAGTGCCACAGTTAGCACGGCAGGATATCTGCGATTCACACATCGCCATGGAGGCGATCCGTTTGGCCCTCCTCTCTAAGGGCATACCGCAAAATGAGATCAAGTTCTCAAAAGTCCAGGTATTACCGCTTGATGGAAATAAATTCGCTGTTGCGACGGATATTGATTTTGACCGCCGCCGATGCATTTTTAGTTGATCGTTTCGCAAGCCGTTGGAGGCCCCACTACTTCATCGAGAACGAGTTGCGTAGTTTCCTCGAAGCGTAGTATCCGCCAGCAAGCGTAGCCCGGCTTGAACGCAGTGAAAGCCGGGGTCGGCGTGCAAGCTGGAAAATCGTTCCTGGATTTCGCTGCGCTCAATCCAGGCTACTTTTTGCGTCACCACCGGGCTTGACCCGGTGGTCCATGCTGACGTGACGGCTGCATGGATTGCCGGATCAAGTCCGGCAATGACGATCAGTGGATCGTCTCGCGCCGGCTTTGCGGCGGGGCCGCACCACGATCTCGCACAGGCTCCGCCAAACATCGTCCAGCGCATCGAGCCGCTGGCAGGCGGTCGAGGCGACGTCGACGATGGCGCGGCCTTCGTTGCCATAGCCCTGCCCTTCCAGGCCGTAACCCATCAGGCTCAGGGCGTGGACGGCGTCGCTCGCTTCTCGCAGCGGCACTTCCATGTCGAGCGCGATTGACGATAGCTTCTGGCCGCGGATGTTTTTGCGCTCGGCTTGCTTGCCGCGGGGTTGACCGCGCGCATAGTTCGACCGGCACGCTTGCGGGAGGCAGGCATGGCAAAACTCCGGCGAATTCGGTAATAGCGACCACGTACTAATTTAGCCGACATGAAATAGCACGTCAACATCAAAACATCACAGCGTGATCATAATTGGCGCCCAGTGTCGGATGGCTCGGGCCGCGCTCCAAATCGGGGTGCGTGAGCTTGCCGCCATGGCCAAGGTCGCCACGGCGACTATCACCAGGCTGGAAGCCGGCCAGGCGCTAAAACCCCGCACCGTCGAAGCGATCCAGCACGCGCTCGAAAAAGCCGGCGTCGAGTTCACCAATGGCGACAGGCCCGGCGTGCGGCTGAGGAAATAGGTGCAGCCGAGATGTCACTCCTGCGCTACCATTTTTCCTCGTCACCGCCGGGCTTGACCCGGCGGTCCATGCTGGCGCGCCGGCCGCATGGATTGCCGGATCAAGTCCGGCAATGACGCCCGAGCTATCGTCTTGGACACATGGACCGCTCGCCAGAGCGTGCTAAAGACAGCCGATGGCGACGAACGTTAAAGGCCCGGTCGGTGAGCCTCAGGGCTCGTTTGGATTGCTGACCCGGCAGATCAAGGTCCTGCATCGCGATCTGCTCGCGTTCCAGAAAAGAACCGAGCAAAGATTTGACCGAATTGATGCGCGGCTCGATAGCACCGACCGAAAATTCGATCATTTGGAGGGCAAGGTCGACAGCTTGGATCGGAAAATCGATGCGAAGTTCGACGGGCTAGCCAGAAGCCTGCCGGGCATCGTCCGGGATGTTTTGAGAGACTGTGCAATCAAATCCAAGAAGGGATAGGGGCTCCTGACAAATGCTCCCGGAGCCAGAACTCGATCAGATCATCCTTCTGCAGTGAAAACTGGCAGAAGGTTGCAAGGATCATCGGCAAGACATTCAAGGTTCTTGAGCAACGCGGCATTGCGACCAACGGTGACGCAGAGAAAGTCGACGCGCGCATGGCCGCCCTGGTCGGCAGCAGCCGGCTGGAGGCGAAAGGAAATATAAAGCGCTGGGGCTATAGCGAAGTTCGCCTGCCGGACGGCCGCGCGTAGGGCGAGTCTGCCATCTCCTTCCGCGCCTCTACACCATCGGCGGGTTACGCCTTCGGCCAACCCGCCCTACATTACGCCCATGAAAAAGATCGGCTTCCTCTCGTTCGGCCATTGGTCGCCGTCGCCGCACTCGCAGGTGCGGACGGCGTCCGATGCGCTGTTGCAATCGATCGAGCTTGCGGTCGCGGCCGAAGAACTCGGCGCCGACGGCGCTTTCTTCCGCGTGCATCACTACGCCCGCCAGCTCGGCTCGCCCTTCCCGCTGCTCGCCGCCGTCGGCGCGCGGACCAAGCGCATCGAGATCGGCACCGCGGTCATCGACATGCGCTACGAGAACCCGCTGTACATGGCGGAGGACGCGGGCGCGGCCGACATCATCAGCGGCGGGCGCCTGCAGCTCGGCATCAGCCGCGGCTCGCCCGAGCAGGTGATCGACGGCTGGCGCTACTTCGGCTACGCGCCGCCCGAAGGCGAGACCGACGCCGATATGGCGCGGCGCCACACCGAAGTCTTTCTCGAAGTGCTGCGCGGCCAAGGTTTTGCCAAGCCCAATCCGCGGCCGATGTTTGCCAATCCGCCGGGCCTGTTGCGCCTCGAGCCTCATTCGGAGGGCTTACGCGAGCGCATCTGGTGGGGCGCGGGTTCAGGAGCCACGGCCGAATGGGCGGCCAAGGTCGGGATGAACCTGCAGAGCTCGACGCTCGTCTACGACGAGACCGGCGAGGCGCTGCACGTCCAGCAGGCCGGCCAGATCCGGAAATTCCGCGAGGCCTGGAAGGCGGCCGGACACACGCGCGAGCCCCGCATCTCGGTCAGCCGCAGCATCTTCGCGCTGGTGGACGATCGCGACCGCGCCTATTTCGGCCGCGGCGGCGACAGCGAAGATACGATCGGCTTTCTTGGCGACAACCGGCGTGCCGTGTTCGGCCGCACCTACGCCGCGGAGCCGGACGTGCTTGTCGAGCAGATCAAGACGGACGAGGCCATCGCCGAAGCCGATACGCTGCTGCTCACCGTGCCCAACCAGCTCGGCGTCGATTACAACGCCCACGTCATCGAGGCGGTGCTCAAGCACGTCGCCCCGGCGCTCGGCTGGCGGTGAAGCCACAATCCGCTCCACGCTTTCCTGATCCCGAGCATCAACCGCGTGGGCTTTGCTGCGTTCATCCCTGTCGCTACAGCCGCGTCGGCGGCCGCTTGCCTTTTTCCTCGCGCGGCACTTTCACCAGCGCTTCGCCGTCGAGCACCACCTGCCGGCCGACCTTGCACACGCAGGTCAGGCGCGCCCGCGATTTTTCCGGGATCAGTTCGGCCACGGTGACGACCACCGTCACGGTGTCGCCGATCTTCACCGGCGCGCGAAAATTCAACGTCTGCGCAATGTAGATCGCGCCGGGCCCGGGCAGCCGCGTGCCGAGCACCGCCGAGATCAGGCTCGCGGTGTAAAGGCCGTGCGCGATGCGCCGGCCGAACGGTGTGCGGGCGGCAAAGTGCTCGGACAGATGGACCGGATTGCGGTCGCCGGTGAGCTGCGCGAAGCCGACCACGTCGGAGGCGGCGATCGTCTTCTTCAGCCGCTCGGTCATGCCGATCCGAAGATCGTCGAAGAACAGCGTGCGCAGCGGCGGCAGGCTGGTCGGGAGTGCCATCCGGTTATTTTAGCGCGTAAGGCGAATGAGCGCAGCGCCTCTGGCGCGGCGGCCCGCGCTGGGCCTATGCTCGGAAATAATAACCGGAGATTCGACGATGGCGAAAAAGGCACGCAAGAGGGTCGCGGCCAAGGCACGCAAGCCGGCGAGAAGCGCCACCAAGAGCGCCAAAAAGCGCAAGCACGCGGCAGCCAAGCCGCGGCGCAAAGCCGCGCCGGCAAAAAAAGCAAAACCCGTCGCCAAAAAGACGGCGGCCGGCAAGCCGGTAGCCGGCAAACCGGTGGCTGCCCAGCCGGTGGCAGCCCAACCAGCGGCCGGCCAGCAACCCGTACAGAAGCGGGAAAGTTTTCTGCGCAAGGTCGAAGATGCCGTCGAGGCGGTGTTCGACACCCTCACCGACGCCGAGCGGCTGCATCGCAAATTGGAACCGGACATCACGCCGGATCAGGAGTGATCCCGCGTCGACCGCGAGCCAGATCGGACATACCCGAAGTGTCGCTTTCGTCACCGCCGGGCTTGACCCGGCGGTCCATGCTGGCTCGCCGGCCGCGTGGAGTGCCGGATCAAGTCTGGCAATGACGTGCGTAAAGGCCAGGACCAGCCCGTTTTCTGCATATTAGCCGGGCCGTGAGCGACTTTCCGAGCCCATCTTCCTTTGTTAAATACGTCGGTCAACGAGAACAAGAATCAGGCCGCGCAATGAAATGACAAAAAAGCGCCCCGTGGTCGGCGTGATCGGCAGCGCGAACAAGGTCGAGGGCCGCTTCACCGCGCAGCGCGTCGGCGAGCGCAACTTGCGCGCGGTGGCGGACGTTGCAGGCGCGCTGCCGCTGATCTTCGCCGGCACGCCGGAGATCACCGACATCGGCGCCCTGCTCGAGGTGGTCGACGGCATCCTGCTCACCGGCGCGCGCGCCAACGTGCATCCGACCCGCTTCGGCATGGCCGAAGACCCGCGGCACGAGCCATACGACCGCGACCGCGACGCGCTGGCGCTTTCGCTGATCGCGGCCTGCGTCGAGCGCGGCGTGCCGCTGTTCGGCATCTGCCGCGGCTTTCAGGAGATGAGCGTGGCGTTCGGCAGTTCGCTGCATCCGGAAATCCGCGAGCTGCCCGGGCGCATGAACCACCGCATGCCGCGGCTGCCGAACGGCGAAGTCCATCCCGACCTCGCCGTGGTGTTCGCCGACCGCCACGAGGTGCGGCTCACGCCCGGCGGCGTGTTCGCAA
>JASHQS010000111.1 GCA_030038995.1 Xanthobacteraceae bacterium
TGAACGCGGAGACGCAGCTCCTTTACGCCTCCGATTACCCGCACTGGGATTTCGACCTGCCGTCGACGGTCTGGGACCTGCCGTTCCTGTCGGAGAAGGCCAAGCACAATATCCTCGGCGGCACCGCGGCGCGCCTCTTCAAGCTGCCGCCGCGCAACGCGAAGCAGAAGGAAAACTTGCAGCGCTTCGGCAACCTCACGGCGGTTGCGGCTTAGCATATGATGAAGTTAAGTTGATTCACTCCATCGTCATTGCGAGGAGCAAAACGACGAAGCAATCCAGAACGGCGGCGTCGACTGGATTGCTTCGCTTCGCTCGCAATGACGAGCGAGAGTTTGAATTCAAAAATGCCCGGCTCGCGCCGGGCATTTTTCTGCTCACTTTCGTCATTCCGGGGCCGAGCGAAGCGAGGAGCCCGGAATCCATAAGCCCAGCACAAGGGGTTATGGATTCCGGACTCGCCGCTTCGCGGCGATCCGGAATGACGATGGAAACGAGCACCCGATTCCGTATTACGCCGTCTTTTGCTGCAAGCCTGACGCTTGCGGCTCCGCCAAAGTGTCGGCTTCCGGCAGCGGCGTGCCTTTGGTCTCGGGCAGGAACGGCACGGCGATCAGCCCCAAAATATAAAACATGCCGATGATCGACGCGGTTTTGCCGTAGCCGCCCAGTCCGACGATGAGGCTGCCGGCGATCAGCGGCGCGATCGCCGAAATCAGCCGTGGCGTATTGAAGATGAAGCCCGCCGCGGTGGCGCGCATGCGCGTCGGGAACAGCTCGGGCAGCCACACCGCGGTCCAGGAGAACACGCCCTGGATGAAGAAGCCGTACACAGCGAACACGAGCAGCAGCAGGTGAATCTCCTTCACCCACAGATAGACGATCGGGGTGAGGATCAGGCACAGCAGATAATAGAAGAATGTCGTCGGCTTTCGCCCGAGCATGTCGGCCAGAAAGCCGAAACAGAAGAAACCGCAAAGTGCGCCGATATTCTGCACCAGCCCAGCCAATCCCACCCAACGCTGCGCGGCGAGGCCGACGCCGGCGGCGACGGAGCCGACATAGCTCGGCACGAATGTGGAAACCCCCCAGTAACCTATCGTCACCGACAGCGACATGACGAAGGTCAGGATCAGGCGCATGCGCACTGCAGGCTCGGCGAACATGTCGACCAAGGTGAAGCGCACCATGGCGGCGTCCTCGCCGCGCAGCGCCGCGCCCTGCCGGCGCAGTTCGTGCGCGGCGCGGCGGCGCTGGTTCGATTGCTCCCAGCGCGGCGATTCGGGAATGTTGAGCAGAATCCAGAACGTGATGAGCGCCGGCAGCACGCCGATCAGATACATGTAGCGCCACGCGCTCGGCCCGGATGTGCCGATGAGGACCCAGACCGTCGAAGCAATGATGCTGCCGATCGGATAGCCGCACTGCAGGAAGGCGCCGCCCTTGCCGCGCGCGTGATCCGGCCACAACTCGGCGATGATCGAGGCCCCGGTCGCCCATTCCGAGCCGATGGCAAGCCCGACGAGAAAGCGAAATACGGCAAAGGATAGCCAGCTCCACGACAGCGCGCTCAATCCGGTAAGCAGCGAATAGGCGAGGATCGTCAGCGTCATCGACCACTTGCGGCCGATATAGTCGGCGAGGATGCCGCCAAGAAGGCCGCCGAGCCCCCAGCCGAACACGGTGATGGCGATGACCGCGCCCGCATAGGCCGGGATGAGCTTATATTGGGACGGATCGAGCAGCTGGTGCAGCGCGGCGCCGACGGTGAGGATGAGCGCGAACACCTCGAAGCCGTCGAAAGTCCAGCCGAGGTTGGACGCGATCAGTGCTTTCCACTGCGTCCGGTTGAGCGAGCGATACCAGGCGACGGCGCCGGTCGTACCGGTTGAACTCATAATGTCCCTCCCCAAGGCTGCCGGATTCGCTCTTGTTTTTGCCGCCAGCCCGCAGGACGGTAGCGCGCCTGCGAAGCCGGTGACAAGGTGCTGCCGGCTCTCCTGGACGTGAATCGATGCATCGCGCTCTTGACGAAATCGCCGCTAGGAAAAAAAGATGCCGTTCCGATCAAGGACGCTTTCTCGACGCGCACCATTGCGATGAACGAGCCCGCACACTTTCGGCGTGAATCCGATGCGTCCGTGCCGGCGACCGCCGCGCGCCGCTCCGTCTCGTGGCACGGCGCCGGGCCATGGATCGGGCGTACCGCGGCCGGTCTCGACCCCGGATATTTCGCGCTTGTCATGGCGACGGGCATCGTATCCAACGCGTTCTTTCTCGATGGCCAGCGAGCGCTCTCGGACGCATTGTTCGCCGTCAATGTCGGCGCGTATCCATGGCTGTGGCTGCTGACGCTGGTGCGGGCCGCGCGGTTTTGGCCGGCGATGCGCGTGGATTTGCTCGATCCAGGCCGCGTGTTTTTGTTCTTCACGACGGTGGCCGCGACCGATGTATTCGGCATGTCGATCGGGCTGCGCGGCTTTGCCGGCGTGGCGCTGATCTTGTGGCTGGTCGCGCTGGTGCTGTGGCTCGCTTTGACCTATTTCGGCTTCGCGGTGCTGTTGTTTCACAATCACGAGGATGGCGCTGACGTCGTCCAAGGTGGATGGCTGAACGCGATCGTCGGCACCCAGTCGCTGGTCATCGTCGGCGGCGCGCTGGCGCTGCCGGCCGCCCATATCGGCCGGCAGGTTTTCGTCGTGCTGCCGATGCTGTGGGCTGTCGGTCTCGTGCTCTACGGAATTCTGGTCGTGCTGTTGTGCCAGCGCTTCTTCTTTTCCAGGATCGAGCCCGACCAGGTGGCGCCGCCGCTCTGGATCGTGATGGGCGCCGCGGCCATCAGCGTCAATGCCGGCCTGATCCTGCTCGTTCATGGCGGCGCGACGCCGTTTCTCGTCGCGCTGGCGCCGTTCCTTGGCGGCACGACGCTCGCGGTGTGGGCCTGGGCGACGTGGTGGATTCCGCTGTTGCTGCTGCTCGGCCTGTGGAAGCACGGCCTGCACCGGCGGCCGCTCGGCTATTCGCCGCTTTTCTGGAGCATCGTCTTTCCGCTCGGCATGTATGCGGCGGCGACGTGGCGGCTGGCGCGCTTTATCGCGGTGCCGGCGCTGGCGACATGGTCGTCGGTCATGGCCTGGATCGCGCTCGCCGCCTGGTGTGCGACCGCCGCGGGTCTCGTCGTCTCCTGCTGGCGCAATGCCGCGCGCTGATCGATTGATTGATGCTACAATGCACGGATGCGGCGCCTGTTTGGGCGCGCCGAGGGGACTGCCATGAGCGACGACCTGCACGAAGTCTATGCCATCCGCTACGGCCATCACGACCGCCGCTCGCCGGCCAATTTCATCGACGGCGATCCGCACGACGTGCTGCAGCCGCTCGACTTCTTTGTTTGGGCGATCGTCGGGCCGTCCGGTACCATCGTGCTCGATACCGGCTTCGACGAGGCCATGGGCAAGAAGCGCCAGCGCGAGATGATCAAGCCGGTGCGCGACGGCCTTGCGGCGCTCGGTATCGCGGCCGATGCTGTCAAGGACGTCATCATCAGCCACATGCATTACGACCATTGCGGCAATTACGCGCTGTTTCCGCAGGCGCGCTATCACTTGCAGGATCGCGAGATGGCGTACGCCACCGGCCGCTGCATGTGCCACCAGGCGCTGCGCCTGCCGTTCGAGGTCGAGGACGTGGTCGCCATGGTGCGCAAGGTTTTTGCCGGCCGCTGCGCGTTTCACGACGGCGAGGATCAGATCGTGCCCGGCGTCACGGTGCACCGCATCGGCGGCCACTCGAAAGGCTTGCAGAGCGTGCGGGTAAAGACGCGGCTTGGCCATGTGGTGCTGGCCGCCGACGCCACGCATCTTTATGCCCATATCGACGGCGGCCGGGTGTTTCCGCTCACCTACAACATCGAGGAAGTGGTCGAAGGCTATGCCACGCTGAAAAAACTCGCCAGCGCACCACGTCACGTCGTACCCGGCCACGACCCGCTGGTACTCGAGCGCTATCCGGCCGCGAAGCCTGGACTGGAAGGCTGGGTGGTTCGACTCGATGCCGAGCCGAAGGCGTGATCGGAGTGAAAATCCATAGGCGAAGCAGGAGGTCGGATCGCGTCATGCGGCCAGCGATCAGAGAAAGCCGTCGATCGCAACGGCCAGCGTTTTTCCGAGCAAATCATGGTGTCAAGGGGACACCTTCGGCGCCGCGAAGCGGTTTCACCCCTTGACACCATGATTTGTTCGGAAGTTTTTGCGGCCGTTGCGATCGACGGCGCCCTGCGGCCAGGTTTATTAGTTTGGTACTGAGGAAGGATGTTATGAAGCTGGCCCGTCGAAAATTCCTGCGCTGGCTTGGCGGCGCTGCCGCCCTTCCCGCCTTCTCATGCACGGCGCTGGCGCAAAGCTATCCGGCGCGGCCGGCGCGCATCCTCTCCGGCTTTCCGCCGGGCGGCATCAGCGACACCTATGCACGGCTGATTGCGCAATGGCTCTCGATGCAGCTTGGGCAGCAATTCATCGTCGAGAACCGGCCGGGCGCCGGCGGCAATCTCGCCGCCGAGGCGGTCGCCAAGGCGGCGCCCGACGGCTACACGCTCCTGCTCGCCACGTCGGCGGACGCCTGGAACGCGACGCTCTACCAAAATCTGAACTTCAACATCGTGCGCGACTTCGTTCCGGTCGGGACGATTTCGCGCGGCGCCGGCCTGCTCGTCGTCAATCCGACGGTGCCCGTCAATTCCGTCCCCGAACTGATCGCCTATGCCAAGGAGCACCCGGGCAAGCTCACCGTGGCGTCGGCCGGCATCGGCAGCCTGCCGCACATGTTCTGGGAGTTGTTCCACGGCAAGACCGGTGTCAACATGCTGCACGTGCCTTATCGCGGCGCCGGACCGGCGGTCGTCGACCTGCTCGCCGGCCATGTCCAGGTCTATTTCGGCAGCTTCGCCGCGGCCATCGAACAGGTCCGCGCCGGCAAGCTGCGGGCGCTGGCGGTGACCACCGCGACGCGCGCGCCGGCGCTGCCCGACGTTCCGGCGATGGCCGAATATCTGCCGGGCTTCGAAGCCAGCGTCTATGTCGGCATCGCCGCCCCGCGCGGCACGCCGAGCGGCATCGTCGACAAGCTCAATCGGACGATGAGCGCCGCGCTCGCCGACGCGACGATCAAGCGCCGCATCGCCGAGCTCGGCGACACGCCGCTGTCGCTGTCGCCGGCCGAGTTCACCAAGCTCGTCGCCGCCGAAACCGACAAATGGGCGCAAGTGATCCGCGCCGCCGGCGTGCGGGCGGAGTGATTCCGGAAGTTGATCGCCAATTGCCGTCGTGCACCGACGCCCACGAACAAATGGAGCAGCACCGTGAAAACGAAATCCCTTACCCTGCAGATGATGGAAGGCCGCGTCGCCCGATTCAACAAACGGACGGCGACAACATGCTGCACGACGGCGCGGTGTACGCGGAAGGGGCAGCGCTGCTAACATCGCGTGCGGCGAAGCGTTGCTCGCCGTGGAGGAACGCCATGAGACTTGCGCGCCGGCGGTTTTTTTTGAGCCTGGCGGCGGCGAGCGCCGCGGCGTCGAGCTTTGCCCGGCCTGCCGGCGCGGTCGACTACCCGACGCGGCCGGTGCGCATCTTCGAAGGATTCGGCGGCGGCGGCACGCCCGATCTGATCTCGCGCGTGTTCGCGCAATGGCTCTCGCAACGGCTCGGCCAGCCGTTCGTGGTGGAAAACCGCACCGGCGCTGCCGGCAATATCGCCACCGAGGCGGTGCTGAGCGCGGCGCCCGATGGCTATACGTTGCTCACCTGTTTGAGTGCGAATGCGATCAACGCCTCGCTCTACAAGAACCTGAAATTCGATTTTCTGCGCGACACCGCGCCGGTCGCCGGCTTGATCCGCCTGCCCATGGTGGTGCTGGTCAATCCCGCCTTTCCGGCAAAAACGTTTCCCGAATTCATCGCCTACGCCAAGGCGCATCCCGGCAAGATCAACATGGCCTCGCCCGGAATCGGCACGCCGATGCACGTGGCCGCCGAGCTGATCAAGCTTACCGCCGGCATCGACATGATCCACGTGCCCTATCGCGGCCCGGCCGGCGCTTTTGCCGATCTCCTTGCCGGGCGCGTACAGGCCTTCATCATCACCGTCATCGCCGCCATCGGCTTCATCAGAAGCGGCAAGCTGCGGGCGCTCGCCGTCACCGGCGCAACGCGCTCCGCCGTGTTGCCGGACGTGCCCACGGTCGCCGAGTTTCTGCCCGGCTTCGAGGCCACCGCCTGGGACGGCAGCTGCGCGCCGAAGGGTACGCCGGCCGCAGTCATCGACAAGCTCAATGCCGCCATCACTGCCGGCCTTGCCGATCCGCAGATCAAGGCCAAGATCAAAGATCTCGGCGGCGAGACCATGCCGATGACGCCGGCGCAATTCGGCAAGTTTTTGGCCGATGAAACAAACAAATGGGCGAAGGTCGTCAAGTTTTCCGGCGCCAAACCGGAATGAAACGGCGGACGGCCGTGCCGGCGGGCCGCCGCCGCGGAGGAGACCTTCATGAAATATTCACGTCGACGGTTGTTGCGCACGGCAGGCGGCATCGCCGCGCTGCCGCTCTTGCCGCGCGCGGCCGCGGCGCAAACCTATCCGGCGCGGCCGGTGCGCATCATCGTGCCGTATCCGGTCGGCATCGCGCCCGACATCGTCACCCGCCTCGTCGCGCAATCGCTGTCGCAGCGGCTGGGCCAGCAGTTCATCGTCGACAACCGGCCCGGCGGCGCCGCCAATATCGGCACCGAGCTCGTGGTCCATGCCGCGCCCGACGGCTACACGCTGCTCACCGCGACCATGACCAACACCATCAACATCTCGCTCTACGATCATCTCGATTTCGACTACCTGCGCGACATCGCGCCGGTCTCGGGTTTGGTGCTGCTGCCGCTGGTGCTGGTGATCAATCCAGCGGTGCCGGCGCACACGCTTTCAGAATTCATCGCCTACGCCAAAGCCAATCCGGGAAAGATCAATTACGCCTCGGTCGGCGCCGGCGCCGCCACCAATGTCGCCGGCGAATTGTTCAACATGATGGCCGGCACGCGCCTCGTCAACGTGCCCTATCGCGGCAGCTACATGCCGGATTTGCTCAGCGGCCAGGTGCAGGCCGGGTTTACGCCGATCCTGCAGTCGATCAACTTCATCCGCGCCGGCAAATTGCGCGCGCTCGCGGTGACGACCAAGAAGCGCTCGGAGTCCTTGCCGGGCGTGCCGGCGGTGTCGGAGTTCGTGCCGGGCTACGAGGCGGTGGTGTGGGACGGCATCGGCGCGCCAGCGCATACGCCGGCCGACATCATCGATAAGCTCAACAAACAGATCAACACCGTGCTCGACGATCCGGCGATCAAGGGGCGGTTCGCCGATCTCGGCTCCGAGCCGATGATCATGTCGGCGGCACGATTCGGCGCCTTCGAGGCCGCCGAAGCCAAGAAATGGCGACAGGTCGTCAAAACCGCCGGCATCAAGGTGGACTGAGCGCCGCGCCGTCGGTCTCATTCAAGGAGTGGCCCATGACACTTCATCGCCGGCGATTTCTGCATCTGGCAACGGGCGCCGCTGCGCTGCCCGTTACGCCGCGATTGGCGCGGGCAGAGTCCTATCCGAGCCGGCCGGTCAAGCTGATCGTCACGGTGCCGGCCGGCGGCTCGCCCGACATCATCGGCCGCTTGATCGCACAATGGCTCTCCGATCGCCTCGGCCAAGCGTTCGTCGTGGAAAACAAGCCGGGCGCCAGCACCAATATTGGCACCGAACTCGCGCTCAAGGCGGCGCCGGACGGCGGCACGTTGCTTCTTGCCATGTCGTCGAACGCAATCAACGGCGCGCTCTACCGCCATCTCAATTTCAACTTCATGCGCGACGCCGAGCCGGCGGCGAGCATCGCCACCATTCCGCTGGTGATGGACGTCAATCCCGCCGTGCCGGCCAAGACCGTTTCCGAGTTCATCGCTTACGCGAGGGCCCATCCCGGCAAGATCAATCTCGCTTCGGGCGGCAACGGTACGCCGCTCTACGTCGCCGGCGCGCTGTTCAAGATGATGGCCGGCGTCAAGCTGGTCGATGTGATCTATCAGGGCGAGGGCGCGGCCATGCCCGATCTGCTCAGCGGTCAGGTGCAGGCGATGTTCGGCGTCATGCCGGCCTCGCTCGGCTACATCAAATCCGGCAAGCTGCGCCCGCTCGCCGTCACCAGCGCCAGGCGCCAGAAGCTTTTGCCGGACGTGCCGGCCATGGCCGAGTTTTTGCCGGGCTACGAGGCCAACGGCTGGTACGGCATCGTCGCGCCTAGGGGCACGCCTGCCAATGTCGTCGCCACGCTCAACAAAGCGATCAATGCCGCTCTTGCCGACCCCAATACGCGGCGGCGCTTCACCGATCTCGGCTGCAACGTGTTCACCGGCTCGCCCGACGATTTCAAAAAATTCATCGCCGCCGAAACCCAGAAGTGGGCCAAAGTGATCGCCTTCGCCGGCATCAAGGCGGATTGATCGCAATCTGTCGCAAAAAGGGTCGGTTCCAGGAGCGCAGCGATACGCTCCTCTGTGTTATGGCTTGACGTAAATGCTCGCATACAATCCGGTGTAAGCCTCCTTCCAGCCTCTCTTTCCTACGAGAAACCGTCTTAACTGTTCGTGTGCCTTCACCCAAAGCACCGTATCGATTTTGTATTTCGCAAGCACCCTGTCCCAAGCGGTCTCATCAACCTCTACTTGGCCGAGCGAGAAATAGTCACGCAGAACGTCATCCGGGTAAGCGGTAGCGGCCCGACCATCTACGAAGACAGGTATGGCGCCTCGATCGCGAAAGATCAAAATTCCACCGAAATTCCAGTGGTTGAGCAGCCGCGCATGCGGAAAATGCGTTTCGAGATAACGAACATCCTGCTCTGAAAGCATTTGCGGCAGGCCCAGGGTCGCATCTACGTGCATATAGATCAATGGCAGAGCGCACACCCCGATGACGCCGGCAGCCAGGAATGCTCTCTCGGCTTTGAAATTATTCGGCTGTTTCGGCAGCAGCCGATCAAGATGAAGAGCCAGTGGAACGGTTGAGAATAGAAAAAAGAAAGCCAGGTATCTGAACTGATAGAATCCCAAAAACAAAAAGAGCCAAGAAAGCAGCCGCGGCTCTACAGGACCAGATCTCCAGTAGCGCAATTCGAGCGCAATAAATATGCAAATGTATATGATACCGGGAATGCTCCCTGGCATGACCATATTCCGATAATAAGGCCACCACTCGGTGATGTATGCTTGCGAAAAATGACCCAATACGGTCGTCAGCGCTTCATAGATATGCCAGCCGAGAGGATTGATAAACGTTGCCATAAGGCAACCGCCGCCAACGAAAGCGTAGATCCTGAAATTGACCCAATCACGCCTGAGCAATGCCACGCCGCCGAAAATGCCGACAATAAAAATGCCAAGCAAAAAGCCGCCATGCAGATTGGCCCATAGGACCATAATTGCAGGCAACAAGAACACGCGCCTCGTTCTTCTCAGGCATTCTCCATAGAAAGCCACGGAAAACAACATCGTAGAAACGTTAGGCGAAGCCGCGAGGTAGATATTTGGGTAAGCCGAAAAGGCGGGATAAAGCAGACACGCGGATAAAATTGGGACAAAAATTGCAGTCGGCGAGGCTCCGCTATTTAGGCAGACCGACGCAAGATACCCGACTATGACAGCGCCACATGCGACGACAAATAACATCAGGCCGATAAAATTCGTATGCTGGAGCAGAGCGCTGGCAAACACGTCCCAAAGCCAGGAAAGATTGAACCATTGCCTGCCCCCCGAAGTGAATGACCATGGATCTCGAAAAGGAATATGACCTTGGGCTCTGATCAAATCTCCAGCGGCCAGGTGCCATCCCAAATCATAGTGGCCGAGGAGGGCCGGCGCATTGAGGAGATAATACACACATGCGAATGAAATGAGCAGGACATAAATTCCGGATCTCTCGAGGTGAGCGACCATCATCGTTCGCGTTCTATCAAATCTGGACCGCGAAGGCTCTGGGTGCAGGGGCTGATGCGCGACAGAAGTCATTGTGAAATGGCCGAACCCTATGCGATACCGCTGGCAATATACTGTGCGCCAAACGGGACGCACCGCAAACCGTGCTCGACGCGCCTTGCCAGCGGTGCTGCCGAGGGCAGCAACAGGAAATAATGCGTTCGGGCGTCATGGAGCCCGGCGTCCGCCATGAGCGCACGTGTCCACCTGGCGCGCAGCAATATCGCATCGCGGTCGAATTCACAGCGCGCCACCGCGAGCCTGGTCAATGGATTGAGCGGGTTATGTTCGATCACGCAGACCAGGCCGCCCGGGCGCACGACCCGCCGCATCTCGCGCAGAAAGCCGAGCCACTGCGATGGCGGCACATGGTGCAGCACGCAGATCGCCATCGAAAGATCGAAAGCCGCACTATGGTAGGGCAGCGTCTCGCCCGCATAGGCGTCGTAATGGACTTCGGGGTTCCTGATCCGGGCTTGCGCGATGCTTGCAGCGGAGACGTCGGCGCCGCAGATCCGACCGAACATACCCCGCACCAATGGATGAATTTCGCCGATGCCACAGCCAACGTCGAGCAAGTGCGGGGCACGGATCCCATGCAGGCGAGTAGCGATGATCTCGCGCAGTGCATTCGCCTTAGCGGCGGTAAAAAAGCTGTGTGGAAGGCCGGAGAAGTCGATCGACGATTGGACAACCGCGCCAAAGCTCCTGTCGTATTTATCGAACAACTCGCCCATGCGGCTTGTTCAGTCAGCCGGCGCGCTTGCCAGCGCGCGCTTGCTCCGGCTCGCACTCGAAGCCCAGCCTTTGCGACACGACATACAACGGCCGCCGCTTCACCTCGGCGTGGATGCGGCCGATGTAGAGGCCCATGATGCCGGTCATGAGCATGTTGATGCCGCAAAGGAACGAAATAACGATGATGGTCGATGACCACCCCCTGACGAGATGGCTGTCAGTGAACCAAAGACCCGTCACATAAAGCCCGTAGCAGACCGCACATGCTGACACAGCCAGTCCGAACCAAATCGCCAGCCGCAACGGGGCATCGGAAAAGCTCAGCGCGCCGTTCGCCGCGAGCCGGAGCATCTTCGACAGCGGATACTTGGTTTCCCCGGCCAACCTCGGCAAACGATGAAATGTCACTTCGGTTTGTCGAAAGCCCAGCCACGCGATCATGCCCCTTATAAAACGATCTTGTTCCGGCATGCGGCGCAACGCGTCCAAGACCTTCCGGTCTATCAAGCGAAAGTCTCCGACGTCCGCTGGAATCACGATCGAGGACATGCGCCCGAGCAGCTTGTAGAACAAATTCGCGGTGGCGCGCTTGAATGCGCTGTCACCCGCGCGTGACAGACGGCGAGCGTAGACGACCTCGAATCCTTCTTTCCACTTTGCGATCATCTCGCCGACGATCTCCGGAGGGTCTTGCAGATCGGCGTCCATGACGACGATCGCTTCCCCCGCGGCCACATCCATTCCGGCTGTGATCGCGAGCTGATGACCGAAATTGCGGGACAGACCGATATAGCGGTAGCGTGGATCATCCCGAACAAGAGACCGCAAGACGATGGGGCCGCAATCGGTGCTTCCATCATCAACAAAGATCGTTTCCGCCGGCCCGTCGAGTTCCGCCATCAGGGCGCTGATGCGCCGCAACAGAATCGGAAGCACGGCCGCCTCGTTGAAGACCGGCACGACGATGCTGTAGCGAATACCCGGAAAGTTGTCCGCCATGGAAATTTCCGCCCGCG
>JASHQS010000112.1 GCA_030038995.1 Xanthobacteraceae bacterium
GAACAGATTCCCGGTCGGATTGAGGATTTGCGTGAACATTGGACCAGTCCCTCCCAGCTCGGAACCGTTTTACTTTTTGTTCTCGGCGCTCGAAACGAACGCGACGGCCGGGAAGCCGCTCAACGCATTTTTCGCACGAAAGAGGATTCCCCTGCCCGCCGGCAGTCTAGCAGAAGGCGCCAGCCGCCGCCACAGAACGATGGTCGGTATCCACACGGCGCTCACGATGGCTCAGCGCTGCTGCCGTGTGCGGCGCACCATAGATCGGCAAGAGACCGCAAGTACCAACGCGATGCCGGAATTTATCGACGCCGCCGCGATCAGGCGACGACGCCGCAAAAAGATGACACCGCAAAAAGAAGGCGGGCGACAGCGCCCCCACTGCCGCCCGCAACCCGCCGCTATGCCGTATGCGCTATTTCAGGTTGGCATTGAAATCGATCGAGGCCGACAACTTGGCGATAAAGGCCGCGCCGCACCAATCGGAGCCGAGACCGCTTGGGTTGATCGGGGTGACATTGCTCGTTCCGCCCGCGGTCTGGTCGCCGGTAAAGGCGTTGCAATCGCCCTTGCTGAGATCGGACTGGTAGTAGCGCAGATCGAGCGTGAGCACTTTCCAGGTCCAGCCGAACCCGGCGTCCCAGTTCCAGTAGCTCGTATAGGGTATGCCGGAGGGGAAACCGGCAATGGCGTAGAAGGCGTCGGTGGTGCCGAGAGCCCAATAGCCGAGGTCGCCGGAGATGTAGCCGCCCACGCCGCTCGGGAGCCACGACGACGGCGCCGTGAACGTGACGTTGCCGACAGTGTACCAACCATCGGCGCCGGAATTCTCGACCGATGGCGAGTACCATTCCTGAATGCCGACCGCCCAGTTGTCGTTAATGGTATAGGTGGCTTTGGCGTAGCCTTCGATGAAGCTGAGGTTCTGCTTGATCGTGTTGCCGTTCGGCAGGGCCAACGCGACCGAAGAACCGCCGCCGAGGCTGCTGCACAATGCCGGCGTGTTGAAGCATTGGCCGTCGGGATAATAATAGTACCAGACGCCGAAATCGAGCGCGAGCTTGCCGAAGGTCGGGCGGACGCCGCCGTAGAAGTCGACCTCGGCCGCGGCGCGGTTCGGGAAATCGATGCTCTCGCCCGAGATGCCGGCGTAGGCCTGGACGGTGGGGGTCCAGTTGTAGCGGAACTCAAATCCGCTCTGGGCCGACGGCTGGTGGTTCGATTGCGTGATGCCGCGGAAGTTGTAATCGTTCATGATCGCGGCGGTGACGACCACGTCCCACACCGGCGTCGTGGCTGCTGCCGCCGGCGGCGCTTTGACCGGCATATCGGCGGCGAACGCGGAAGACGCGGCAAGCCCGGCCGCGGCCAACACCATGCAAGCGACTTTTTTCATAACTTTGCCCCTATCCCCGTTACTGCACTCGGACCCGGTGAAACGCGAGGACCGGGTACCGGGTACAGCACCAAATGCCGCGGCATGACTGCGCGGCGACAGGCAGCATTTTTCAATCGCAGGTCCCCATCAGCCAAGATTAATTCTGCAGCAAATGCTGCCTTTTTATGCGGTTTTGCGTTAAGTTCATAAATTGTTAGAACCTGTGGCGCGCGAGCCACAGAGAGCGGCGGGGTCGGCGTTCGGCCATGCCCTCGCCGGCCGCCGCTTCCCAAGCAA
The DNA here is from genome assembly GCA_030038995.1 of Xanthobacteraceae bacterium. Classification (GTDB taxonomy): domain Bacteria; phylum Pseudomonadota; class Alphaproteobacteria; order Rhizobiales; family Xanthobacteraceae; genus BOG-931. The sequence continues at coordinate 1,676 of JASHQS010000112.1, forward strand.
CGGAGATCGGATCATGCGTGCAGTCGTTGACGGCGAAGTCGTTGCCCAGAGCAACGATGTCGTCGAGTGCCAGGGATATCAGTACTTTCCGCGCACGGCCGTGCGCATGGAATGGCTGCAGAAAACGGCCAAGACGGCCGACGACCTCACCTGCCCGCATGGCGTGCAGTTCTACGACGTGGTCGTGGCCGGCCGGCGCCATCCCCGCGCCGCCTGGTCCTACGAGGCGCCGATGCCGCAGATGCGCCAAGTCGCCGACCGGTTCGGCTTCTGGCAGGCCGTCGAGGTGAAGTGAGCGGCGGCCGCGGCGGCCGCTTCATCCGAGCCCAAGCAGCAGGGACGGCTCGACCGTCTCGGCTTTGCGCCCAGCGACCAGCCCAGGCGTCAGGCGGCCGCCGCTTTCTTGCGGTTTGCCTCGAGGCGAGCATCGACCAAGGCGACCTGGGCGTCGATGGCCGGATGACTCATGCCTTTCTGTCTCGCGATCAACTGAACCAGCTTGTCGGCGCGTTCGATGAACGGCGCACCGTTCTGCAGCGCGCGCGCGGCCGAGGCCGGCCGGGTCAGCGACTGCGCCGCGGCGGCGTATTTCTCGAACGGCACCAGGTCGTCCGGCCTGGCGCCGAGCTTGACGCACAGGTCGAACACGAAATTGTAGACCGAGCGCGCGGCGTCGACATCGCTCCACACCGCCTCCTGGGCGGTGCGCATGCCGTCCTTGGTGATGCAGCGATAATTGCCGGCCAGCAGCATCGCCCATTTGGCCAGCGGCACGAAAATCGAATCGTGCACCCGCAAATGCACCGGCAGCTCGATCCTGCCCCCCGGCACGTCGTAGCGCACCGCGTCGATGTCCTGCTGCAGCCGGCGCAGAATCGCCGTCGACTTGTCGGCATCGAAGCGCGCCACCTTGAAGTTGGTCGGCAGCGTCACCAACAGCACGTTGACCTTTTCGTCCGGCGGCCGGATCGCCTGCGGATCGGGGCTGCACAGCGTGATCGCACCCGGATCGAAATTGTCCCATACGCTCGGATCGGTGAAGGCCGGTTTGAGCGCGTTGTAATCCAGGCCGGGGATGCGCTTGACGTAGGGCAGCGGCGGCATGTTCATGATCGACATGCACGGCACCCGCGAGCGGGCGACCGCGTCGAGCAGTTCGCGCACGCCCGGGGAGCGGTATTGCGGCTCCTGCATCGCGAGCCCGATCAGATCGTAATCCGCCGGCTTGACGCCGGCCGCGCCGCCCGCTGTCACCTTGCCGGGGAGCTTGCGCGAATCGAGCTCAACCGGCTCCTTGCGCCCGCGCACCGGCAGGCGCACGCGAAAGCCCTCGGCATTGATCAGGTCGGCTTCCGCTGGCAGGCACACCAGATGAATGTGGTGGCCGCCGAACAGCATTTTCGAGGCGAGCAGCGAGCCATAGGACGCACCCATGATGAGGATGTTGTAAGTTCCCGGCATGACACACCTCCTGCAACGCCAGCGGCCGATGCGGCCCACTCACCGACGAGCTAACGTCAAGCGCTCGCAGGTGGTTTCACGACGCCTCGTCGGCCCTGCCGGCATCGGCAAGGCTAATTGATCTTGCCTGCCCGATGCAATGAGCCGAGCCGAAATAGCGCGGACGCCGCGACTTAAGCCGCAGCGCCGCGCCAGGCATTTTACACGCTTGAAAGAGCCGGAACAGCGGTCAGCCGGCCTACCAGCGCAGCGCTCCCCCTCCCGTTTGCGGATGCGGAGGCGGCGGCGGAGGTGGCGGCGTGATGGGGATCGCAGCCGCGGCTTTCGCCCTCGGCGCCGCCCGCTTTGTCTTTCTGGTCGCCCTCTTTGCCGACACCCGCGCCGCTTTCTTCTTCCTGCGCGCCGGAGCGGCCCGCTTTTTGCTCGCCTTCTTCACCTTCTTCGCTCTCTTCGCCATCATCGTCCTCCCGTTCCTTGCTGCCAGTGGAGTATGGGTCGGCCCCCATGGGAGACCGCTTACGCAAACCACACTTCAGCTCGGCGTGAGCCCTCGCTCAGCCCGCTGCCGTGCCCGGGGGCGCGACCGCGGCCGGCCGCGGCTGCCGAAGCCTGTGCGGACACGGCCCTCCGGTGGACCAGTCGATCAACTCGACCGTATGAACAACGGGTATGTCCGTGCCCGCTGCGAGCTGCGTCATGCAGCCGATGTTGCCCGCCGCGATCACATCAGCTCGCAATCTCTCGATAGTCCCGACTTTGCGCTCGCGCAACCTTCTTGCAATGTCGGGCTGAAGAATATTGTAGGTGCCGGCCGAGCCGCAGCACAGATGACCCTCCGGGATGTCCTTCACGGCGAAGCCGAGCTTGCCCAGAATCTCCCTGGGCTGCCGCGTCACGCGTTGGCCGTGCTGCAGCGAGCAAGCGGAATGGTAGGCCACGGCGAGCCCCGCCGCCGGCCCGTGGGAGTTGAGCGGCAGAGTGGCGAGGTATTCGCAGACATCTCTGGCGAGGCTCGAGATGCGGGCCGCGCGCTTGGCGTAGGCCGGATCGGTGCGCAGCATGAAGCCGTAATCCTTCACGGTCGTGCCGCAGCCCGAGGCATTGATCAGAATGGCGTCGGCGCCCGGAACGGCGAGCCAAGCGTCGATATTGGCGCGCGCCTGGTCGAGCGCCCGGTCGTCGCGGCCCATGTGATGAACCAGCGAGCCGCAGCAGCCGGCGCCCTGCGCCACCACGACGTCGACGCCGTGACGGGTCAGGACGCGGACGGTGGCGGCGTTGATCTCGGGCGAGACGAGATCGTTGATGCAGCCGGCAAGCAGGATGACGCGGCCGCGCCGCGGTCCGGCGGCCGGCATGGTCTGCGGCAGCAGCGGGCGCCCCGGCCAGCGCCAGGGCGCCAAGTTCAGCATCGCGGCAAGCCGCTTTGCCCCCACAGCCGCCGCCAGCGGCGCGAATGGCTTTGCAGCGAGCGCGGCAATCAGCGCGAAGCGGAAGCGGTGCGGATAGGGAAGAAGCGTCGCCAAGAGGCCGCGCATGAGCCGCTCGCCGAACGGCCGGCGATAGGTGCGCTCGATATGGACGCGGGCCTGATCGACCAAGTGCATGTAATGCACCCCGGACGGGCAGGTCGTCATGCAGGCGAGGCAGGACAGACAGCGGTCGATGTGCAGCGCAATTTCCGCGCTCGCCGGCCGCTCGTGCTCGAGCATGTCCTTGATCAGGTAGATGCGCCCGCGCGGCGAATCGAGTTCGTTGCCGTCGAGCACATAGGTCGGGCAGGTCGCGGTGCAGAAGCCGCAATGCACGCAGGCACGCAGGATCTTGTCCGCTTCCGCCACATCCGGATCGGCCAATTGCGCGAGCGTGAAGGAGGTTTGCATGCTAATCGCGTATCCCGGGCGCGGTGCAGCATAAGCGCGTTGACGCGCGTCTTCGACGCGCTGTGGCGGTGCACCGCAGATCCGGGACCGTCGCAAGCTCTGTGAATGTAAAGATCCCGGGTCTGCAGCGCACCACTTCGTGCTGCGCTGCGCCCGGGAAACATTGTCTGCTGGAGCGACCCTTCATCACACGCCCGCCCACATGCGGCCGGGATTGAGCACGCCGTTGGGATCGAAGCTGTCGCGTACGCGCTTGGTTAGTGCGGCAAGCGGCGGTGGCTCGGGCGTAAACACGTCGACGGCGGCGCGCACCGCCGCGGGCGCGCGAACGAGCGTCGCGTGCCCGCCGGCCGCGGCCACGGCGGCGCGCACGAGCGGTGCGTTGGCATCGGCTGACGGCGGCAACGCCGCCCAGATGAGGCCGCCCGCCCAATCGTAGAGAATTTCGGCGTCGGCCTGTTCGGTGAGCCTGCGGCCCACATCGGGGCCGCGCGCCGGCACTGTGGAGATACGCCACAGATCGCGCGCGCCGGAGGGCCCATTGGCCGCAAACGGCATCACGTCCTTTACGGCGCGCCAGAACGCCCGCGACGCCGCTTCGTCCAGCGTGCCGAGCGTGCCGAACGGCGCCAGCACGGCTTCCAGCACGGTTTTGCGTTGCGCGACCGAAGGGGCGACGCCTTCGAGCCGCAACGCGGTCACGGCGGCGGCTGCACTTGCCGTCGCGCCGATGCGCGCGGCGACCGCAGCCGGCAGATGCGCTGCCGCCGATACGTCGCCGTACGATCCCATCGCCGCCGCCATCGCCTTGCGGGCGGCGCCGTCGTCCAACTTGACAACGAGCATGGTCGCCTCGGTCTCGGCGCGCGGCAGCGTCTTGACCGTGACGTCGGTCATGGCCGCGAGCGTGCCCCACGAGCCGGCGAGAAGCTTGCACAGATCGTAGCCGGTGACGTTTTTGACCACGCGCCCGCCGGACTTGAAGGTCTCGCCGCGCCCGGAGACGGCGTTGACGCCGAGGAAATGGTCGCGCGCGGCGCCGGCCTTGATGCGGCGCGGGCCGGACAGGTTGGCGCCGATGGCGCCGCCGATCGTGCCGCCGCCGGGTGCCGCGCCCAGCAGCGGCCCGTAATCCATCGGCTCGAACGCCAGTTGCTGCTTGCTCGCCGCAACCAGCGCTTCGATCTCGGCGAGCGGCGTGCCGGCCTTGGCGGAGAGCACCAGCTCTTCGGGCTCATAGAGCGTGACGCCGGACAGCGCGGAAAGGTCGAGCGTCGCGTCCCATTGCGCGGCGCGGCCAATGGCGCGTTTTGAACCGCGGCCGGCGACCTCCAGCGTCTTGCCGCCCGCGAGCGCCCACTGGATCGCGGCCTCGACTTCGGCGCCATCGCGCGGCTTGAGAAAGTCGGGAATCGCGCTCACCGGCTATTCGCTGACGATCAGGCCGCGCGCGGCTTGACTTCGCGGTCGATGCGCTTGCCCAAAGCCTGACGGGTCACCGCGAGATCATATTGCGCCTGAAGATTGATCCAGGACTGCGCGTCCGTGCCGAAGTAGCGCGCCAGCCGCAGCGCCGTATCGGCGGTTATCGCACGCTTGCCCGTCAAAATGCCGGCCACGCGGTTGAGCGGAACATTGATGTCCTTCGCCAGACGATAAGCGCTGAGCGACATGGGCAGGAGAAATTCGCTGCGCAGGATATCGCCTGGAGGGCGCAGTTTCATGGTGCCGCGCCGCGTGTCAATCACCTCGGACAGATCGACCCTCCCCCCATCCAGATCGTCACGGCGAATGCTCATTCCGGCCTCTCAATGGTAGTCACGGAACGCGACGTCATAGGCGTTCGCCTCACGCCAGTTAAAGCAGATGCGCCATTGATCGTTGACGCGGATGCCGTACTGCCCAGCTCTCTTCCCGGCCAGCAGCTCGAGACGGTTGCCCGGTGGTACCCGCAAGAATGACAGACTGGCGGCACTGTCAATCAGATCGAGTTTCCGCTTGGCTCTTTCGGTCACGTCGCTGGGCAAACCTTTCACATGTCGCCCTAAGAACAGTGCTGCAGTCCGCTTGTCGGCAAACGTCTTGATCACGAAACAACGTAAGCCGCTCCCATAGTGACGTCAAGCGTCACTATGGGAGAAATGAGCGGCATCAGAACCGCGGCAAATCCGGAAACGCCAGCTTGCCGGCATGCACGTGCATGCGGCCGAGCTCGGCGCAGCGGTGCAGCGTCGGAAAGACCTTTCCGGGATTGAGCAGGCTCTTGTCGTCGAAGGCGCATTTGAGCCGCTGCTGCTGGTCGAGATCGG
>JASHQS010000113.1 GCA_030038995.1 Xanthobacteraceae bacterium
TCAGGTCAGACCGCAATCCGGGACGTTGGCATTGCGACCACGCATCCGTAGATTGGCCGACCTATCCTCTGCGCACCCCATCAGGCGACGGCCTCAGCGCCGATCCCGTACAGAAGCAAGTCCCCGGCGATTGGATGACGCAATAGGGATTGACTTCCTCAGGCCCGTTACAGAAGCCCGGGTTGAGCGCAGCGAAACCCGGGTAGCGGCGGCCAAGCTTGCCCCGGGTTTCGCTGCGCTCAACCCGGGCTACTCGCTACTCGCTCTTGCGGCGAAGCGGGCATTAGCAACGCTCGCAGAGGCGTATTGCAAGAGTCCACGACCCAACTGAATGGCGCCGCCGCCGTCGCGGCGGCCGATGCGGCCGCAGCGAAAATGCACCGGCAGTTCAGTTCGGCTTGTAGCGGGCCATCGCGTCGCTCCAGACCTTGGCGCGGTCGTCGTCGAACACCAGCGCCGGATCTTCGGGCAACAGATGCCAGAAGCCTCGGCGCAGCTCGTCGTCGAGCTGCGCGGGCGCCCAGCCGGCATAGCCGAAGGCCACCAGGCTTTGCCGCGGGCCCTTGCCCAGCCCGATGTCGCGCAGAATCTGCGAACCGCCGGACAGCGCCACGCGGCCATCGATGTCGATGGTGTGGTCGCCATGATAGTCGGCGCTGTGCAGCACGAAGCCGATCTGCGGATCGACCGGGCCGCCGAGAAAAAGACGCACGTTGCCGCTGACCCCGCTCGCGTCGGCGCCCACCGCCTGCAGGACGCTCGCGATCGGCCGTTCGCCGAGCGGGTGGTTGATGACGATGCCGAGCGCGCCGGCCTTGTCGTGCTGCGCCACCAGGATCACCGCGTGCTCGAACGGCGGCCCGGTAAATTCCGCGCTGGCGATCAACAGCTCACCCGCGACCGAGGTGGGGCCGGATACCTCCGGCGCCGTCGCCGACGGCAGCGCCGCATGCAGCACGCCCGCTGACAACAGCACGGCCGCAGCCGGCAGCCCGAAACGGACGAGGGGCGACAGACGACGGAGGATGGATGAAATTCCATGCACGGCGCACTCCTCGCCCACGCCCGACGGGTCCATCAAGAGATTCGTCATTCCGGGGCCGAGCGAAGCGAGGAGCCCGGAATCCATAACCCCAGCGCAGGGGTTATGGATTCCGGACTCGCCGCTTCGCGGCGATCCGGAATGACGAACCGAAGCGATCATCCGGATTCCGTATTACGCCATCCGTCTTCAGCCGTCCGTCCGCTATCGTCCGGCTTCAGACGAACTGCACCGCAAGGCCGCCGAGCGGGCCGAAATCGGCGTGCAGCGTATCGCCCTTGCGCGCGAACACGACGCGGGTGAACGATCCGGCGAGCACCAGATGTCCGGTGTTGAGCGTGACGCCGTGCTGGCCGAGCTTGTTGGCGAGCCAGGCGACGCCGAACGCCGGATGGCCGAGCACGCCGGCGGCAACGCCGGTCTCCTCGATCTCGGCGTTGCGGTACATGATGCCGCCGACCCAGCGCAGATCGAGGTCGCGCGGGCTGACCGGGCGGCCGCCGACCACGATGCCGGCGGCGGCGCCGTTGTCGGCCACGGTGTCGAAAATCCTGCGCGGGTCCTGCAGCCGCGCGTCGACGATTTCGATCGCCGGCACGACGTATTCGGTGGCGCGCAAAACGTCGGTGAGGCCGACGCCGGGGCCGCGCAGCGGCTTTTCCAGCACGAAGGCGAGCTCGACCTCGACCCGCGGCAGGCAGAAATTTTCGTGCGGCACGCGGGCGCCGTCGGCGATCAGCATGGTGTCGAGCAGATGGCCGTAGTCCGGCTCGTCGATCTGCGAGGAGCGCTGCATCGCCTTGGAGGTGAGGCCGACCTTGAAGCCGATCAGCTTGGCGCCGGCTGCGATCTTGCGGTCGGCCACTTCGGTGGAGATCGCGTAGGCGTCCTCCATGTTGATGCCGGGCCAGGTTTTCGACAACTGGACCGCCTGTTTGCGCTCCTTTTCGGCCGCCATCAGGATATCGGCGGCCTCGTTGCGATCGGCGTCGGACATCATGGCGGCAAGCCCTTTGGCTCAATGGCAGGCGGCAGCCAGCACGACGGTTTCGGTCGGACATTCGCCGGGCGCCGGCTCGCGGCCGGACAGCGCGACCGCGGGCGGACAATTCTCCGACGAGCGCACGTCGATCGGATCGCCGGAGCTGAAACCCTTGCCGCGGCAGGCATTGGCCGCTGCCTGGCGGCAGTCCGGCGCGCCGTTCGGCGCCAATTCGCAGTGCGCACGCAGTTCGAGCACGCGGGTGGCGGGAAGCCGAACGATCGCGCTCATCGCGTCCTTGGTGGCTTCGGCGGCGTTACGCATGGCGTCCTGCGTGGCGTTCGCCGCGTCCTTGGGGCTGTCGAGCTTGCCGCGCGTCTCGTCCCACCAATGGCCGAACTCGGCGATGAAGCCGGGCCGGTACGCCGGCGGCGGCTGCGCCGGAAATCCGTTAGGCACGCCTTGCGCCGGCGGCGCCGGCGGCGCGGGCGCTGCGGCCGGGGCCGCTGCCGCTGGGAGCGGCGCGGCTTGAGCGGGACCGGCGCTACTCGCCGGCAGTTGTACACTCTGCGCCGCCGCGGCCGGCGCCAGGGTCGCAAGCGCGAGTGTGGCGAAAACCGCGACGCGGCGCGTCCGTCCAGCCGGCATCGCCATGGCTTGTTTGCTGACCCTCATCGCCCTGACCTTCGCGCGGGCATTGCAAAGTGCCGTGCAACCCGCGCCCCCGCCCGAAGCCGCCGGAACCGTGGCGAGCAAATTGGGCGGCAACGTGGTCAGAATAGGCACGGAAGGCGTGCAAGGCCAGCGGGCAATGGGCCGGCCGCCACTTCTCTTCGGCTATCGCTTCGAAGGGTGAATCTCGCGCCAACGCGACCAGATAAACCAGGCGAAACCGGCGAACAGCGCGGTAACGATGATGGCGTCGAATTCGTGAAACAGCCGGGGCAGGGTCGGATCGCTGTCCCAGCGGGCGCCGAGCAGCGCACCCACATAGGCGAGCGCGAAGCACCACGGCCAGGAGCCGACGAACGAATAAATCTGGAATTTCAGCATCGGCATGCGCGCCAACCCGGCCGGGAACGAGATGAAGGTGCGGATCACCGGCAGCAGGCGGCCGACGAACACGGTCACCGCGCCGTAGCGGGCGAAGAACCGCTCGGCGCGGTCGAGCTCGACCGGGCGGAGCAGCACATGGGCGCCCCAGCGTTCGATCGCCGTGCGGCCGCCCTTGGCGGCCACCACATAGGCGACGGTCGAGCCCAGGTTGCAGCCGAGCGCGCCCATGGTGGCGGCGCCGATCAGGCTGAAGCGTCCGAGCGAAACGAGATAGCCGGCAAACGGCATGGTGATTTCAGACGGCAGCGGGATGCACGCCGACTCGATCGCCATCAGCACGACGACGCCCAGATAACCGGCGGCCGAGATCACCTCGACCACCCAGGACACGAGCAGAGAAATAGCGTGATCGAGCATCGCAATGCCGCCGGTACAGCGAGATGATTCAGGTTGCCGCGGCCACCACGCTCGCTCTTCCCTCTGGGCAGCGGTGAAGGAAAGCGCTGGCTGATCGCGGAGGCGATCTAGCGCATGTTCCGCTCCGATCGAATCGCGACTCCTCGGTTCGTCATTGCCGGGCTTGACCCGGCAATCCATGCTGCGTCGGGGCCGCATGGATGCGCGGGTCAAGCCCGCGCATGACGGGGAAGTGGCGCTACATGAGCGGGATCTGCTCTAGACCATATGTCAGTTCAAAGCCAGGAGAGGAAAACGCGCGCTCAGCGCCGCTTGCGCGCGCGCCGGCCTTCGAGCACGACGATCTTGCGCCGGGACGTATCGTCGAGAAGCTTCTTCGGCACCTTCTCGGCGATGCCGAGGAGCCGCTCGCGCCGGTCCATCTCCTTCCAAACGTCATCGGGACGGATGCCGGTCGCCACCCAGAGCACGACCAGGTTGTAGATGAGATCGGCGCTCTCCCGGATGACCGCCTCGCGGCCGCCGTGCATCGCGTCGATCACCACCTCCACCGCCTCCTCGGCCAGTTTTTTGGCCATCTTGCCGCGGCCCGAGCGCAACAGCCGGGCGGTCCGCGAGGTCGACGGATCGTCGTGCCGGCAGTCGAGCGTCGCCTGATAGAGGCGGAAAATCGAATCAGTCATTGCCGCAGCAGGATAGCGCGATCTTGTCGCGATTGTGTTAATGCCGCGGCCCGGGAGGGGCGTTTTTGTTGGTCACTCGTCCGCGGCCAGCAGGCCGGCATTGCCGCCGGCCGCGGCGGTGTTGATGGTGACCGACTGCTCGGTGGCGAAGCGGCGCAGATAGTTGGGGCCGCCGGCCTTGGGGCCGGTACCCGACAGTGCCGTGCCGCCGAACGGCTGGGTGCCGACCACGGCACCGATCATGTTGCGGTTGACGTAGACGTTGCCATGCGCCAGCCGCGCGGCGATGCGCTCGACCGTGAAGTCGATGCGCGACTGGATGCCGAGCGTCAACGCCGTGCCGTTGCCGGCGATCTCGTCGAGCAGCGTGTCCAGCGCGTCGGCGCGCCAGCGCACCACGTGCAGCACCGGCCCGAACACTTCTTCCTCGAGGTCGCCGGCGCGGTCGAGCGCGATCACCGCCGGCGCCGCGTAGGTGCCGCGGTGCGGCAGCGCTCGGTCGCTGTCCCAGCAAAAAAGCACGCGGCCGGCCTGCGCCATGCCGGCGATCCAGTCGTCGAGCTTCGCCTTGGCCTCGGCATCGATCACCGGCCCGACATGGGTAGACGGCTCGCGCGGGTCGGCGACCTGCAGTTCGCGCGCCGCGCCGATGAGCATGTCCAGCACCCGGTCGGCAATGTCGTCCTGCAAACAGAGCAAGCGCAGCGCCGAACAGCGTTGGCCGGCCGAGCGGAAGGATGATGCAACGACGTCATCGACCACCTGTTCGGGCAGCGCGGTGGCATCGACGATCATGGCGTTGATGCCGCCGGTCTCGGCGATCAGCGGTACGATCGGCCCGGGTTTTTCCGCGAGCGCCTGATGAATCGCATGGCCGACTTCGGTCGAGCCGGTGAACGCCACGCCGGCGCCGCGCGGATCGGCCACGAGCGCTTCGCCGACCTTGCCGTCGCCGGTCACGAGATGCAGCGCGGCGGTGGGAATGCCGGCCGCGTGCAACAGTGCAACGGCGTGCGCGGCGATGAGCGGCGTCTGCTCGGCCGGCTTGGCCACCACCGCATTGCCGGCGGCGAGCGCCGCGGCGACCTGGCCGAGAAAAATCGCGAGCGGAAAATTCCATGGACTGATGCAGACGAACACGCCACGGCCGCGATAGCGCAGCACGTTGCTCTCGCCGGTCGGGCCCGGCATGGTCTGCGCGGCGAGCGAAGTCCGCGCCTGCGCCGCATAATAAAGACAATAATCGATCGCCTCGCGCCATTCGGCGACCGCATCGTCGAGCGTCTTGCCGCCCTCGTTCTGCAACAGCGCCAGCAGCGGCCCGCGATCTGCTTCGAGCCGGGTGGCGGCGCGCTCGAGGATGCGCGCGCGTTCGGCGCATGGCGTCGCCTGCCAGCTCGCAAAACCCGCCGCGGCGGCCGCCATCGCGGCCGCGGCTGTTGCTGTGTCGGCTTCACGGACTGTACCGATCGGCCGACCATCGATCGGCGAC
>JASHQS010000114.1 GCA_030038995.1 Xanthobacteraceae bacterium
AGATAGCCGGCGAGCAGCGCCGCATGCACCGCGGCGACGAGCGCGCCGGCGAATGCCCAACGGACAAAATCGCGCGGCGTCTCGTCGCCGAACCACAAAGGCTCAAACCAGGTTGCGGTCCGCGCCGTCATTGTGCTTGCCGCTGCTCCAGGCCGAGCAGGTTGAATTTCAGATAGCCGGCCTGGCGCACCGTCTCGATCAGCTGATAAAAATCGCCGTACGGCACGGCGCGGTCGACGCTGAGCCGCACGTGCCGGTCCTTGTCGCCGCCGCTCAAATCGTCGAGCCGCGCCGGCAGCGCCGACAGCGTGGTTTCGGCATCGTCGATGGTCAAGGTGCGGTCGGCCTTGAGCGTCACGTCGATCGGCTTTTGCGGGTGCGGCTGCGGCAGCGCGGCCGAGCGCGGCAGGTCGACGGCGATGTCGACGGTGGCGAGCGGCGCCGCCACCATGAAGATGATCAACAGCACCAGCATCACGTCGATGAACGGCGTAACGTTGATGTCGTGCACCTCGGTGAGCTCGTCCTCGCCGTGATCGAGACGAATGGCCATGGCGACGCTCCGGTTTACTCGGCGGCGTGGGCGAGCGGCAGGCGGGCGCGGTCGAGATCGCGACTGACGAGCCGCATCACCTGCGCCGAGGCGTCGCCGATCAGCGCCCGGTAAAGCGCGGTCTGCCGCGCCAGCACGTTGTAAATCATCACGGCAGGAATGGCGGCGATCAAGCCCATGGCGGTGGCGAGCAACGCCTGGGCGATGCCCGGCGCCACCACCGCGAGGTTGGTGGTGTTGGCGTTGGAGATGCCGATGAAGCTGTTCATGATGCCCCACACCGTGCCGAACAGGCCGACGAACGGCGCCGTTGAACCGATGGTGGCGAGCACGCCGGTGCCGCGCGAGATTTTGCGGCCAGCGGCCATTTCGAGGCGCTCGAGCTGCAAGGCGATGCGCTCCTTCAGGCCTTCGCCGGCGCCGCGCGCCGACAGCCGCACCTCCTCGCCCGCGGCCTGGAGCGCCTGCATCACCGGGCCGTCGCCGTGGCGCAGCACGTCATGGACTTCGGCAAGCGTCGTCACCTTGCCGAGAACCCGCAGGCCCTGGCGTACCTCGCGGCGCGCGCGGCGCAGCTCCAGGGTCTTGGCCAAGAACACCGTCCAGGTGACGAGCGAGGCGAAGGCGAGGCCGATCATCACCGCCTTCACCACCCAATCGGCGTCGAGAAACATGCCGACCAGCGACAGCCGGTGCGGCAACAATTCGCCGCCAATGGCCGGCTGGCCGGGCACCGGTGCGGGCGGAGGATTAGCGGTCGATCCGGCTGCGGCATCCGGCGCGGCCACGTTGCCGGCGGGCTGTTGCGGCGCCGCTGCGGCAGCATTCGGCGCGGCGGCCGGCGGCGCGATGCTTGCCGGCGCGGGCTGCGCTTGCAATGGCGCAGCGGCGGGAGAGGGCTGCGTCGCCTGCGGCGCGGGCGCGGATGCCCCTTGCGCGTGCACGGGAGCAGACGGAGCAGCGGCGAGCAGCACCGCGACGGAACAGAGCGCCAGTGCCGCTGAGCGGCGGCAGCGCCAAAGCGCGTGGATGCGGCTTAAACCGGGGCGCTGCCAATCAGTTCGCATTGTCATGACTTCCTGCTTTCCATTGCCGTTGACCGGCAAGACGCCCCAAGCCTCACTGCGGGTAACGAGATTCATTGCCCGCAAAATGTGACGCGGTGAGGTTACGATGTGGCACCGCATCCGCGTCTTTAGCGCCGCCCGGCACGGCTGCAAGAGAAATCCGCTCATTTACATTGGAACAAATTAAAATAAGCGCCTTTTCGGCATGTTGTGCTCCACTCTCCGGCTTCGTCAAGCGTTCGGGCGATGGCCTCGCGGCGCGCGTTCGCCACGCCTGCGGGACACGATGCGGCGCCCGAAATTGCGGCGATCGGCGAAGCGCGGCGGGCATGGCGGCGGCTAATGGGGAACGGGCAACCGCAGGTTCAGCTCGGCGCACCAGATTCTCCTGCACGCGGCCGCTGCCATCGGACACCGTCTCATTCAGCATGCCGCCCGCATAGCCGCCATTCACGCCGATATAGATGCTGGTCCAATTGTAGGCCGCCGGCGCCGGCGGCGGGGGCGCCAGATCGGCAGCGCGCGCGGCAGTGCCGCAAGCCCATAGGGCGGCCGCAGCGACGAGGATGCGTCCGCGCGCACCGCGTTTTTTTCTTCTGTCAGATGTCGATGACCACATGGCTACCTCCCGACGCAAAACCGGCTGCTTTTTGATACGGTTCGCCATCTCAATCCGCATTTGCGCAATCCGGGATTTTCTTCACGCAGGTGCAAATTGATTCAACGAAGCAGCAGATCGATTTGGTTTGACGTTTGTTGGCGCACTTGCATAGCCGTTTACCGGTAGCACAGGACCAGATGAATTTCCGGTACTCGTGGTAATTCCCTGCCAATGATGCGCGATTGCAGGCGAGCAAGGCGGCGGGCACCAGGATGAATGCGAGGCCGAGCTTTCGGGTCCTTGTCCGCATGGTGTCCCTCAGATCTTCTTCGACACGCCGACGAAGTAGCCGCGGCGCGGGCCGTATTGCGGCGCGAACACGCCGATGCCGGTGCCGCTTCTGATCTGATAGATCGTGTCGAGGACGTTGACGACGTCGAAGCGCACGGTCAGCGGCTTGCCGTCGGGCATGGCGAATTCATGCGACATGCCGAGGTTGAACTGCGCGTAGGGCGACTCGCTGTCGATATTGGCGTCGCCGCTGCGCAGCCCGGAGCCGTAGATCATGTCGACCGAATAGCGCGTGCCGTACCACAGATATGACGCGCCGGCCGAGCCGGTGACGAACTGATTGTGATCGGTGTAGATCCAGTGCGTGTCGACGTATTGCTGCAGCGTCTCGCCGCCGAGATCGGCGAGCGGCACGGTGTTGTCGAAAAGGTATTGGTTCGACACCACGTCGGTGGCCCGCTCCTGGCTGACCGCGAGGTTGCCGTAGGCCTGGAAATTGCCGCTGTGGTATTTGAGGCTGAACTCGACGCCTTCGCTGATGCCCTTGGCGTAGTTGAAGGCGCTGAGCACCAGGGCCTGGCCGAAGTTGCCGTTGTCGATCAAATCCTGCGCGATCTTGTAGTAGGCGTCGACGCCGAGATCGAGCACGCTGCAGTCCGGCGAGGTCAGGACGGCGCAGCCGAACGGGATTTTTTGGTCGACGCCGGCGTCGAAATAATGCGATCGCTCCGGCAGCACCGGGCTCGTGCCCGGTGTGGTCGATGCTCCGGTCGTGCCGTTGAAGAGGGCGATATTGGCCGGCGCCGCCTCGACCAGCACCGGCGGCGTGAAGTAGCGCGCATAGCCGGCATGGAAGGTGGTGAACTGGAACGGCTTCCAGGTGAAGCCGAGCCGCGGGCTCAATTGATTGGCATCGACGTATTGCCACATCTGGTCGAAGCGCAGCCCGGCATTGATGGTGAAGTTGCGCGTCACCTTCCACTCGTCCTGCGCGTAGACGCCGGCCAGCCAGCCGAGCTTGCTGACGTTGTCGGTGATGGTCTCCGGCGCATCGACGGCGACGCCGCCGACAACGGGCTCGACCAGCGATGAGTTGCCGACGAAGTCTTGTTCGGCGCTGACGGTGAAGCCGGCGCGCACGGTGTGCTGGTCGTTGACGATGTACGAGGCGTCGCCTTGCACGCCGTTGGTGAAGGATTGGCGCGTGATGTCGGAGGCGATACCGTTGATCAGAAGATCACCGACCGGGTCCGGCACGAAGTGCAGCGTGTTGTAGCGGGTGAAATAGGACAATTGCCCGTTGAAGCCGTTCACCGAACGCTGCAACGCCAGCACGCCGAACTGGGTATCCTCGTATTGGTTCTCGTTGAGATTCGCCGAATTGAAATTGGCGATGCCGAAGGCGCTGGTGACCGGTACGGGAAGGTTGGGGTTCGGGACCGGAGCGCCGGTAACGTTCGGGATCTGAAACCAACTGGTCGACGTTCCGGCGATCAGGGTCAAGCGCGTGACCGGATCGAGGAACATCGACATGTAGCCAAAACCTTTTTCCTGTTGCGAGAAGTCGTGGATCGGGATGTACGACGGCGCCGGGTTTTCGATGCCTTCGTCGGTCTGCAGATAGCGGCCGGTGAAAAAGTATTGCACGCCGGGCAGGCAGTCGGCCGCCGCGCCGGACGCGGCCTTGGTCGGCACGGGCGCGGACGAGCACGGATTTGGGATGGTGCCGCCGTATTCGAAGCTCGGCTGAATCGTGGCTTGGCTGCCGCCGTAGAAGCTGACGCTGCCGGAATTGTTGAAAATGTCCGTGCGCGTGGTGATGTCGACCAGGCCCACGGTGCGCAGCCCGTATTCGGCCGGCAAGGCTCCGGTAATCAGCGAAATGCTGCCGATCAGGCTCGGATCCAAAATGCTGCCGAAGCCGGTGACGCCGTCCGGCAACATCACGCCGTTGATGCGGAATTGCACGTTGGCGTGGTCGTTGCGCACGTGCAGCGCGCCGCTGGCTGCGGAATCCTGCGATACGCCCGGCGCCTGCAGCAGCACCTTCTCGACCGGCGCGTTGGTGCCTTGCGGCAGCGCCTGGATCTGATCGTGGCTGAGCGTGTCGGAGGTGGTGCCGACGGTCGTGTAAAGATTGCTGCGAGCGGTGTCGAACGAGTCGTTTTTTGCCGCCGCGGCGTTGACCGGCGTCGGCGCTGCCGGAGCCGCTGCGGCCGGCGGCACTGGCCGCGCCACGACGCGGCGCGGCCTCGGCCGCGGTCTTGGCTTCGGCTTGGCGCCGGAGACCACGATTTCGGGAAGCTGAACCGCCTGGGCGCGCGCCTCCACACTGAAACAATTCAGCGCCAGCATTGCCGAACCGCCGAGCAGAAGCGCGCCGAGCGCGACACGCCTGCGATAAACCTGGCCGCACATGGACCCCACCCGTCACGTTGCGTTGAGATGCACGCAAACGCCCCGTTTCGCGGTCGTGCCGGCGCGGCGAAGACTCTTCTGTTGTGATTAAGTACGCACGCACCTTGCGGCCGCCGCGCCCTTTGGCGCGGCAGCGCCCGCAATCAGCATCGACAGCGGGAGCTAGACGACGGGTGGAGCGCGGGACTGGAAGGGTGCGCGGCGTGGCGCGACGAACAAAGCCGCGGTGCGGCTGAAATGCCGGGCCGGACGAACGATCGGCGCCGGCGCCAGCACTTGCGGCGCCTCGGGCGTTGCCGAGGTGCCGAGCATGAACATGGTTTCGCAGATCGCGCAGAATTCGTCGTCGTTCACCGCATGGTCGGCGGTGAGCGACTGCGGCGAGCCGGCCGGCGGCAACGCGATCTCGGCCGCGCTGGACAGCGGCCGCCCGACGGCGCCGTAAATGTCGTCCGGATGGATATGGCCGAACGCGAGATAAAACTGCAGCGCCAGCGCAAACAGCGCCAAGCTGCTGCCGAGTCGGCCGTTGGTCCGGAACCAGCGCATCAACCGAACGCGATCTCCGCCGTGAGCAGCATGCAATGCCGCCGATGAGGCGTCAAGCGATTGTCGAAATTGAATGAGATTCGATACATTTAAGATCGAGGCGACGCATGGCGCAATGACCAAGAGCTGGAGCCGAGACGATGACGAGGTTGGCGTGACCTTGTCGCAAGTTCATTTTCCGGCGTCCTGGCGCGCGCGTCTGCTGGTATTTGTCGTCGCGGTGTTCGACACCGCCGCCGTAGCGGCGGCGCGCGCCGATGAGATCTCCGACTTCTATCGCGGCAAGGAGATCACCCTCTATGTCGGTTTCAGCCCAGGCGGCGGCTATGACGTTTACGCGCGGCTTCTGCCGGCTGGACCCGGCAAGTCCCCGATTGCTGCCAAACAGGCTACATTATAGTGAGCAAAGGCCGGAAGCCTGCTTGCGCAATGAACTCGGAGAATTCTGATGCACGACACGCCCGATCAGATTCACTGGCACGAGCCGAAGGCCGGAGAGAACGCCGGTTACGGCAAGTTCAAGCGTCAGCCTTTGCCTTACGACCGCTTCATGGAAGCCGAAGGCGTTCCCTGCTATCGCGGCATCGGCGTGCGCAAGGTGCAGGACCTGCCGCTGGTGCCGTGGCAGCGGCTCGGCGGCCGCGGATCGTTCATCCAGCTTTACGGCACCGAAGGTTTGTGGGGGATGTACGTGGTCGAAGTGCCTGGCGCGGGCGCGCTCAACGTCGAGCGCCACCTCTACGAAAAGGTCGTGCTGGTGGTCGAAGGCCGCGGCACCACCGAAGTCTGGCAGGAGGGCCAGCAAAAACGCCACGCCTTCGAATGGCAGAAGGGCTCGCTGTTCGCCATTCCGCTCAACGCCTATCACCGCATCATCAATGCCGGCTCAGCGCCGGCGCTGCTCCTATGCGGCACCACGGCGCCCAACGTGATGAACGTCCTCGACAATCTCGATTTCATCTTCGATTGTCCGTTCACCTTCTCGGAGCGTTTTTCCGGCGCCGAGGATTTTTTCAAGCCGAAGGACGATCTCGAACCCGATCCGATCCGCGGCCTCGCCATGCGGCGCACCAATCTCATTCCCGACATCGTCAATTGCGACCTGCCGCTCGATAACCGCCGCTCGCCCGGCTACCGCCGCGTCGAGCCGGCGATGGCCAAGAACCGCTTCTATCTGTGGATCGGCCAGCACGAGACCGGCCGCTACTCGAAAGCGCACAAGCACGCTTCCGCCGCCGTGCTCGTCTGCGTCAAGGGCAAGGGCTACACCTATACGTGGCCGGAAGCGCTCGGCACCACGCCGTGGCAGAACGGCAAAGCGGAATTCATCAAGCGCCAGGATTACGAGCCGGTCGGGCTTGTTTCAGCAGCGCCGATGAGCGGCGACTGGTATCATCAGCATTTCGGCATCGGCAAAGAGGGCCTTCGCATCTCGGCCTGGCACGGTCCCAACAATCAGCGCGCGCGCAAACCGGGCGTGCCGGGCGAAATGCTGTTGGATTACGGCGCCATCGATCTGTCGAAAGGCGGCAGCGCCATCCCCTACCACCAGGAGGATCCGTTCATCCGCAAGGAATTTTCGGAAACGCTCAAGCGCGAAGGCTTGGTCAACCGGATGAACCCCGAATTTTACGAACGGCCGCCGGCCGAAGGCGAGGTCGTGATGGGAGATGTGATGTGACCCGTCATTCCGGGGCCGAGCGAAGCGAGGAACCCGGAATCCATAATCCCGATCGCTGAAGTCTTTTTGCCGGTCGCGACCTGGTCTAAAGCACGGTGGTTATGGATTCCGGGTTCGCGCCTGCGGCGCGCCCCGGAATGACGGCTACACCGGCTCCGCATCGACGGGCACGAACGCCACGACCGTCGCCTCGTTGCTGCGGTTGCTCCAGGCGTGATTGGTGCCGCGCTGGATCAGCGTGTCGCCGGCTTTCAGCAACACTTCGCCCTCATCCATCATGGCGTAGATTTCCCCCGACAGAACGATGGCGTAGTCGATCGTCGCGGTCTTGTGGAAGCCGGGATGGCGCGGGTTGTTGCGGTCGGTTGCTTCCGCGCAGCCGGATGGATCGGGGAGCGCGTCCTCACGCGCGATGGCGGCACCTTGCAGTTTTGCCGCAATCGACTGCAGCTAAAAGAAACCCTCGGGCCCGCATCGCGCGACCCGAGGGTTCATGGCGGACGAAGCAGGCTGGAACGCGGTGCGATCGTTGCCTGCCTGGTGCGCGAGCTACTGTGTGGACAGTGGCTCGCAGGCTGCAATGTTTTCCGTCGTCGGCTGGCCGGGCTTACATGCGGGGGCGAAATTGGTCGGCAAGGGATCAGCCGTACATAGGATATCGAAGGCCGAGATGTGGCTTTGGCATTGGCCTTGCAGCGCATAGCACTCGTCGGAGACGTCCATCGACCACTGGTACATGGTTACTTGTTTGGTCGGTGCGCTACAAGTCGCCGTTTTGGTTCTCGTCACACTGCGGGAGACGCTTGTTTCAGTGCTCTCCGAACCTCCCCAGCTCGCCTTGAACCCGGCCTTCGCGCCGAAGCTCGCAAACTTTTTCTCAACCTCGATAGAGACCTCGTTCGACCACGTCGTGCTTGTCGTATTCGAGCGTGAGCCCCCGATGCCGATGGTGACGCTCTCAACCAAGCTGTCGCAGCTCGAGCAACTGGCGACTTTCTGCCAAGTTCCGCTCAAGCCGGTAATGTGGGGAGGCACGTAAGCATACTGACAGAACTTCGTGTCGCCGGAAGCGGGGTCCCATTGCAGAACGTCATTGGAGCAGGTGAACTGCGCTGTCGACGCCAGGCGATACGTCCATTTTCCATTTTCACCGTAGCGGACCAGAGCGGCCTCGACGCTGGGCGTGAGCTTGCATGGCTGTCCCTCGGTTGCGCAGTCGGTAAAGTTCAGTTGCTTGGGCTGCGCGCCCTCTTGGCTTTTGATCTGGCCGTATCCTGCCACCGAGTAGTAGCAGGATTTGCCTGCGCCAGGATCGACATCGATGAAATAGTCATTATTGCAAGGGATGGTCGTCGATGCGATGCGGTACTCGGCGCGTCCGAGGTCTCTTTCGGATTGATATTTGACCAGGTGAGGGAGGCCGTCAGAAATTGTGCAATTCTGACCCTCGTCACCGCAGTGTTGCCATACGGTTTTCGGATCAACCGGATCGAGAGCCGTGTATTCGCAGGTCTTTCCTTGACCGTAAGCGGCATCGCCAAAGACATGATTATTGCAAGGCACCTGGGTGACGTTGCCATCCGTCTCGATGAAAAAAAAGTTGCCACTGTTTCCATAGCGCAGCAAATGGTGACCCGGCCCGCTCATATTGCAAGTACCATTTTCGCCCGCACATTCACTCCATGCCGCCGACGCGTGCGACGGCATCATTGCCAGCACGATAAGGATGACGAAGGCGAAAAAGCTCGATTTTGTTCTCACTGGACTCTCCTTCCCATTCGACTACGAGGTTGACGATGAATCCCTCGCGCGTGCGCTCAGCGCACGCGCTTATGTACGCGGGTTTGTGATCTGCCACGATTGAGAGACCGTCGGCGGTTACGCAACTGATGGGATGCGCGAAGCCGATTGTTTCGACCTCGTCCGTGTGACGGCAGGAATCGGGCGATCGGGTTAGCCCGACGTCGAGCTACCCTGACGTAGAGAAATTTCTTGCACAGACCGTGTTAAACTACAAACATTAAAATGCGACAGAACCATTTTTCACCTGTTACAGACGTGTGGTTGTTACAACCATGCGCCATGGCAGACCATAGCGTGTATGAAGGTGCGGTTGGCCTCAGCCAGCCATCGAAGCGAACTACGCGACTCGGTAGACGTGAACAGCCTGGTGGGGATGGGCGCCTAGTGCCCCGCGTGCAGCCGCGCGAGCAAATCCTCGGTCGGATAGGAATCCGCCGGCAGGCCGAATTTGAGCTGCATGGCTTTGACCGCTTGCCGGCTTTTCAGGCCTAAAAAGCCGTCGATCTTGCCGACGTCGTAGCCGTCGCGCACCAGGAGCGTCTGCAATTCCTTGACCTGCTCGAACGACAGCGCCGGCGGCGGATTGCCGCGATGCAGCGCCGGCGCGCCGGCGATGCGCGTGGCGAGATACGCGGCCGTAGTCGAATAGACCAGCGAGTTGTTCCACTGCAGATAAACGTCGAAATTCGGATAGACCAGAAACGCCGGGCCGAAGCGGCCCATCGGCAACAGCAGCGACGCCGGCAATTCGTCCTGCGGCAGCGGCCGCCCGTCGGCAAGCGTGACGCCCCATGCCGCCCATTTTTTACGCGGCAGCTTGATGTCGAGGTCGGCCTGATCCCAGGGCAGCCGCGCCGGCACGTGCACTTCGGTGAGCCACGGCTCGCCGCGCTTCCAACCGAGCCCGACCAGATAATGCGCGGTCGAGCCGAGCACGTCGGGCACGTCGTGAATGAGGTCGCGCTTGCCGCGGCCGTCGTAATCGACCGCGTACTTGAAGTATTCCGACGGCATCATCTGGGTCTGGCCGAGCTCGCCGGCCCAGGAGCCGATCATTTCCGAAGGCACGAGGTCGCCGTGCCCGATCAGGCGCAGCGCATCGAACAACTGGCCGCGAAAGCGGTCGGCGCGGCGGCAATCGTAGGCGAGCGATGCGATCGAGCTCAACGTCGGGTATTTGCCCGTATTGGCGCCGAAATCGCTCTCCAGGCCCCAGAACGAAACGATGACCGGCGCCGGCACGCCGTAATCATGCTCGATGCGCGCAAATACCGGCGCGTATTTCTTGATCAGCGCCGCGCCGCGCTGGATGCGATAGGCCGCGGCCATGCGGTCGGAGAATTGCAGGAACGTCTGGGTGAAGACCCGCTGGCCGCGGTCGATGTTCACGATGCGCTGGTCGTAAGTCAGATACGGCGCGGCCGCGGCGATGGCGCGCTGCGATATGCCTTGCGCCGCGGCTTCGCGCTCGAAGCCGGCGAGCCAACTGTCGTAAGGCCCCGAGGTGCGGCACGGCACTTCGGCGCGCGCTGTGCTGATCGCGAGCAGGCTCGCGACGAATGTTGCGATGAGCATTTGGCCGTTGCGCATCATCCCTCCGGTTGCTGTGACTCCTTTCCGTCATCCTGAGGTGGCCGCGAAGCGGCCCTCGAAGGATGCGGCCGATGACTCACGGGCCATCGCCCTTCGAGGCTCGGCGCGGAGCTTGTCATCGGGCCGCGCTTTGCGCGGACCCGTTGGCGCCGGGCACCTCAGAGTGACGGTACGGAGGCAGCTTTCTGATACCACTCCAAAATCTCCTCGCCGGTCCAGTACAGGACGCCGTCGAAGCGGCGCGTATAGTCGTAGATCGCCTCCAAGTGTTTGATGCGGTGCGGCTGGCCGCTGATATAGGCGTGGATGGCGAGCGGAAAGATTTTGGCGCGGTGTTCGCCTTCGGCGTAGAGCCGGTCGAACTGATCGATGGCGCGGCGCAGCAGGTAATCGCTCTCGTGGTGCTGCACGATCATCATCGGGATGTCGTTGAGCTCGACCGTATAGGGCAGCGTGACCAGCGGGCCCTTGGCGGTGCGGATCGTGGTCGGCTCGTCGTCGTAGACCCAGTCGCCGATATATTTGATCCCGGCGTCGACCAGCAATTCCGGCGTCTCCAAGGTCTGCGTCAGTCCCGGACCGAGCCAGCCCACCGGGCGCTTGCTGGTGAAGCGCTCGATGACGTCGAGCGCGCGCGCGATCATGGCTTGCTGATTGGGCTCGCTGTGGATCGGCCCCTGCTGGTAGGCGTGGCCCATGAACTCCCAGCGGTCGGAGCGCGCTTCTTGGGCGACGCGTTTATAGTCTTCGCAGACGCGCGCATTGATCGCCAAGGTCGGCCGGATGTTTTGGCGCTTGAACAGCTCGAAGAAGCGCCAGACGCCGACCCGCATGCCGTATTCGTGCCAGCTCCAGTTCGGCACGTCGGGCAGCATGGTTTGTCCGGTCGGCGGCGCCAGGACTTGCCGCGCCATCGGCTTGCCGATGTCCCAGACTTCGAGATTGACGATGGTCCAGAACACGACGCGCGCATTGCCCGGCAATTTCAGCGGCGGCCGGTCGACGATCGCCGAAAAATCGGCACGCTCGCGCGGCAGCATCGGCTTGCTCGCGGTTTTTCCGGCGCTTTTGCGCTTTTTCATCGTCCTCCCCTCGTTTGCCCACTGCGGTGCCTGCCGGCATTTGTCGCGCCGACCATACGGCGCGGCTATGGCGGCGACAACGCCGGGCCCTTTGTGTCGCGACGTGGCGGTTGCGATCACAAGCCCGTTAGCTCCCCCGAAAGCGCATTGCAGTCCGCGGCGAATGGAGCATCTATGGAACCAAGGGGCCGGGGCCTGATTATCGTCCCAGCCAAAGATTGCGGTTCGTTGATCTCCCGTCGCTTTGCGGATTTTGCGATGCCACGCTCTGCCGTTTCCCGGCCTGTTCGACCGTCCGAGGCGGAAGGTTTTTTGGTGCGGGACTCAAACGGCGGCGCAGCGCGCGCGCCCGAGACGGCGTTCGACGACCCGCGACACTTCTGGCGTGAAGCCTTCCGAACGGTGCGCGGTGAAACCGAGCGGCGCGCCGCACCTTTGTCGGCCGAGGATCAGGTCGTCCAGTCGATGCCGGACGCGAGCCCGACAAAATGGCATCGCGCCCATGTCACCTGGTTTTTTGAAGAATTTTTGCTGCGGCGCTTTGCGCCCGGCTACAAGCCGTTCGACGACCGCTTCGCTTATTTGTTCAATTCCTATTACATCGCCGCTGGCCCGCGCCACGCGCGCGCGCAGCGCGGCCTCGTCACGCGGCCGGGCGCCGCCGAAGTCACGGCCTATCGCGCCCACGTCGACCGCGCGGTCACGGCACTGATCGAATCGACCAACGATTTCGCTGCGCTTGTGCCGATCGTCGAGATCGGCCTGCATCACGAGCAGCAGCATCAGGAGTTGTTGCTCACCGATATCCTGCACGCGTTTTCGCTCAACGCTACGCATCCGGCCTACGATCCGCACTGGCAATGGCCGAACGGCGCAAAGGCGAGCGCCGCCGCTTCCGCGCCGGTCGCCGGCGTTCATCGCATCGGCCACGACGGCGACGGCTTTTGCTTCGACAACGAACGGCCGGCGCACGATGTGCTGCTGGCCCCGGTGCGGCTGGCGCGTACTCTGGTGAGCAACGGCGAGTGGCTGGAATTCATGGCCGACGGCGGCTACGCGACGCCGACGCTGTGGCTGTCGGACGGCTACGCCGCCGTCGAGGCACAGGGTTGGAGCGCGCCCGGCTACTGGCGGCAGATCGACGGCGAGTGGGTTTCGATGACGCTCGGCGGGCTGCGCCGCATCGATCCGGCCGAGCCGGTGTGCCACGTCAGCTATTACGAGGCCGATGCGTTCGCGCGCTGGGCCGGCAAACACTTGCCGAGCGAGGCCGAATGGGAAGTCGCGGCATGCTCCGGCGCGCTGGCCGACGCTTTCGGCATCGTGTGGCAATGGACGCGCAGCGCTTATGCGCCGTATCCGGGCTATCGCGCCGCACCCGGCGCGCTCGGCGAATACAACGGCAAGTTCATGGTCAATCAGATGGTGCTGCGCGGCTCATCGTTGGCAACGCCGGCCGGCCATGCGCGGGTAAGCTACCGCAATTTCTTTTATCCCACGGCGCGCTGGCAGTTCAGCGGGTTGCGCTTGGCGCAATTCGACGATTGAGTCCTCCCATGAATATCCGCAGCGTGGTTCAAGCGGCGCAACCGGTCGGTACGCTGAATTCGTTTGCCGCCGACGTGATCGCCGGCCTCACCGCGCAGCCGAAAACGCTGCCGCCGAAATATTTTTACGATCTTGCCGGCTCGGCCCTGTTCGAGCGCATCACCGAGCTGCCGGAATATTATCCGACGCGCTGCGAGATCGCGATTTTGCACAAAAATGCGCCGGCGATCGCCTCGATGTTTCCGCCCGGCTCGGCGCTGATCGAGTTCGGCAGCGGCTCGAGCCGCAAGGCGCGCATTCTGCTCGATGCTGCGGCGACCGTGGCGGCTTACGTGCCGGTCGATATTTCCGGCGACTTTTTGCAGCAGGATCTGGCGCAGTTTAAGCGCGACCTGCCGCATCTCGTCGTGCATCCGCTGGTCGCGGATTTCACCAAGCCGTTTGCCGTCCCGCCGCGCTTGGCTGCGCTGCCGCGCGTCGGCTTCTTTCCCGGCTCGACCATCGGCAATTTCGAGCCGGCCGAGGCGGGCGCTTTTTTGCGCCATAGCGGCGACATGCTCGGTGCCGGCGCGCTGTTCCTGGTCGGCGTCGATCTGGTCAAGGACGAGGCTACGCTGTGCCGCGCCTACAACGACGCTGAGGGCGTAACGGCGAAATTCAATCTCAACCTCCTGGCGCGGATCAACCGCGAGCTCGGCGGCGATTTCGATCTTGCGGCATTCGCACACCGCGCCTTCTTCAACGCCGCGCAAAGCCGCATCGAGATGCATCTCGTCAGCACGCAGCCGCAAAAAGTGCGGGTCAACGGCATCGGCATAGACTTCGGCCGCGGCGAAACCATTCACACCGAGAACAGCTACAAGTACACCATCGAATCGCTCCAGGCGCTGGCCCGCGGCGCCGGCTGGACGGCGGCCGAAGTGTTCAGTGACGGCCTGTTTGCCGTGCACGCGTTGCGGGCATCAGGGATCAGGAATCAAGGTGCCCCTGATCCCTGAAGCCTGATTCCTGATCCCTGAAGCCTGATCCCTGATGCCCGTCTGCGAAGCCGATCCGTGGCGCCTGCAATATTTCGTCCACGTCAAGACCGCGGCCAATATCCCGACCGAGGATTGCGACGCCTGGCAATGGTACCCGGCGCAACGCTGGGTCTATGACAAGCTCGCGGTCGCGCTCAGCCAAAAGCTCGAAGCGGCGCCGCATGGCGTCGTGCCGCCGCGCTTTCCGGTGTTCTCCAAGCCGATGGTGAACCTCAAGGGCATGGGCGTGGGCAGCCGCGTGCTGCATTCGGCCGCCGATTACGAGCGGCACTATGCGCCCGGTCATTTCTGGATGCCGCGGCTTGAGGGCCGCCACGTGTCGTCGGACGTCGCGGTGGTCGCGGGCGAGCCGCGCTGGTGGCGCCATGTCACCGGCAAGCCGGCGGGCGAGGGCACGTTCGATTACTGGATCGTGCATGCCGAGCCCGATGCGGACATCGAAGATCGGTGCGGCGCATGGATCAAGAGAGAGCTTGCCGGCTATACCGGCATGCTCAACCTCGAAACCATCGGCGGCACCATCATCGAGGCGCATTTGCGCTTCGCCGATCAATGGCCCGATCTGTACGGCCCGGGCTGGGTCGAGGCGCTGGTCGGCCTCTACGAGCATGGCGACTGGGAGTTTTATGACGACGAGCCGAGCGAAGGTTACAGCGTCGTACTGTTCGGACCGAACGGCCGCGCCTACCGCCATCCGCCGCCGGCGCTCGTCGACGACGTCAAGCGCACGCCCGGCGTGACCAGCGCGCAGATCACCTTCCACGAGGACCGCGCGCCCGAGCGCCACGCCATGCCGCCCGGCGGTTTTAGGCTCGCCATCGTCAACGGCTTCGACCTGCATGCCGCGCTCGCAGGGCGCGAACGCTTGCGGGAATATTTTCTGGCAAGCGGCGGCACATTATAGTCCGGCAATGAGGGGAAAAAGTTCCGGCGCAGTTTGCCGCATCCTTGCTGCAGCGGGGCTCGTGATCATCGCCGCGGCGCCGGTGCGCGCTGCGGCGCCGGTGCGGATCGGGATCGGCTTCGGACTCGCATTTCTGCCGACCTACATCTGTGAAGACCAAAAGCTCGTCGAAAAATACGCCAAGGGCCTGCATGTCGACGTGAAAGTGTCCTATCAGCGCTTCCTCGGCGCCGGACCGATGCAGGAGGCACTCGCTGCGCGCACGATCGACATGGCGCCATTCGGCACGGCGCCGCTGCTGGCCGCTTGGCAGAACGGCAGGGGTACGTCGCGGCAGATTCTTGTGGCTTCTGGACTGACCACGCTGCCGCTGACTTTGCTCGGCAACCGGCCGCAACTGCGCTCGCTCGTCGATCTGCGTCCCGCCGACCGCATCGCGGTGCCGACACTGACCGCGCCGCAAACTTATTTTTTGCAGATGCAATCGGAGAAAAATTTTGGCGCCTATGACCGTATGCAGAATCGGGTCGTAGTGCTGCCGCCCGGCGACGGCCTCGCGGCTCTCATCTCAGGCGCAGACGATGTCGCGGCGTATTTCGCGTCGCCGCCGTTCACCGAGATCGCGCTCAAGGACCCGACAATTCATCGCGTGCTGGGCTCGGAGGACATTATCGGCGGCAAGGCGTCATTCCTCGTCCTCGCGGCGACCAGGGGCTACATCGATGCGCATGTGAAAATCATCGAGGCGGTCGACAAGGCCATGGACGAGGCTGCGCGCCTCATCCACGACGATCCGAACCGCGCGGCGCGCATTTTTCTGACGCACGAGCCGTCGCAGGCGCTCGACGCTTTGACCGTCGCGGCGGTGCTCAAGGACAACAAGGACGAGTTCGGCAGCGCCGTGCAGGGCATCCAAACATTCGCCGACTTCATGGCCCGGCACGACGAATTGAAAATGCCGCCGAAAACCTGGCAGGACGTGGTCGCGCCGGCGCTGATCCGTTCGCCGAGCAGCTAAGCGCCAAGCGAACGGCTGCGCGCTTGACGGCGCGGCGCGCCGCGCGCGAGATTCCAGGCAATTGAGACATGCGCCGCTCGTTCGATGGCGGCGGCAGACACGGGAGGACGCGTCATGGCGAAGGGCCGCAACACTTCGAGCCGCCGCAATTTTCTCAAAAGTGCCGGTCTCGCTGGCGCTGCCGCCGCGACCGCGGTGACGCCGCCGGTCGCTGCCGGTGCGGCGCCGGCCGCGCCGCTGGCGAAGAAGGCGCTGCCGCCCGGACCGCGGCAGATCGCGGCCGAAACCATGCCGCCGGCCAACGATCCGGTGAATCAGAGTTCGAGCGGCGGCGACTTCATGGTCGACGTGCTCAAAACCCTCGACATCGATTATCTCGCCATCAACTGCGCTTCGAGCTACCGCGGCCTGCATGAAGCCGTGGTCAATCACGGCGGCAACACCAAGCCCGAAATCATCACCTGCGTGCACGAGGACATCGCCGTGCACATGGGCCAGGGTTACGCCAAGATCGAAGGCAAGCCGATCGCCATGGCCTGCCACGGCGTGGTCGGCCTGCAGCATGCCACCATGGCGATGTACAATGCATGGTGCGACCGCGTCCCGGTTCTGGTGTTCGGCGGCAACATCATGGAGGCCGACAAGCGCGCGCCGGGCGCTGAATGGCTGCATGCCGGCGTCGACATCGGCCAGATCGTCCGCGCGTTCACCAAGTGGGACGATCAGCCGGCCTCGCTGCAGCATTACGCCGAATCGGTGGTACGCGCCTACAAGATCGCCTGCACGCCGCCGATGGGACCGGTGTTCATCGCGCTCGACGGCGAGCTGCAGGAAAATCCGATCCCCGACCGCAAAGCTTTGCGCATTCCCAAATACGAGCCGGTGATCCCGCCGCAGGGCGATGCCGCCGCGCTTGCCGAAGCCGCCAAGATGCTGGTCAATGCACAGAACCCGGTCATCCTCTGCGACCGCATGGCGCGCACGCCCGACGGCATGGGCAATTTGGTCGCGCTCGCCGAGGCGCTGCAATGCCCGGTGATCGACAATTACGGCCGCATGAATTTCCCCTCGCGCCATCCGCTCAACCAGAGTTTTCGCCGCGCGCTGATCGGCCAGGCCGACGTTATTCTCGCAATCGAGATGAACGATCTGTGGGGGGCGCTGACCCACTTCCACGATCGCATCGTGCGCACCTCGAACCCGGCGACCAAACCGGGCGCGAAAATCATCACGCTCGGCGTGCGCGACCTTTATCTGAAATCGAACTACCAGGATTTTGGCCGCTGGCAGGACGTCGATCTCGACATCGCCGGCGACGGCGAGGCGTCGCTGCCGGCGCTCACCGAGGCGGTGTTGCGGATCACCGATGCCGGCCGCAAAGCCGCCTTCGCCGAGCGAGGCGAAAAACTGGCCGCCGCGCACCAGGCCATGGTCGAGCACTCCAAGACCGAGGCAACCATCGGCTGGGACGCCAGCCCGATCACCACCGCGCGCATGTGCGCCGAGGTCTACAACCAGATCAAGGACGACGACTGGTCGCTGGTCGGCACCGCGATCCAGCTTAGCTGGATGCACCGGCTGTGGGACTTCAAGAAGCCGCATCAATGGAACGGCAGCTCCGGCGGCGCCGGCGTCGGCTATAACCTGCCGGCCTCGATCGGGGCCGCGCTTGCCAACAAGAAACATGGCCGCTTCACGCTCGCCTTCGGCGGCGACGGCGACTTCATGTTCAATCCGGGCGCGCTGTGGACTGCGGCGCACCACGACATCCCGATCCTCTACGTCGTCCACAACAACCGCGCCTATCATCAGGAATACATGTTTCTGACCGCGATGGCGGCACGGCACGGCCGCGGCGTCGACCGGATGGACATCGGCACCACGCTCAAGGAGCCGAACATCGACTACGCCACGGTGGCGCGCGGCATGGGCGCGCACGGCGAGGGACCGATCACCGATCCGAAGGATCTTGCGCCGGCGCTGACCCGCGCCATCGCCGCGGTCAAGGCCGGCGGCCCGGCGGTGGTCGACGTCGTCACCGATCCGCGTTGAGGAGGTGAGTGATGAATATGGTCGAAGTTGTTGCGGCGGCTGGCCTTTTTGCAGCGGTCCTGCTCGGTGCGGCGAGCGCGGGAGCCCAGGACGCGCCGGCGGGCGATGTCGCCCACGGCAAGGTGGTGTTTCTCAAAGAGGCCTGCTTCACCTGCCACGGCCGCGTCGGCGAAGGCGGCGGCTATGAAGGGCCGGCTCCGGTCCTCGCCCACACCGCGCTTCCTTTCGACGGTTTCAGGGCGCAGATCCGCAACCCGGTCAACGACATGCCGGCCTATTCGGATGCGGTTCTGTCGGACCAGGACATTGCCGACATCTACGCCTTCGTGAAATCGCTGCCGGGGCCGCGCTCGCCGAAGGACTTTCCGATCCTGAATAATTGAGATTTCCGCCGCGGCTTGCGGTCAGTCTCTGTGTCGATACATGAGAAGCGGGCAGGCGCCTTTTCGCTCGCTTGCACCACCGCTAGCATGCCGGCGGTGAGTTTACCAATTGCCCGTGAGGCAGCATTTTTGAGAGGACGCCATGGCCGACCGGCCCCTTAACGTCATCAGCATCTGCGGCAGCCTGCGGAAAGGCTCGTACAATCGCATCGTCATGAATGCGCTGCCGGCCCTGGCGCCCGAGGGCATGCAGATCAAGGAAGCGCCGCCGATTTCCGAGTTTCCGCTCTACAACGCAGACATCCAGAATTCGACCGGCTTTCCGACCGCCGTGCGAACGCTGGCCGACGCGATCCGCTCCGCCGACGGCGTGATCTTCAACTCGCCGGAATATAATTTCGGCATTCCCGCGCCGCTCAAGAACGCCATCGACTGGGTGTCGCGGCTACCGAACCAGCCGTTCGCCGGCAAGCCGGTCGCGCTGCAATCGGCCTCGCCGGGGCCGGTCGGCGGCGCTCGCGTGCAGTACGATCTGCGCCGCTCCATGGTGTTCCTCGACGCGCTGACGCTCAACAGGCCGGAAATCTTCATCGGCAATTGCGCCCAGCGCCTCGACGACAAGACCGGAAAAATCACCGATGAGCAGACCAGCGGCCTCATCAAGCAGCAGCTTGCCGCCTTCGCCAAGTTCATCGTCGCGCATGGGTGAAGGGATAGTTCATTCGTCATTCCGGGGCCGAGCGAAAGCGAGGAACCCGGAATCCATAACCCCGGCTGTGGTTATGGATTCCGGGTTCGCCGCTGCGCGGCGCCCCGGAATGACGGCAATGCGATAACCTGATCGCCCGCCATCGCGGACGATAAAAGAAGAGGGAATAGACGTGCCCGACAATCAGCTCAACGTGCTCGTGGTCTGCGGCAGCCTGCGGCAAAACTCCTACAACGCGGCGCTGGCGCGCACGCTGCCGTCGCTGGCGCCGTCCGGCATGGCGCTCAAGGCCGGGCCGCCGTGGCATACCATGCCGCTCTACAATCACGACATTCAGGACGCGAGCGGCTTTCCGGCCGAGGCCGTCGCCTGGGCCGACGCCATCCGCGGCGCCGACGGCGTCATCATCGTCTCGCCGGAATACAATTGGAGCATTCCGGGCGGGCTCAAGAACGCCATCGATTGGGTGTCGCGCATGAAGGACGTGCCGTTCAAGGAGAAGCCGGTGGCCATACAATCCTGCGCCACCGGCGTGCTCGGCGGCGCCCGCATGCAATACCACCTGCGGCAGTCCCTGACCTCGATCGACGCCTTCCTGTTCG
>JASHQS010000115.1 GCA_030038995.1 Xanthobacteraceae bacterium
GCGCTCCAACGCCTGGCGCAGGAGCGCTTGGCGGCGGCGAGTAACGCCGATGCGGATTCTGCTTCATAAATTCCGCTCATTCCCGCGCAAGCGGGAATCCAGTTGGAGCGCACTCATTATCGGACCAACGCACTGGGTCCCCGCTTTCGCGCATAGGCGCTAACATGGGCCTGTTTCCCGGATGCGGTGCAGCGCGAAGCGGTGCACCGCTGATCCGGGATCGTCCCAGACTCCGCAACTTGTTACGATCCCGGGTCTGCAGCGCACCACTTCGCTGCGCTTCGTGCTGCGCTGCGCCCGGGAAACGCAGCTATGTTAGCGCCTATGCGCTTTCGCGGGGACGAGCGGGTGTGTGAAGGGGCTGGCTACCCATTCGCCCGCGCGCCGAAAATCGCGGTGCCGACCCGCACGTGCGTCGAGCCGAACGCGATCGCGATCTTGAAATCGGCGCTCATGCCCATGGACAATAGCTTAAGCCCGTTGCGCCGCGCGATCTCTGCGGTCAGCGCGAAATGCGGCGCCGGCGCCTCGTCGAACGGCGGGATGCACATCAGCCCGGCGATCGCCAGCCCATGGCGCTCGCGGCAGGCGGCGATGAAGGCATCGGCGTCCTGCGGCTTGACGCCCGACTTCTGCGGCTCGGCGCCGGTATTGATCTCGACGAACAGCGTAGGGCGGCGCGGCTGCCGCGCCATCTCCTTGGCGAGCGCCGCGGCCAAACTGTCGCGGTCGAGCGAATGGATGGCGTCGAACAAGGCCACCGCGTCGCGCGCCTTGTTGGATTGCAGCGGCCCGACCAGGTGCAGCGCGATGCCGCCGTGGCGCGTCATGAGCGGCGGCCACTTGGCTTTCGCCTCCTGCACGCGGTTCTCGCCGAACACGCGCTGGCCCGCGGCGATCACCGGCTCGATCGCCGCGGCGCCGAATGTTTTCGCAATCGCAACCAGCGTGACGCTTTGCGGATCGCGGCCGGCCTCGCGGCAGGCGGCTTCGATGTCGCGGCGCACGGCGTCGAGGCCGGCGAGGCCGGCGGGCCGATTCATGGTTGCCATCGGGTGAATGCCCCGCTGTTTTCGCTAAAATTGCGCCGATCGGGCGAAGGGCATTTTTACCGCTGTCGGCTAGGCTGCGAAACCGGGTCGAGGGTGTACGATGCCGGACGCCGGCGCCAAGCTTCATGGCAAGTCTCGCGGCGCGCCGCGCCAGCCGCTCAAGCACGGCAAGCCGACGCTGAGCATTCGCGCGCGCCTGATCGTGCTGGCGCTGCTCGCCGTGGCGCCGCTGATGTTCGAGCGTATCCACGCCATCGAGGGTGCGCGCGCCGAGGGCGCCGCGCGCGCCCACGCCCAGGTTATCGAGCTCGCCCGCCGCGGTGCCGAGGCGCAGAACGAGATCATCCTCTCGGTGCGCGCGATGTTGCAGATCGTGGCGCGGGTCTATGGCCGCAGCGCCTTCGACCGCGGCGACTGCAATCAATATCTCGCGAGCCTCGCCGGCACCATTCCGTGGCTCCACACGCTGTCGGTCGCCGGCACCGACGGCCGCATCAGGTGCTCGACCCGGGCGCAGGCGATCGGACTGAACGTCGGCGACCGCGCGCATTTTCAACAGGCGCTGCATTCGCGCGACTTTGTGCTCAGCGATTATCTCATCAGCCGCATCCACGAGCCGCCGACGATCATCGCCACCCTGCCGGCACTGAAGCCCGATGGCACGGTTGCCGGCGTCGTGCTGGCCGCGATCGATCTGCAATGGATTCCCGAACTCGCGGCCATCGCGACGCAGCGCTCCGGCGCCTCGATCCTGCTGATCGACGGCGGCGGCACGCTGGCGGCGGCTTCGGCCAACCTGGAAAGCTCGGTCGGCAAGCGCTTTGCCGATCACGCCCTGGTGCGCGACATGCTCGCCCACGACGAAGGCACGATGACGACCGCCGGCCTCGACGGCGCGCAGCACATCTTCGCCTATGTGCGCGTGCCGTGGACCAATGCGCGGCTTGCCGTCGGGCTCGACCGGGAGGCGGTGCTGGCCAGCATCGACCGCGAGATCGGCATCGGCTATCTGCAACTGGCGCTGATCGGCGCGCTGGTCCTCGTCGTCACCTGGTTCGGCGGCGAGCAGCTGATCGTGCGGCCGATCCGGTCGCTGACGCGCACCGTCGGGCGGTTCGGCCGCGGCGACCTGCACGTGCGCGCCAGCGACGAGCGCTGGGTCGCCGAGTTCGAGCCGCTGGCCAGTGCCTTCGACGACATGGCCGACAAGCTCACCCGCCGCGAGGAGGAACTGCGCATCGCCAATCATCACCTCGAGGAGCTGGCGAGCCTCGACGGCCTGACCGGACTTGCCAACCGGCGTGGTTTCGACCGCGAGCTGCAGAGCGCCTGGCAGCGCGCCGCCGAGCGGCGCGAGCCGCTGGCGCTGATGATGATCGATATCGATCATTTCAAGCTGTACAACGACCGCTACGGCCACGTCGCCGGCGACACCTGCCTGCGTGCGGTCGGCGAGACGCTGTCGCTGGTCACGCTCGAAGAGGCGGTGCTGGTGGCGCGCTACGGCGGCGAGGAGTTCGCGCTGCTGTTGCCCGGCCTCGACTTGCCGCGGGCCGCCGCGCTCGCCGAGGAGGCGCGCAAGGCGATCGAGGACCTCATGATCACCCACGCCGAGGCGCCGAGCCGCCTCGTCACCATCAGCATCGGGGTCGAGGCTTTGGTGCCCGAAAAGGGCCTGCCGGCCGCCGACCTGGTCGAGGCGGCCGATGCCGCGCTCTACGCCGCCAAACGCAACGGCCGCAACGCCGTGGTGGCGCACGCGCCGATGCAGTTCAGCATGGCGTCGTAGCAATCATCCTCGAACGCGCGAAGCGCGGGGCAGTGGGACCGTCTCGCGAAGCAAGATGGTGGAGCGGGCGCCGGATTCCGCGCTTCACTTTCATCGCAGGAGTTTTCGTCGAGTCCCGCGCGCCGCGTCAGCGTCTTCACCCCAAACGTAAAATCATCGCCCTCTAATACATTATGAGGCGCGCATCGCCGGCGAGTTCAAGGACACCTCGGTCCAGTCATTCACCATCACGTCCGAGGATGGCAGAACCGAGCGCTGGTTCTATCTGGAAGGCTCGTGGCGGCAGAAGCGCTGAAGAGCGGATAGCGCGTAGGTCGTAGCACGCAGGGCGGATTAGCCGACGGCGTAATCTGCCGCACGATTTGTCCATCAAATGGCGGATTACGCTTCGCCAATCCGCCTACGCCCTACGCGCTCCGCGCCGCCCGCTTGCGCGTCTTCCGCGGCGGCGCCCAGATCATGGCTTCGAGCTTCATGCCGTCGGGGTCGGCGAAATACACCGCGTAATAATTGCGGCCGTAATATTCGCCGGGCGGATCGAGCACGGTCATGCCGTTCGCTTCCAGAAAGGCGCCGAGCGCGTCGACGTCGTTGCGGCTCGAAAGCTCGAACGCATAATGATGAAAGCCGATGTCGCCCTTGCGGTATTTGCGCTTTGCGCCTTGCGGATCGGCGGCGGCGATCCAGAACAGCGTCTTGCCGTTGCTCCAGCCCGTCATGTCGGCGTAGTCGTATTTGCGTTTGAAGCCGAGAAAGCCCAACACCTTGTCGTAGAACGCCTGCGAGCGCGCAAAATCGCCGACGCTCAACACCAGATGATCGATGCCGACGACGCGAGGCATGGCAATCTCCATCACCAGCCTATATGGGCAGAGCGATATGCGAAAGGGCTGCGTCGATGACGGCGTCGATCAAGCCGCTTGACTCCGCTCGGCGGCCCGGCCGGCTGTGGGTTTGCGGACGACGCAAGGGCGTTGCCCACAACCGCCACAGCCGCAGCCGCAACGGCAGAAGCGGACATATGATGTGCTGCAAACCGCGGACATCTTTACGCGCTACGGACAGCGCGGACATCTGCACGCGCTACGGACCCCGTCAGGGGAAGTCGAGCCCGCATCGGTGGACCGAGAAAAGCTCTTGATCTCGGCGAGGCCGTGACGATTTACTCGTAGGCCAAAGCCTTGGGAGCCGGCTGCGGCCGCTTGCCGAGGCAAAATCGGCGGAAAATGGGACCCCAGGAGTAAAGCCATGGCTTGGACAGCCCCTATCCTTATCGAGGTATGTATCGGGCTCGAAATCAACGGCGACCTGGCGCCGGAATTCTGAAGTATCCGGGCTCGCGCTGTTGGGCGGCCAATGGATCGCTTGAACGCCATCGTTCTCGGCGCCGCGGCCGGCGGCGGCTTTCCGCAATGGAATTGCCGGTGCCCGATATGCCGACTGGCCTGGGAGGGCGACCCCAGGGTCAAACCACGGACCCAGGCGAGCCTTGCCGTGTCGGCGGACGGCCGCGACTGGGTTTTGCTCAATGCCTCGCCGGATTTACGGGCGCAGATTCAGGTGACGCCGGCGCTGCGGCCCCGGGGCATGCCGCGCGGCAGTCCGATCAGCGGCGTGGTCCTGACCGGAGCCGAGGTCGACCAAGTCGCGGGGCTGCTCACGCTGCGCGAGCGCGGCGGCTTTACGGTGTACGCTACCGCCGAAACGCTGACGGCAATCGAGGACAACGCGATATTCGACGTTCTCGCCGCGGACCTGGTGCAAAGGCGGCCGGTCGCGCTGGCGCAAGCCTTCGGCTTGTCGAATGGCCTGCAAGCCGAATTGTTCACCGTGCCGGGCAAGGCGCCGCTCTATCTCGAGACGGACGATCCGGAGCTTGCGGCGGAGACTGGCGCCAATGCCGGCGTGGAGATCATGAGCGGCGGCGCGCGCCTCATCTACGTGCCCGGCGCCGCCGCCATAACGCAGCCGTTATTGGAGCGCCTGCGGCGCGCCAATGTGGTGCTTTTCGACGCCACGCTGTTTGACGACCACGAGATGATCGTCAACGGCACCGGAACGAAAACCGGGCGGCGGATGGGCCATATGCCGCTCGACGGCGCCGACGGCAGCTTGCAGCAGCTCAGCGGCCTGAGCGGCCGCCGCATCCTGACGCACATCAACAATACAAATCCGATTCTGGTCGACGGCTCACCGCAACGGCTAAAGGTCGAAGCCGCTGGTTTTGAAGTTGCTCAAGACGGCATGGAGATATCATTGTGAGAGCTATGTCGCCGGACGAGCTGGAAATGCGTCTGCGTCAGATCGGCGCCAACCGATATCACCGGCTGCATCCGTTCCATAAGCTTCTTCATGGCGGCAAATGCACCAAGGCTCAAGTGCAGGCCTGGGCGCTCAATCGCTACTATTATCAAGCGATGATTCCAGTGAAGGATGCCGGCTTGATTGCGCGCTGTCCGGATAGCGACATCCGCCGCGAGTGGCGCCGGCGGCTGATCGACCATGACGGCGAACGCAAGGGTGAAGGCGGCATAGCGCGCTGGCTGATGCTCACCGACGGCTTGCAGCTCGACCGCGATTATGTCGTTTCATTGCACGGCTTGCTCCCGGCGACCCGATTTGCGGTAGATGCGTACGTCCATTTCGTGCGCGACAAGACGCTGCTCGAAGCGATCGCTTCCTCGCTGACCGAGCTGTTCTCGCCGGAGATCATCAGCGAACGCCTCGAGGGCATGCTCAACAACTACGACTTCGTGAGTTCGCAGACGCTGGCTTATTTTTCGCAGCGTCCGCCGCAAGCGGAGCGCGACGCCCGCTTCGCCCTTGATTATGTGAAGGCCAACGCTCTGACCGCCGGCGCTCAGGACAGCGTGCTTCGCGCGCTCGAATTCAAGTGCGACGTATTGTGGGCGATGTTGGATGCTCTATATCATGCTTACGTTGCACCAGGACATATTCCGCCCGGGGCCTTTGCACCACCGCAAGGGGATCGGCAATGAGCGACGCCACGCCGGCCATTTCGCCTGAATCGCGGCCGCGGCTGCCGCGTGGCGTGCGCCTGGTGCACAACGAGGCGCACGGCGGCTGGGTGCTGCTTGCGCCCGAGCGGATTTTCAAGGCCGACCCCACGGCCACCGAGATCCTCAAGCGCTGCACCGGCGAAGCTACGCTTGGTTCAATTGTCGACGATCTGGCGAAGAGCTATACCGCCCCGCGTGAACGCATCCTTGCGGACGTCTCTGGCCTGCTCCAAGGCCTCGCCGAAAAGAAGCTGCTGGAACTTTGAAGTCCGATGACAGACGATTTGCGGCCTAGCGCAAATGGAACCAGCAGCCCCGAGCCGGCGGGCGGCGCGGGGACGGCTTCGTTTCACGGACCCATCGGCATGCTTGCCGAACTGACCCATCGCTGTCCGCTCGGCTGCCCCTATTGCTCCAATCCGCTGGCGCTTGATCCACGCGAGAGCGAGCTTGATACACGGACTTGGGCGCGCATATTTCGCGAGGCGGCGGCGCTCAACGTCCTGCAGGTCCATCTCTCCGGAGGCGAGCCGGGCGCGCGGCGCGACCTCGTCGAGATCACCGCTGCGGCGCATTCCAGCGGGCTCTACACCAACCTGATTACCTCGGCCATCGGCATCACGCCGGCAACGCTCGCCAGACTCGCCGACGCTGGCTTGGATCACGTGCAGATTTCGATCCAGGACAGCGAGCCGGTTTCAGCCGACCACATCGCCGGTTATCAAGGCGCATTTGCGCGCAAGAAGGAACTGGCCGCCGAAGTCGTGCGGCTGAAAATCCCGTTGACCGTCAATGTCGTTGTCCATCGGGCCAACGTCGAGCGCATCGGCGCCATGGTCGAAATGGCAATCCGTCACGGCGCGAGCCGCGTCGAGATCGCGCATGTCCAATATTACGGCTGGGCGCTGCACAACCGGGAGGCGCTGCTGCCGACCGCCGAGCAGACGGCCCGCGCCCTCCAGGTCGTCGAGGAGCTGCGAAGACAACATCGCGGTGCGATCGTCATCGATGCGGTTGTGCCCGATTATTATGCCCACTTTCCGAAACCTTGCGTCGGCGGCTGGGGCAGGCGATCGCTGAACGTAACGCCGGCGGGCAAGGTGCTGCCGTGTCATGCCGCCGAGTCCATACCCGGCCTCGAGTTCTGGTCGGTGCGCGACCATTCGCTTGCCGACATCTGGGCGAATTCGCCGGCGTTCAACGCGTTCCGCGGCACCGCGTGGATGAAGGAGCCGTGTCGTAGCTGCGCGCGGCGCGACATCGATTTCGGCGGCTGCCGCTGCCAGGCTTTCGCCATCACCGGCGACGCGCGGGCTGCCGATCCGGTCTGCCATCTCTCGCCCCATCACGACGAAGTGGTCGCACTCACCACCGGCCAACGCGACGTACCGTATTCATACCGCGTCAATCGGAAATCGCGTGTCAAAGTCCCGGAAAGCCATATGCGATGAGCGCGCCGCCGCAACACTGCGATGCGATGCGGCTGCCGGGCTTGGCTTCCGCCAAAAGCGTCAACGCCCGCAACTCGCGCGGCGTCAAGTCGGCGAGCGGATTATGCCGTGCCGGCGGCACTTGCGCGCACATCACTGTTCCGACCGGCGCGCGCTGATGCGGGCGGATAACCTCCAGACCGCTGGCAAATTCGCCCCGTGAAAGCGCATCGTAGCGGCGGTTGCCGCATCTTGTCCCATTCTTGTCAGTGATCCCGAATTCGCTCAACCGAACCGAGAAGCTGCCCAACTTTCGGCTCACCTGCCGGATGGGCGGCCATTCATATTTGAATAGCATCTCCCATGTAAAATCTTGCAAACTAAAGCTTGCCGGCAGCCGGTCCTCGGGCATATATTGGATAGTGTGGCCTCAGGAGGCATCACACGACGGAGGACTGCCATGGCTTGGACGACCCCTGTACTCGTTGAAACCTGCATTGGGCTCGAGATCAACGGCTATCTGCCGCCCGACGAGCCAGACGAAGGCGAGTTCTAGAAATTCTGCGACGGCCTGTTTTAGCCAGCTCCGCGCCTCCTCCTCGGCGGGGGAGGCGGCCTTCATGATTACGACCACTTGCAGATAAGCCGTCTCGCTCTCGACTTAATCACGCGGCGCTATTCCGAGCGACTAACGAGGATCGCCGCTTCAATCACCGCCGCTTGGGCGCGGTTGAAGCCCGTGAAGGACGCGTGCGCAACCGGCGCAAAACGCGGCAGTGGAATTGCCGCCTCAACTCATCCTCGGTGATACGGTGACGACCTACTGCACCGTCTCGCCGTGCAGCGCGAGGTCGAGGCCGCCGCGCTCGATGTCCTCGCTCACCCGCAAGCCGATCGTCATGTCGACCAGCTTCAAGATGATCAACGTCACGATCACGTCGTAGACGAACACGGTGGCGACGCCGACGCACTGGTTGAGGATCTGGCCGACATTGCCTTCGAGCGCGCCGGCGGTACCGCCGTAAGCGGCGACGGCGAACACGCCGGTCAGGATGGCGCCCGCCGCGCCGCCGAGTGCGTGCACGCCGAACGTATCGAGCGCGTCGTCATAGCCGAAATAGCGCTTCAGCCCGGTGCAGCCCCAATAGCAGATGATGCCGGCGGCGATGCCGATGCAGAACGCACCGGCCGGACCGACGAAGCCCGAGGCCGGCGTGATGGCGACAAGCCCCGCCACGGCGCCCGAGCAGATGCCGACCACGGTCGGCTTGCCGCGCCGCTGCCACTCCACCAGCATCCAGGTGAACCCGGCGGTCGCCGTGGCGATGTGCGTCACCGCCATGGCCATGCCGGCCTGCATGCCGGCGCTTACCGCCGAGCCGGCATTGAAGCCGAACCAGCCGACCCACAACAGCGAAGCGCCGATCAAGGTGAGCACCATGTTGTGCGGCGGCCCCATGTCCTTGCGCTTGCCGAGCATCAGCGCCGCCATCAGCCCGGCAGTGCCGGAATTGACGTGCACCACGGTGCCGCCGGCGAAATCGAGCACGTGAAATTTCGCGTCCGGATTGGCGCTGTTGAAAATGCCGTCCGGGCCCCAGACCCAATGGGCGACCGGCGCATAGACGAAAATCGCCCACAGCCCGATGAACCACAGCATCGCCGAGAATTTCATGCGCTCGGCGATCGAGCCCGCGACCAGGGCTGCGGTGATGATGGCGAAGGTCAGCTGAAACATCGAATACACGGTCTCCGGAATGGTCGGCGCCAGCGGATTTGGCGTGCCGATGTTTTGCGCCACCCCGGCCTTGAAGGTGTTGCTGACGATGTTCTGCAGGAAGGCGCGGTCGAAGCCGCCGATGAACGGCGTGCCGCCGCGGAACGCCATGCTGTAGGTGAAGAAGAACCACAGGATGCTGACCAGGCACGTGATGGCGAAGCTCGTCATCACCGTGTCGCCGACGTTTTTCTTGCGCACCATGCCGCCGTAGAACAGCGCCAGGCCCGGGATGGTCATCATCAGCACGATGGCCATCGAGGTCAGCATCCAGGCGGTGTCGCCGGAATTCGGCGTGCAGTTTTCCGTGACCTTCACGCCGTCGCAGGCCTGTGGCGCCGCCGCCGGCGCACCGGCTGCCGGCGCCGATACGGCGTTCCCCGCCGGCGCTGTCTGTGCCTGCGCATAGGACGAATGGAACGCCGGCAGGCACAACGCGAGCGCCAGCACCAGCGCCGCGGCAAGCGCGACAAGCGCGGGTCGGTTGTTCGATGTCATGCCTTCACTCCTGTGCAGAAAAGCGACCGGCGCTACAGCGCCGCCGCGTCGGATTCGCCGGTGCGGATGCGGATCGCGTGATCGAGCGCGGTGACGAAGATCTTGCCGTCGCCGATCTGGCCGGTCTTGGCCGCGGCCGCGATGGTCTCGACCACCTTGTCGACCTGATCGGACGGGCAAGCGATTTCGAGCTTGATTTTCGGCAGAAAACTGACGGCGTATTCGGTGCCGCGATAGATTTCGGTATGGCCCTTTTGCCGGCCGTAGCCCCTGACTTCGGTGACGGTCAGGCCCTGGACGCCGATCCGGGTCAGCGCATCGCGGACTTCGTCGAGCTTGAACGGTTTTATGACCGCCATCACGATCTTCATTCCGCCTGCCTCTCCCTGGAGCGTTCGACCGGCGCGCCGCCACGACCGCCGCGCGACGCCTCGCCTCGGCCTCGCAGCGGCGGACGAACGCCGCACAATCAAGCGCCGTGCCAGTTCGGCCGATCGGGCTTAAGGCTTTGGCGGATCGATGCGATCGAGCGCGAGCGGGACGCCGCAACGCAGCCGCTCGGCGGCGCGGCAAGTCCGCCGCACAAACGCAAGTCAGCCTGCCTAAAAATTAGGCTGGCGGAGTCGAATCCTAAGCCCTGCGCTGGGTCAGGGATTGCGGGCACCGCACGGAGCCTGTCATCGGCCGGCCACTTCGGGCCGCACCCATTGGCTCGGCCCGGAATGACGGACTAACGGTCTGGATTTCGCATGTTCCGGTTACAGCGCGTCGCTGTCGGTCTCACCGGTGCGGATGCGCAGCGCCCGCTCGATCGGGGTGACGAAGATTTTGCCGTCGCCGATCTGTCCGGTCTTGGCGGCGGCACCGATCGCCTCGACCACGCGGTCGGCGTCCGGTTCGCTAACGGCGATTTCGATGCGGATTTTCGGCAAAAAATTCACGGCGTATTCGGCGCCGCGATAGATTTCGGTATGGCCCTTCTGCCGGCCGTAGCCCTTAACCTCGGTCACGGTCATGCCGTTCACGCCGATGCCCAACAGGGCGTCGCGCACCTCATCGAGCTTGAAGGGCTTGATGATGGCGGTGACGAGCTTCATGCAGGGCGCGCTCTCCGCGGCGGCATCGCAAGCGCGCACCATATCGGCATTGCTGCCCGGATTTAAGTCATTTGTTGCCGCTTTGGGCGGCGATTGGGCGCCGGCCGGGCAGATCGCCGCGGCGACCATGCTCCGGCTCGCCGACCGGCGCTCGCCGTTTCAATCGCGCCGCGCGATGCGATTGCGCGCCGCCATCGCGGTCAGGCCGCCGATGCCGGCGACACCCGCCATCACAAGCCCGACGAACCCGGCGATGGCGAGCGAAGCGTCCCTGCTGTCGCCGACACTGCCGAGCACCGGCGCCCGTGCCGTGCCGATCGACAC
This sequence comes from Xanthobacteraceae bacterium, assembly GCA_030038995.1. Lineage (GTDB taxonomy): Bacteria > Pseudomonadota > Alphaproteobacteria > Rhizobiales > Xanthobacteraceae > BOG-931. The sequence continues at coordinate 10,988 of JASHQS010000115.1, forward strand.
CGCAGTGGCGGCAATAACCAGCGAGATCGCCAGCGCCAGGGTGGCAATCAGCTCGACGCCGGCGTGGCGGCGCTTGGTCAAACGGCGTGCGGAAGCGGGAGACGCAAAACCGACCTTCCCGTTGAGCTCTGTCATGGTCGGCATCCATCGGCGAATCAGCTTGATCGGTGCCACGATGATTCGCCGCGGATGCCGGCGCGTGTTCGGCCGAACTTGGGCGAAGCCATTGACGAATAAGGGCAATTTTGTGTTTTTGGTTAACGAAGGGTTAACGCCGCGGCGCTCGCGCGCAATAAAGTGCGGCTGTGGTTTTCAGGCATTAGTTTGTCAGGGATCAGTAATCAGTAATCAGTAATCAGTAATCAGTAATCAGGGATCAGCAGTCAGGGGACAGCAAACCAGGAGTCAGCAATTAAGGTGCGGGTCCGCCGCCCGAACTGATTACTGATTACTGATCCCTGATCCCTGATCACTGGACCGCCGGCATCGCCGCCGCCGGATTGAAATCCATCATCACGTGACCCGGCTGCATCGCGACGCGCGCCAGCCAGGCGCGCACCGCGGGAAAGGCCGCAAGATCGTAGTCACACTGATGCGCCACGTGGGTGTAGGCGTAGAGCGCAATGTCGGCGATGGTATAGCGGTCGGCGGCGAAATAATCGTGCAGCGAAAGATGCTTCTCCATGACGCCGAGCGCGCGATGGCCTTCTTCCATCCAGTCCTCGATGGCGTGGCTTTGCAGTTCGCGGCCGCCTTTGACCAGCGTTAGCCAGAAATATGCGGCGCCCAGATTCGGCTCGAGGCTGTGCTGCTCGAAGAACATCCATTGCAGCGCCTCGGCGCGGTCGATGCGGTCCTCGGGCACGAGCGGCGTGCCGCCGGCGATGTACCAGAGGATGGCGTTGGATTCGGCGAGATAGCGGCCGGGAGCGACTTCGAGCAGCGGCACCTGCCCGTTCGGATTTTTCAACAGGAACTCGGGCGTATGGCTCTCGCCCTTGAGGATATCGATCTCGATCAACCGATACGGAACGCGAAGCTGCGCCAAGGCGAGCCGCGCCTTGTAGCTGTTGCCCGAACGCTGCATCGAGTAGAGTGTGAACATCGGCGCTTCTAAACTCTCCGCGCGGCGCCTCCCGATTGCCGTTCTCTGGAATTTATTGTTCGAACGCGGCGAGGTCGTGGCCGCCGCGCGAGCCGCTGTCGGTCATCCTAGAGGAAGCGCCGCCGAAAGGCATCAGTGGAACGCGTTGAAGTTCCGCCCGCCGCCACAGCACCACGAAAGCGGCGAGCATGGCCGGCACGCCGAGCGGGATCAACGTCGCGTGCGCCACGCTGCGCGCCACGAGGGGCGCAAGCCACAGCGCCGCCAGCGCGGTCTTTTCCCATGGCCGAAAGCCGCGCGCGAGCGCATCGGCGGCGAAGAAAGCGATGCCGGGCGCCAGCACCATCATGTCGTAGTCTAATGTGTAGGGCGTGGCGAGGATGGCCGCGAGGCATAGCGCCGCGGCCTTGAGCGCATGCGGCGCGGCGCTGCGCCACAGCCGGACAATGGCAACGCCGAGCGCCGCCGTCAGCGCGCCCTGCAGCGCATAGGCCAACGCAATCGGCGCGCCCCACATGCGCGCCCACGAAAACAGGCTCTGGATCTTGTGCCAGCCGGTATCGCCCTGTTCGAGGACGACGGTCCGCGAGTATTCGGTCGAGAGCGCAAACGCGTGCCAGACCTGCGGGCCGAACGCCAGCGTGGTCGCGAGCGTCAGCAGCGCCACGGTTGCGGCGGCTGCCGCGATGGCGCGCCATTGTCCGCCGGCGATCAGCGCAATCGGAATCAAGAGGCCGAATTGCGGTTTGTAGATCAAAAGCCCGATCAGGACGCCGGCGAGACTCGGCCGGCGCTCCAGCGCCAGCAGCGCTCCGCCCATCAGCGCCGCGGTGAGAAATCCGTTCTGGCCGTGTCCGATATTGATCAGCACCGCCGGAAAGGCGAGCGCGAGCAGAAATAATTCACCTCTGCCTGCCGCGCGCGAGGCGGCAGAACCGATCGTCCATATAGTCAGAAGATAAAGCGCCAGCGTGGCGGCCTGCCAGACCGTGAGCGCAAGCCCGTATGGCATTTTGGCAAGCAGCGCGGCGACGAAAAGAAAATATGGCGGATAGTGCCAGCCGTAGAACGGCGCTGTCTTGCCGAACAAAATCTGCTCGCGCGCGTATTGCTGCGGCGGATCGAACGGCGCGGTTGGATTGCCGTCGCGTACATAAGTGCCGGCGGCGTAGACATTGGAGAAATCGGTGCCGAGCGGCCGGCCCAGCCGGTCGACCGCGCCGTGCGCGGTCACGACCAGAACAGCAAAGCCGGCGACCGAAGCGATCAGAATTGCAGCGGCAATGAGCCGGATGCGCTCGCGCGTGAGCCAGTCGCCGCTCCGCAAGCTGGCGCGCACCTGCCCTATGGCCGTTCCCATCCGCATGACTGTGCGGAGCATTAGGCCAGCCCAGGCTTAACGGAGCGTTTGCGGCTTGCGCGGCAGGCGCCATCAACGTAACGCGGCTGCGCAGCCGCGCTTTGCCCTTGCCTATGGGCCGGCGTCGCTTTAGGAAGCACGCCGCAAGGCAGATGGAGATTGCAATGGCCTTTCTCGCGGACCGCAACATGCGCATCAAGCCCTCGGCCACCATGGCGGTGACCGACAAGGCGCGCGCGCTCAAGGCGGCCGGCCGCGACGTCATCGGGCTTGGCGCCGGCGAGCCCGACTTCGACACGCCCGAGAACATCAAGGAGGCGGCGATCCGCGCGATCCGCGACGGCCGGGCGGCAAAATACACCGCCGTCGAGGGCATTCCGGAACTCAAGGCCGCGGTGTCGCGCAAGTTCAAGGCCGAGAACGCGCTCGACTACAAGCCGTCGCAGATCATCATCGGCGCCGGCGGCAAGCAGGTCCTGTTCAACGCCTTCATGGCGACCCTCAATCCGGGCGACGAGGTCATCATCCCGGCGCCGTACTGGGTGAGCTATCCGGAAATCGTGCTGCTCGCCGGCGGCGAGCCGATCACGGTCGCGACCCGCATGGAGGACGGCTTCAAGATGAAGCCTGAGGCGCTGGAGCGCGCCATCACGCCGAAGACCAAGTGGTTCCTGTTCAACTCGCCGTCGAACCCGACCGGCGCCGCCTATACGCGTAGCGAGCTCAAGGCAATCACCGACGTCTTGGTGCGTCACCCGCATGTCTGGGTGATGACCGACGACATTTACGAGCACCTGGTCTACGACGACTTCGCGTTCTTTTCGCCCGCGCAGCTCGAGCCGCGTCTGTATGAGCGGACGCTGACGGTGAACGGCGTGTCCAAGACCTATTGCATGACCGGCTGGCGCATCGGCTATGGCGGCGGCCCGGAGCCGCTGATCAAAGCCATGGCGATGCTGCAGTCGCAATCGACTTCGAACCCGGCGGCGGTGTCGCAATGGGCGGCAGTCGAGGCGCTCAACGGTCCGCAGGACTTTATCCAGAAGCACAAAAAAATCTTCAAGGAGCGGCGCGACCTCTGCGTCTCCATGCTCAACCAGGCGAGCGGCATCCGCTGCCCGAAGCCGGAGGGCGCGTTCTACGTCTATCCGTCCTGTGCCGACACCATCGGCAAGACGGCGCCGACCGGCAAGAGGCTTGCGACCGACGAGGATTTCGTCACCGAGCTTCTGGAGGCCGAGGGCGTTGCGGTGGTGCAAGGCACGCCGTTCGGCGTCGGGCCCGCGTTTCGCCTCTCCTATGCGACGGCCACGACCGCGCTCGAACAGGCCTGCGCCCGCATTCAGCGCTTCTGCGGGAACTTGGCGTAGCTTCGCTGCCCTCTAAAGCGTTGGCGGCTGCGAAAACGGCAGGCGACGGCAGCGCGGTTCTCGCTTACAATGCGCAAAAGGCCCGCTCAGGCGGGCCCGGGTGAGGAGAACGCAGATGTCACGCACAGCCTTCGCGGCGGCTGTGGTCGCCGCCGCGGCGCTCGCCACGATCCCGACGTCGTCCGCGTCCGCGCAGGCGCGGCGCATTCAACTCGGCGAACTCGACTGCTCGCTGTCCTCCAGCGTCGGCCTCGTCGTCACCTCGCAACGCAACGTGAGCTGCTTCTTCCACAGCGCCGGCGCGCCCGAAAGCGCCTATGTCGGCACGCTGACCCGCGTCGGCCTCGACCTCGGGGTCACCAGCGGCGGCAAGATCGTTTGGACCGTGTTCGTCAACACCGACAGATATGCCGGCTCGCTGGCGGGCAGCTATGTGGGAGCCACGGCCGAGGCCGCCGTGGCGCTCGGGCTCGGCGCCAACGTGCTGATCGGCGGGTCCAATGATTCGGTCGTGCTGCAGCCGCTGTCGATCCAAGGCACCACCGGCTTCAACATCGCCGCCGGCGTCAGCCAGCTCAACCTGTGTGTCGCCGGCGCGCAGTGTTGACGGAGGAGATTTCAGGGGCGCAATGTCCGCCCCCTTGACCTCCCCCGCTGCCGCCTGAAACCATAGCTCGCTCCGCTTCGTCGTCGGCTCGCCGTGCCGCGTGGAAGAGGCGGTGGCTGACGTGCGGGAGAGCGCTCATGGCGGCAAACGGTAACAATGGCACGCGCGCGACCGGTCCTCGCGCCGTCGCGCTGGTCGGTCCGTTCCAAAGCGGCAAGACGACGCTGCTCGAAGCGATCCTCGCCCGCACCGGCGTGATCCAGCGCCAGGGCACCGTCGAAGCCGGCAACACGGTGGGCGACGCCAGCAAGGAAGCGCGCCATCACCGCATGAGCGTCGAACTCACCGTCGCCACCACCACCTTCATGGGTGATGCCTACACGTTCCTCGACTGCCCCGGCTCGGTCGAATTCGTCCACGACATGCGCGCCGTGCTGCCGGCGATCGACGCCGCCGTCGTGGTCTGCGAAATGGACGAGAAGAAAGTCCCGCAGCTGCAGCTCATCCTGCGCGAGCTTGAAGAGCAGAAGATTCCCCGCATCCTGTTCGTCAACAAGATCGACAAGGCCGATGCCGGCGTCCATGACGTCCTCAAGCTCTTGCAGCCGGCCTCGCGCACCAAACTGGTGCTGCGGCAGATCCCGACGTTCTCCGGCGATCTCATCACCGGCTTCGTCGATCTCGCGCTGGAACGCGCCTTCGTCTACAAGGAGCATGCGCCCTCGCAGGTGGTGCCGCTCGAAGGCGAGTTCGCCGACCGCCAGAAAACCGCGCGCTTTTCCATGCTGGAGACGCTCGCCGACCACGACGACGAGCTGATGGAGCAGTTGCTCGAAGACATCCAGCCGCCGCGCGACAAGGTCTTCGACGACCTGACCCGGGAATTGCGCGACGGTTTGGTCAGCCCGGTGCTGATGGGCACCGCGAGCCGCGCCAACGGCGTGCTGCGGCTCCTCAAGGCGCTGCGCCACGAGTCGCCGGGCATCGCCGAAACCGCCAAGCGCCTCGGCGTCCAGCCGAGCGGCGACGCGGTCGCTTACGTGCTCAAGACGCTCAACACCGCGCACGGCGGCAAGATGTCGGTGGCGCGGGTGCTGGCCGGCCAGGCCGGCGACGGCACGACCTTGTTGTCGAGCGGCGGCGACGAGGCCGGCCGCGTCGCCGGCGTGTTCAAGCTCGTCGGCCAGAATACGGAGAAGCGCGGGCCGGCCGCTTTCGGCGAAATCGTCGCCTTCGCCAAGCTCGACAAGGCCAAGACCGGCGACACGCTGACCGCCGGCAAGGAGCCGCATGCCGCGGTCGCCAAAGTCGAGCCGTATCCGCCGGTGCTCGCCATCGCCATCTCGGCCAAGGAGCGCAAGGATGACGTCAAGCTCGGCCAGGCGCTGGCCAAGCTGGTCGAGGAAGACCCCTCCATCACGGTGGCGCACAATCCGGAGACGCACGAGGTGGTGCTGTGGGGCCAGGGCGAGATGCACCTGCGCGTCGCCACCGAGCGGCTGAGCGACCGCTACGGCGTCGCCATCGAGCGCCACCAGCCGACCGTCGGCTACCGCGAGACCATCCGCAAGGGCGTCACGCAGCGCGGCCGCCACAAGAAGCAATCCGGCGGCCACGGCCAATACGGCGATGTCGTGCTCGAGATCAAGCCGCTGCCGCGCGGCTCCGGCTTCACCTTCGAAGAGCGCATCACCGGCGGCGTGGTGCCGCGCAATTACATTCCCTCGGTCGAGGAAGGCGTCATCGACGCGCTCAAGCAGGGCCCGCTCGGCTTTCCGGTGGTCGATCTGCACGTCGCGCTGATCGACGGCTCCTACCACACCGTGGACTCCTCCGACATGGCGTTCCGCACCGCCGGCCGCATCGGCATCAGCGAAGGCCTCCCGCAATGCCAGCCGGTGCTGCTCGAGCCGATTCATCTGGTCGAGATCGTCTGTCCCTCGGAAGCCACCGCGAAAATCAACGCGCTCTTGTCCGGCCGGCGCGGCCAAATCCTCGGCTTCGACACCCGCGAAGGCTGGGACGGCTGGGACACGGTACGGGCCAAAATGCCGGAGGCCGTGATCGGCGATCTGATCGTCGAAATCCGCTCGGCGACCGCCGGCGCCGGCACCTTCACGTTCAAGTTCGACCACATGGCCGAGCTGACCGGCCGCACCGCCGACCAGATCGTCGCCGCCCGCCGCGCCGCGGAGTGAGGGCGTTTCCTTTGTTATCCGTCATCCTGAGGCGGCCGCGCGGAGCGCGGCCCTCGAAGGATGCGGCCGAGGCGCCCGGGCCGTCGCCCTTCGAGGCTCGACGCTGCGCGTCGAGCACCTCAGAGTGACGGATACAAACGAACGAAAATCGCGGTCACGTAAAAATCTCGGCAATCCGCTTACGTTTCGCAAACAATAATGTGCGTCGGCGCTGCGACATTAACGGTGCCGCCCCTCCTCATCAGCATAATCGGTTTCTATCAACGACAACGCCGCGTGATGACGGCGCAGCTTTGAACCGTAATGCTGCAAGCCCTGCACAAGCTGTTTGCCGCCAAAGCCGACGAACCGGAGCCGGCCAACGGCAAGCTGACGCTCGGCGACGTGCTGCGGCTCGATCTGTTCGAGCTGTGGTACCAGCCCAAGATCGACCTGCGCGCCAAGCGTTTGGTCGGCGCCGAGGCGCTGGTGCGCGCACGGCGGCGCGACGGCAGCCTGATCAGCCCGGGCGCGTTTCTGCCCGGCGCCGCCGAGGCCGACATGCTGGCGCTGACCGAGCGCGTCATCCTCACCGCGTTGCGCGATTTCGAGGCCTGCGCCGCGGCCGGCGCCGCGCTCAAGCTGTCCGTCAACGTGCCGGCCTCCGCCTTCGTCAAGCTGCCGATCGCGCAGATGCTGCGCGAGGAGCGGCCGCAGGCCGGCAACTGGCCGGGCCTCATTCTCGAAGTCACCGAGGACGAGGTGATGCACGACCTGAAAATCGCCAACGAGGTCGCCGACGAGTTGCGCGCGCTCAACTGCTCGCTGGCGCTCGACGATTTCGGCGCCGGCTATTCGTCGCTGGCGCGGCTGCGGCAATTGCCGTTCAGCGAGCTGAAGATCGACCGCTCCTACGTCACCGATTGCCACATCGACAAGGTCAACGCCGGCCTGTGCGAAACCATCGTCGAACTCGCCAAGCGCTTCGACATCAAGACCGTGGCCGAAGGCATCGAGACCACCCACGAGAGCCACAAGCTGCAAGGCATCGGCTGCGACATCGGCCAGGGCTATTTGTTCGCCAAGCCGATGGCGAAGGCGGCGTTCGTGGACTTGCTCGCCCGGCGCATGGTCGGGGCGCCGAAGCGGCCGGAAAAGCGCGCTACCGCCGCGAGCATGCTCCGCGGGTTGTTCGCGGAGACATAGCGCCGCCGCTGTATTCGATGTCATCACCCGCGACAGCGGGTGATCCAGTAATCACCCAATTCCAAGGCTCTTGCCCGTCGCTCGCGATTACTGGATGCTCCGCCTTCGCGGAGCATGACAGTTCGCTAATTGCGGAGCATTTCCATGCCAGCCTATTGGGTCGCGCGGTCGAAGATCAACGATCCGGCCGCGTACAAGAAATACACCGATCTGGTGCCGGCAATCATCGCCAAATACGGCGGCAGGGTTTTGGCGCGCGGCGGCCGCTATCAGATCATGGAGGGGCCGCAGAAATTCCAACGCTTCGTGGTGATCGAATTTCCGAGCTTCGAGCAGGGCGTCGCCTGCTTTCAGTCCGACGAGTACAACAAGGCGGCTGCCTTCCGCCGTGAAGGCGGCGCCGGCGAGGTCGAGACCATCATGGTCGATGGCGGGGATGCGACCAGGTGACTGATCTCCGCTCATTCCCGCGCAAGCGGGATCCAGTACTGGCTCCCCGCTTTTGCGCATAGGCGCTAACATAGCTGCGTTTCCCGGGCGCAGCGCAGCACGAAGCGCAGCGCAGTGGTGCGCTGCAGACCCGGGATCGTAACAAGTTGCGGAGTCTGGGACGATCCCGGATCAGCGGTGCACCGCTGCGCGCTGCACCGCATCCGGGAAACAGAGGCCTATGTGAGCGCCTATGCGCTTTCGCGGCGACGAGCGGCGCAGAGCGATGCGCATGTCGACTACGCCGCGGCGCGCGGCTCGCCGCCGGGGCCGCCGCCCGGCGGCGGGATCAGCACGCCGTCGGCCGAATATTCGTTGAGCTTGTTGCGCAAGGTGCGGATCGAGATGCCGAGCACGTTGGCCGCATGGGTGCGGTTGCCGAGGCAATGCTTGAGCGTTTCGAGGATCAGGTCGCGCTCGACCTCGGCGACGGTGCGGCCGACCAAGGCGCGCGACACCTGCTCGGCGGCGAGCGCGGCGTGCGCCACCGCGGGTGCGTTGCGCTGCTGATCGAGCCGCACGCCGTCGGGGGCAAGGATCGCCTCGGGTCCGATCTCGGCGCCGCTTGCCATCAGCACCGCGCGGTGCATGGTGTTTTCCAGCTCGCGCACGTTGCCGGGCCAGTAATTGATGGCGAGCGTGCGCCGCGCGTCCGCCGCTAGGGGCCGCGCCGGCACGCCGTTCGCCGCCGCGTATTTCTTGACGAAATAGTCGGCGAGCTCGAGCACGTCGGCCGGCCGCTCGCGCAGCGGCGGAATTTTCAGATTCACCACGTTGAGGCGGAACAGCAGGTCCTCGCGGAAGTTGCCGGCGCGCACCGCTTCGGCGAGGTTGCGGTTCGAGGTGGCGATGATGCGGATGTCGACCGGCACCGGACGGGTGCCGCCGACGCGGTCGATCACCCGCTCCTGAATGGCGCGCAGGAGCTTGGCCTGCAGTCGCACGTCCATCTCGGAAATTTCGTCGAGCAGCAGCGTCGAGCCGTTGGCCTCTTCGAACTTGCCGACGCGGCGCGCCACCGCCCCCGTAAAGGCGCCCTTCTCGTGGCCGAACAATTCGGATTCCAGAAGCGCTTCGGGCACCGCGGCGCAATTGAGCGAGATCAGCGGCTTCTTGGCGCGGTGCGAGCGGGCGTGCACGTAGCGCGCCAGCACTTCCTTGCCGGTGCCGGAATCGCCGGTGATCAGCACCGAGGCCTCGCTCGGCGCCACCTGCTGGGCGAGCTTGACCACGCGCGCCATGGCCTCGTCGCGGTAGATCAGCTCGCGCACGTCGTCGGCGACGGCGGCCAGCACCGCCGCGATCAGCTCCGGATCGGGCGGCAGCGGGATGTATTCCTTGGCGCCGGCCTGGATGGCGGCGACCGCGGCGCGCGCGTCGGTCGCGGTGCCGCAGGCCACGATCGGCACGTGGATGTGCTCGGCTTCGAGCCCGCGCACCAGCTCGCGAATGGCGATGCCGACGTCGACCATCAACAGGTCGGCGCCGCGGCCGGCGCGCAGCACGGCAAGCGCCTGGGCGATGTCGGCGGCGTGGGTGACGGTGGCGCCTTTCTCCATCGCGAGCTTGGTCGCGGTGGTGAGCTGGCCGTCGAGCGTGCCGATGATGAGGAGCCGCATGGGTTTATTCCTTTTCTGCGACCGGCGATCTGCGAACAGCAAATAGTGAGTGGCGAGTAGCGAATGGCGAATGGCGAATGGGGTAAGCGCGCGGCGCTGTCATTATCTTCACCATTCGCTATTTGCTATTCGCCGTTTCGCTGTTCGCCATTCGCGCTCTTCACGACCGCTCGGCCCTTATGATTTCCGTCATCGTCACGCCGAGCTTTTCCTCGACCAGGACCACCTCGCCGCGCGCCACCAGGCGGTTGTTGACGTAGATGTCGATCGCTTCGCCGACCTTGCGGTCAAGCTCGAGCACGGTGCCGGGGCCGAGCTTGAGCAGGTCGCCCACCTCCATGCGGGCGCGGCCGAGCACCGCCGAGACTTGAACCGGCACGTCGAACACCGCTTCGAGGTCGGAGGCGACGCGCGTGGTCGGCCCTTCCGGCTCTGCCGCCAGCGGCACGTCGGCTTGCATGCCGGCGTCTTCGAGATCCGGCAGCGTGACCTTGGCATCGTCGCTCATCTTGCGATCTCCTCCAGATGGCGCTGGGCGCCGGCGGCGGCGGCGGCGGCGGTGCTGGGCGAGCCGGCCGCACCGCGCCGGGCGGCAAGATAAGCGGCGACCGCGGCGCCGATGGCAGCTTCGGCTGCGGCGCTGTCGCGGTTGACGCCGCCGTCGGCCCATTCGATGCGGCAATCGCCCGGCGCCATCTCGGGTTCGGCGAGCACGACCAGGCGGCCGGCAAAACCGCGCGCGCGGACGATCTCGTCGAGCTTCTGCTGCGCGGTGGCATAGAGCGCGTCATGGACCCGCACCACGATGTGCGGCGCGGCGACGAGCTGCCGGAAGCAATCGCCTGCCAAGGCGGCGATTTCGGCAAACGGCTCGCGCGCGATCAGCGCCGGCGCCAGTTTTTTGGCGACGGCGACGGCGACTTCGACGGCTTCGCATTCGAGCCGCGTCTCGATCGCCGTCAACGCGTTGGCCGCTTCGGCAATGCCGGCGGCAATGCGCTCGAGCGCGCCGGCAACCCGCCGCTCGGCTTCGACCGTGGCGTCGGCTTGCGCCTGCGCGTAGCCGCGCCGCTGCGCAGCGGCTTCCGCGGCGGCGAGCTTTTGTCCATGCTCGGCGAGCGAAATCGCCGACTTGCGGTCGGCGCCGCCGGCAAAATCGACGTCGAACAGAAACTTGGTCGGCGCGTTCATCGCGGCGGTTCCTCACTGTCATTCCGGCCGAGCGAAGCGAGAGCCGGAATCCATAACCCCTGCCCATGCCGGCAAATCTCGGAGTAAAGCCGGCAGCGCTCGTGGTTATGGATTCCGGGTTCGCCGCTGCGCGGCGCCCCGGAATGACGGATCGTGGTGTGCCTGCGCGCGTTCATTGCCATGCTCAATAAATCAGCTCTTCTTCGCCGCGGCTCTTGGAGATGATGATCTCACCCTTGGCGGCGAGGTCCTTGGCGAGGTTGACCAGCAGCGCCTGCGCCTCGTCGACCTCGCGCAGCCGCACCGGCCCCATCGCCTGCATGTCGTCGAGCAGCATCTTGGCGGCGCGGGTCGACATGTTGGACAGGAAGAACTGGCGTACCTGCTCGGCGGCGCCCTTGAGCGCCACCGCGAGCTTGTCCTTCTCGATATGGCGCATCAGGGTCTGCGTGGAGGCGGTGTCGAGCTTGGTGAGATCGTCGAAGGTGAACATCAGCGTCTTGATGCGCTCGGCGCTTTCCGGATTTTCCTCCTCCAGCGCGGTGAGGAAGCGGGTCTCGGTCTGGCGGTCGAAATTGTTGAACACCTCCGCCATCACCTCGTGGGCATCGCGCCGGCGCGTCTGCGACAGGCTCGACATGAACTCCGTGCGCAACGTCTGCTCGACCCGCTCCAGAACCTCCTTCTGCACCGCCTCCATGCGCAGCATGCGGTTGATGACGTCGAGCGCCAGATCTTGCGGCAGGATCGCCAACACGCGCGCGGCATGCTCGGGCCCGATTTTCGACAGCACCACGGCGACGGTCTGCGGGTATTCGTTTTTCAGGTAGTTGGCGAGCACCTCTTCCTGGACGTTGGACAGCTTCTCCCACATGTTGCGGCCGGCGGGGCCGCGGATTTCGTCCATGATGTTGCCGACCCGCTCGGGCGGCAGGTATTGCTGCAACAGGCGCTCGGTGGCGTCGTAATTGCCCATCAGCGCGCCCGACGCCGACATGCGCGAGACGAATTCGAGCAACAGGTTCTCGACCAACTGGGCCTCGACCATGCCGATGGTCGACATCACGATGGAGATCTGCCGCAACTCGTCGTCGTCGAGCATGCTCCAGATCTTGGCGCCGTGCTGTTCGCCGAGCGCCAGCATCAGCACCGCGACGCGCTCGGGGCCGCTGAGCTGGCGCTTCGGCGGCGGCGCGCCGGCGCGGCCGGCAAGGCTTGCCAGCGCGCTGTCGATCTCCCGGCGGGCGGCGTCTTTTTTTTCGGCTTTCTCTGCGTATGCGGACGGCATGGCGGCGTTCGATCAGGCGGCGGCGCTTTCGTGCAGCCATTGGCGAATGATGGACACGGTCTCGCGCGGATTGCGGTCGGCGATCTCGCCGACTTTTTGCACCGACTGGGCGTGGACCTGGCCCTGGATCTGCGCGATGTCGATCATCTTCGAGGTCTCGCTCGGCTCGGCCGAGAAGGTGGGGCCACTTTCAGCGCTCGCGGCAGCGGCCGCCTCGCCCGGCACCGCAGCGCCGGCGGCGGCGCCCGGCAGCAGTGCCGCGACCGGCTCACCGCCGGGCGCCAGCATGCGCCGCACCAGCGGCCGCACGACGAGAAGCAGCACGGCAAGACCCAACAGGCCCATTACCACCGTCTCGATGGCCTGCATGATGTCGTCCTTGGAGAAATGCAGCCCCGACAGCCAGCCGCGGCCCGGCGCGGCGAACGGCTGTGGCGGCGGCTCGGCAAAGCGCAGGTTCACCACCTCGACCTGGTCGCCGCGCTTCCGGTCGAAGCCGATCGCCGAACGCACCAGCGCGGCGATCTGATCGATCTCCTCCTTGCTGCGCGGCTTGTAGACCACCTGGCCCTTGTCGTTCTTGCTATACGTGCCGTCGACCAGCACCGCGACCGAGATGCGATTGACGCGACCGCCTTCGCTCACCTCGGTCTTGGTGGTTTTCGAAATCTCGTAATTGATGGTCTCCTCCGACTTCCGGCTCTCGTCGCGCGGCGTCGCGCCCGCCTCGGCAGCCGGATTTTGGCGCTGCGCGCCTTGCGGTATCTCGTTGCCGACCGTGACCTGGTTGGCGTTGCCGGCATTGCTGGCGGAGGTTTCCTCGCGGGTTTGGCTCGAGCGGACGACGCGGCCGTCGGGATCGTATTTGTCCGAGGTTTGGGTGATGCGGTTGAAATCGAAATCGGCGGTCAATTGCACGCGGGCGTGGCCCGGTCCGACCACCGAGGTGACGATGGCCTCGACCTCTTGGCGCAACCGCTTCTCGAACGCGACCTGCCGCTCGTCGGCGCCGACGTCGCCGGCGCCCGAGTCGTCGGCGGCGCCGTCGGCCAACAGGTTGCCGGCTTCGTCGACGATCGAGATGCGCTGCGGCCGCAACCCGTTCACCGCCGTGGCGACGAGATGGCGGATGGCGCGCACCTGGCTCGGCTCCAGTGCGCCGCGCACGCGCAGCACGATGGAGGCGGACGGCTCGACCTTGTCGCGCGAGAACAGCGGCCGTTCCGGCATGACCAGATGCACGCGGGCGTCCTCCACGCTGTCGAGCGTGCGGATGGTACGGGCGAGCTCGCCCTCGAGCGCGCGTGTCGCGTTGATGTTCTGCACGAAGCTCGTGGTGCCGAGCGCGTCGGTGCGGTCGAAAATTTCGTAACCGACGCCGCCGCCCTTGGGCAGGCCGCTCTCGGCGAGCTGCATGCGCAGCCGCGCGACCCGGTCCCGGGCGACCAGGATGACGTTGCCCTCGCCGCGCAGCCGATAGGGCACGCCCTCGCGGTCGAGTTCCTTGGCGATGGCGGCGGAATCGTCCAGCGTCAGGTTGGTGAAGAGCGGCGTCATCTCCGGCGCGGTGACGCGCAGAATGATGAAGGCGAAGAAGCCGACCAGCGCAATGGTGACGGCGCCCATCGCGGCAATGCGCGGCGCGCCGAGCGTCTTGGCGAACTCCAGCAGATTTTGCACCGCGCCCGATCCCCCCAACGCAAACGGCGGATCGGCAAGATTTGCCTGGTGGATGGTTAGCGCCCGGTTAATGCGGCGGTGCTGTTTGGCGAATAGCGAATGGCAAATGGCGAATAGCGAGTAGCGAATAACGAATGGTGAGCACGCCCTCGCGCCACTCGCCACTCGCTATTCGCCACTTGCCAGCAGCCGGCGTTGACGATTTGGCAAGATTCGATGAACGGCGCCTATTGGCGGTACTGCTGGATGCGCGTCGTGCGCAGGCCGGCAAGGCCGTGCTGATCGATCGAGTATTGCCAGGAGAGAAATTCCTCGACGGTCAGCGTATAGCGGCTGCAAGCTTCTTCCAGCGACAACAGCCCGCCGCGCACGGCAGCCACGACTTCCGCCTTGCGGCGGATGACCCAGCGTTTGGTCCCCGGCGCCGGCAAATCCGCGATCGTCAGGGGAGAACCGTCCGGCCCGATGACGTATTTCACCCTCGGGCGATGGGGTTCAGTCATAGCCACTCTCACGAACTCGAACGCGACGGAGCCGAGATTAGGGGCGCCCGCTTAAAATTTGGCTAAGCGTAGCGGACTTTTGGCGGTTTTTGCCGAATTGATCGCGCGCAACTTGTGCTTTCCGCTTGGCCGGGCGGCGGGGCGCCGTGCCGAAGGCCACCCGGCGGGCCGCGCTCTGCCGATCCGCCCTAGAGAAGCTCGCTCAGAGTGTTGATCGTGCTGGTGAGGCTGCTGATGCTGCTGTTGAGGCTGCTCACGTTGCTGGTGAGGCTGCTGCTGCTGCCGCCGCCGCTGTTGATCGACTGGATACTGCTCATCGGCACGGTTTGGCCGCCGACCGTGAGCGTCGGCGGATTGGCGCTGGTATTGACGGCGGTGACCACCCCCTGCACCTGGGTCGACACCGTCACCGATTGGCCATTGGCGCCGGTGGCGTTGATCGAGAGCGTGTAGTTGCCGTCCGGCCAGATCGTGCCGTTGTTGCCCTGGCCGCTCCAGCTATAGGTCTGGGTGCCGGCATTGAGCGATGTGGTTCCGTTATAAACGGTCTGGCCCGACGAATTGGTGATCGTGATATTTGCCGTCGCCGCCGACGGCGAGTTCAAGCTCCAGGTCGCCGGGCTGTTGGTGGCATTGGACAGCGCCGCACTGCTGCCGCTGACCGTGACCGTCGATCCCACCAATTGCAGCCCCGCCAGGTCGGTCGTGGCCTGCTGCAGCGAGATCAGCGTCTGCATGTTGGTGTTGGTGTCGATCTGCTGCTCGACCGAGGCGAACTCGACCAGCTCCTGGGTGAACGAATTGGTGTCCATCGGATCGAGCGGATCCTGGTTCTGCAGCTGCGTGGTCAACAGCTGCAGAAACTCGTCAAAGTTGCCGGCGATCTGCTGCGACGCCGAGCTGTTCACCGCCTGCGTGGTGGCCGTGGCCGAATTGCTGGTTACGGAACTGGTCGTCGTCGTCGTCGTCATAGTTCGCCCTCACGCGATTGCGCTCACACGCGGATGTCGAGGCCGTTGCCGAGCCGCAACCGCGCGTAAATTTGTGCGGTGTCGATCGGCGCCATGTCGGGCTGGGGGATGACGAGCTGCGCCGGCGCGGCCGTCTGCTGCTGCTGTCCGCCGGAGCCGCCGTTCTGTCCGGCGAAGGATTGGTCCCGCAGCGTGAATTGCAGGCCATTGTCGGCGGTCTTCAAGCCGGCTTGCTCGAGCGCGCGTTCGAGCTGGGGCTGCTGGTTTTGCAGAAGCTGCAGCGTATCGGCGCGGTCGACGGTGACATGCGTCGTCACCGTGCCGCTGCCGTCGACGCCGAGCCGCACGTCGATGCGGCCCAATTCCGGCGGATCGAGCCGGATGTCGAACTGGCTGGAGCCGGCTTGAGCGCGCGCCGCAATCGCGACCGCGAGTCCGGCCAGCGGCACCGCCGCCGCGGCAGCGGGTACCGCCGACGGCGCCGCGCTCGCCGCCGTCGCATTCGCCGCGAGCACGCCGACGGTCGGCAGGGTGGTGGTATTGGCGGCCCCGCCCGGCGCGGCCGCGGCGGCACCATTGAGCGGCGCAGTCGGGTCGGCGCGCAAGCCGATGCGCCCCGCACCGCCCGAAGAAACAAAATCGATCTGATTCAACAATGCGGCGGTCGTGGCGTCTGGCGCCGACGCCTGGTCCGGCGCCTGTTGCGCGTTGATCGGGGATGCCGAGGTATCGCCGGTCGCGGCGTCCGATTCGGAAGAGGCCGAAGCATCGGTTGCACTGGTATCGGATGCGGTTGAAGCTTGCGCCTCTGCGTCGCCGTCTGCAGCCGTCGTATTTTGCCCCGCCGCCGCAGCGGCCGGCGGCGCTTTGCCGCGAGCTTTGACGCCCTCGACAATCGCCGGTCCGGGCTTTGCCGCGGCCGGCGCTGCATTACCGGTTGCGCCGAGCACGAAAGCCGCCGCAACCGGCTGCGCGGCATCAAGCGACTGTGTTTGGTTCGCCGCTGCCGAAGCATTCGAGGCGTCCGCCAAGCCATTCTTTTCATCGCCTTTGCCGCTGCCCGACGCCTTTGTCGGCGCCGGCGTCACGGAATTCGCAGCTGCCGGATCGCTGCCGTTGGCAGCATCGGGTGCAGCCGCGACGGCCGCGTTGCCGGCCGCGTCCGCGGTGCCGTTGCCGGCGGCGTCGGGCTGCTTCGTATTGTTGGCGGGCGGTGTTGCGCCGCTCCTCGTTGCATTCGCCTTCTTCGCGGTGCTTGTTGCAGTCGCCGCATCGCCGTCGGGCAGCGGCAGCGTATTGGCGGCCCCATTCCCGGTCGCGGTCCGCAGATTGCGGCCGGCGAGGTTTTGCGAGGTCGCATTGGCTTTGCGCGCGGCATCGGCATTGGCGCTTTGCGCCGGCTTCCCTTTGGCCGGCGCCGCGGCATTGCCGGGTGCGGGTGCCGATACCCCTGCATCGGCCGGCGCCGCAGCCGTGACATTGCTGTCCTGCAGCGTAGCGCCGTTGTCGGCGGGCGGCTTTGGTTGATTGGGTTGCGCCGCCGCGGCCGCCGCGGCCGGCGCGCCGGCGCCGCCATCCGGGAGTGGCCGGGCGGTCGCGTCAAGCAACGCCACAAACGGCTGCGCATCCGGCGCATCCGTCTGCGGCGTCTGTAGCCGCTGCGGCGCTCCACGCGGCAGTGCAACGCTGACATCGGACGAAATACTGGCTGCACTCGGCACCGCAGGACTCCCAAAGCGCCTGGACCGACAATCACCCGGCCTCTTGCCTGCAACCCGCGGGCCAGCCGGGGCTGTTCAAAAAGTGTAAAAGTTTCAAACGCTTAACAGGCGCCGCCGGGAAACCCAGCGGCATCTCTGTGCCGCCTGCGGCAAATTCTGCCGCACCCCGGCTCCCCGCTGGGCTTGCTTGCCGCGTGTGCCCGGCGATGGCGCTGCGGAGCCGTCACACTTATAGTAATGCCGAGGCAAAGGCGGCGGCCCGTGTGCCGCCCCTTTGCCGGCATCCGCCGCCGGGAGCGCCGCCGTATTGCCATGCCGAACAGTTTCGACATCGATGGCCGACCGTCTGCGACCCGGGTCGTCGTCGCCATGTCGGGCGGCGTCGATTCCTCGGTGACTGCGGCGCTGCTCGCCGAGGCGGGCTATGACGTGGTCGGCATCACGCTGCAGCTTTACGACCACGGCGCCGCGACCCACCGCAAGGGCGCCTGCTGCGCCGGCCGCGACATTCACGATGCCCGCGCCGTCGCCGAGCGCATCGGCATTCCGCACTACGTGCTCGACTACGAAAGCCGCTTCAAGGAGGCGGTGATCGACCGCTTTGCCGAGAGCTACGTCGCCGGCGAGACCCCGGTGCCATGCGTGGAATGCAATCAGTCGATCAAGTTTCGCGATCTGCTCGACACCGCGCGCGAGCTCGGCGCCAAAATTTTGGCGACCGGCCATTACGTCGCGTCGCGGGCGCTGCCGGGCGGCCGCGCGCTTTTTCGCGCCCGCGAAGCGGAGCGGGACCAGAGCTACTTCTTGTTCGCCACCACGCGCGCGCAACTCGAGCTCTTGCGTTTCCCGCTCGGCGACCGCAGCAAGGCCGAGACCCGGGAGCTGGCGCGGCGCTTCGGCCTCGCGGTCGCCGACAAGCAGGACAGCCAGGACATCTGCTTCGTGCCGACCGGGCATTATGCGCAGGTGATCGAGCGGCTGCGGCCCGGCGCCGCCGCACCGGGCGACATCGTCGATCTCGACGGCCGCGTGCTCGGCCGCCACGACGGCATCATTCATTTCACGATCGGCCAGCGCCGCGGGCTCGGCATCGCGGTGGGCAGGCCGCTTTACGTCGTGCGCCTCGACGCCGCCGCGCGCCGCGTCGTGGTCGGGCCGCGCGAGGCGCTGCGCACCAGCCGCATCCGCCTGCGCGACGTCAATTGGCTCGGCGACGGCTCGATCGACGAGACGCTGGCGAGCGGCCGCGAGGCGTTTGTCAAAGTCCGCTCGACCCGGCCGCCGCAGCCGGCCTGGCTCTGCCGCGGCGAGCGCGGCGGCATCGAAGTCGAGTTGATCGCCAGCGAAGACGGCGTTTCGCCTGGCCAGGCTTGCGCGTTCTACGATGCGGCCGAAGGTCAGGCGCGCGTGCTCGGCGGCGGTTTCATCGCCAGCACCGTCGCGGCCGCGCGCGGCGCCCGCGCTGCCGCCATGGCGGTCGAGCGCTAAAGCCGCCGCGCCGCGCATCCATGCCGAAGCTCCACCGCGGATCACAGCACTGACGGCGCGATGGGCGCAGCATTCGACGAAAGCACGATCGCCAAGGCCTATGCGCGCTGGGCGCCGGTCTACGATCTGGTATTCGGCGCGGTGTTCGAGCGCGGGCGGAAGGCCGCGGTCACGGCGGCCGAACGCATCGGCGGCCGCATCCTGGAAGTCGGCGTCGGCACCGGCCTGTCGCTGCCGGATTACGCCTGGACGAACCGCGTCATCGGCATCGACCTTTCGGCTCCCATGCTGCGCAAGGCCAAGGCGCGCGTGCGCGAGCACCGGCTCACCAACGTCGACGGCCTCGCCGTCATGGATGCGCGCCGGCTTGGCTTTGCGGATGCGGTGTTCGATGTGGTCGTCGCCCAGTACGTCATCACCGCGGTGCCCGAGCCCGAGGCGACGCTCGACGAATTCGCCCGCGTGCTCAAGCCCGGCGGCGAGATCATTTTGGTCAATCATCTGGGCGCGGAGACCGGCCCGCGCGCCGCGTTCGAGCGCGCGTTCGCGCCATTGGCACGCCGGCTTGGCTGGCAGCCGGAATTCCGCTTTGACCGGCTCGCCCGCTGGGCGGCGCGTCACGGCGGCGTGCACCTTATCGAGCGCCGCGCCATGCCGCCGCTCGGCCATTTCTCGCTGATCCGGTTTGCGCGGCTTGATGGATTCGCCGGGGAGCATTTGGCGCCGGCGCCGGCCCACGCCTAATCGGCTTCCAGACGGATTAGCCCCTTGGAAACGCCGGCGATCTGCCCTAAATCTGGCCGGACTGGCGGCGGCTTCTTGGCGCCGGTTCCAAAAAGACGGCGGCGGGGTAGCTCAGTTGGTCAGAGCAGCGGAATCATAATCCGGAGGTCGGCGGTTCAAATCCGCCCCCCGCTACCAGGCTCGGAACGGCCGCAATGCTGGTCAAGCTTTGCGTAATACGTGATATCCAAGAGACCACGGCAGGAGCAAGGAGCCCGACGACGATCGGTCACGCGGCTGCAGCCACTTGTCGACCAGGCCCTTCAATTGCTGGGTTTCGACCTCCAAATTCATCAGGTCGGCCAGAAACTGAAGCATGATGCTCTCGCTCTCGAAATACCAGTCGGTATTCTCGACCGAAGACGACAAGTGCGCCATTCCGGCGCGCTGCGCAATGAGCGCCACCCAGTGTTGGTCAAGAAAGTCGAGATCGTGCCCGGTCGCGCAATATCGACGAACAACGTGATCGAAGAATTGCTGGGTCGGCGTCCCTTCATTCACGTCGGCAATCACAACATGCGCGCCGGTCCGCAGGATCCGTTTGATCTCGCGCATCACCAGTGTCTTATGGGTTACATGGTGAAACGTCGCGAGCGACACCACAAGATCTATGGTATTGGCTTCGATGTCGAGCTCATCGAAAGGCGCGATCATCGGCTGAATATCGGAGTGGCGCGGCATCTGGTCCGCCATGTGCGGCGAACTGTCGATACCAAACACGACGCCGTCGGTTGCCAGATAGTCGAGCAGCGCGACCGTGGCGTAGCCGTGACCGGAACCGAGATCCACGATCCTCCGACAGTGCCGCACGCCGAGCCCGTCCAGAACTTCCCTCAGCTTGTCGAGCTCCGCCGTTCGTGCGTTCGGCGCCCGTGTCATGGCCAATCGGTAGTGGTCGGCGCGCGTTCGGGAAAATCCCGTCGACATAACATCGGCCATCGCGACCTCGCTACTCGCTGACATCGACGGAGGCGCTATTTCCATAGACGGCGACGCCGCGCACTCCCATCGGCCCGTATCCGATGAATGGCGGAAGGTTGTACTTGCGCCAGCTTTCATACCAGGCGACGTCGGCCAGAATCAGAAAATCAAGGGGGACCGGAGGATGGCCGTCGAGCCGCGAACCCGGCTCGATGCACCACGTGTCGAGGTGCGGCACCACCCCGTGTGACATGAGAGTCTCGAATCCTTCTCGCGCCGACCTCAACGCCTCCGCCACGGTGGGGAAGCCCCATGGCTGCACCATTTCGACGCCCGATACCATGTTGGGGCTGACGTTGCCCTCGCCCATGACATCGACCGCGGCGTAAAGGTTGTGCAGCCATGCCTCATAGCCGACGTACTTCGCTTTTCCCGGCGCAATGATCTCGAACAATCGCTTATCCCAGACCTCCAGATTGGCGTTGTGGCTGCTGATGCCTGCGGCCCGCAGCGCCTTGACGCGCTCGATCGGCTGCGACTCGGTGATCATCACGATCGGCAATCGCCCGCCGATGCGCGACCGAATCGCCTCGACATAGGGAATGTTGAAATCGGCGGCGTTGTCGGCCCCTCCGCGCACCTTTCGCACAATGGAGCCGCTGGTCATGATGATGGTGATAACGCGAAAGTCGGGTGACTGTTCTCGCGTCATTGCCTCGATGACTTCAGCCACCTTGGCGATATCCTTCACCGCGTCCGCCGCCACGTGATCGCCGGTTTGCCTTCGCAGCTCGCGGACGTGATGGTTGATGTCGCAGAATTTGCACTCCTCTTTATCTCCCCAGTAATGACACACGCGGAAGGTCGTTATGAATGCAAAATGATCGTACAGGAGCGGGATGACCTGCTCATAGCGGGTGCCGTCCGCGAGCGTCGCCCCGTAATACGGCGGCTTTTGCGGCAGCACGACCTCGGTCAAAGGCACTGCATTCTCGCACAGCATCGGCTTTCCGCCGATGATGTCGACCAGATATGGAGACCGTGTTGAGAGCACGACGCGGACGGACGTGCGTTCCAGCGCCATTGGCCCACCGACCAGCTTGATGTCTTCCGGCGCCTGCGAACTCAGGGCAGGTCCAAGTTGGTCATGCGGCGAGATGTTGTATGAGAACAGAAAATAGGCTTGGCTGCGACAGCCGCGCGCAAATTCCAATGCGTCGCGGCTAAAGCTCATGCCAAGGCGAAGAACGTCTTCCTTGAGAATGACCTCGGGCGCGATGTGCCGATATTTTTTGGCGTATGAAACAACCGTAGGGTCGGGCAATTGGTTTATCGCAAACATTCCGACACCATTGGCGCCCGTCAGTGGTCGACCCCGCCTCGCTTGTCGCCGCTAGCGCCAATTCCCGAGCGTCGATCCGGCAACGCGCTGTCGCATCGAAGGTTGTCTCATCAGCCTCTTCTCAATCAACGGAGGAATCCCGCGTTAACGCCTATTGATTGTATCACCCCCGCCAACGTAAAGTAAATATGCTGCGCCGATCAACCCCCGGCTCGATCGTTTTCGGCGGCAATGTTTCGCCGGTTTTCGGATTTGACCGCATCAATGACCTGCGCGACCATTGAAGCGAGCGCTGTAAGGCGCCGCGAGGAAAGTAAGCACGACGCTTCCGTCGCGGAGAAATGGTTTTCAGTTCGGGCAAGGGTACAATGCTCCGATGCATACGAGTTGCTCGAGGCTCTGACGCAGCACCAGGGGTCTGATGCCGCCATCCGGAACGTGTCCGGTCGCTGATCGCGACTTTGCGACCGAGGACCATTTCCACTTTCGCGCCGCGGCCGAAAGCGGGTACGGTTTCCCATTAGATGCCGGAGACCAGGGCGGCTCGCACCGAGTTTGGTCGAGAGCAAATCCGAAGATTGCCGGCTCTGCGGTATCGATGCGAAACACGCTGGGAGCTCGGGAAACGCGGCCGGCCACTCGGAATCATATCGTGTGACGATCAACTTCTTTCGTACCAGCACGCAATGGCGGGCAAAAGAACTGGATGCACGTGATCAACACCTTTGTCGAGACAATGAGATGCCACGCCGCGACGCGACCGAACGGCGTGGCCTACACGTTTCTCGACGAAGCGGGCGCGGTAGCCGCAGAACTCAGTTACGCGCAGCTCGATACGGCGGCTCGCGCGCTGGCGGCGCGGTTGCAACGGGCGGGCGCCGCCATCGGCGACCGCGTGCTCATCTTGCAACCGACCGGCCCCGATTTCGTTTGTGCCTTCTTCGGCGTCCTCTATGCCGGCGCCGCAGCGATGCCGCTGGCGTTCCCCCGCGCCGCTAGTGCGATCGCTCGTCTCGACGTCATGCTGCGCAACGGGCAGCCGCGGTTCGGGCTCGTCCACGCGCAGTTCCGACACAGACTGAGCTCGACGGCTACGCTCGCGCCCGCGCTCGCCGCCGTCGATTTGTTGGACGGACAAGACGCGGAATTCTCGCCCGGCGATTGGTCGCCGCCGCTCCTGCATCAAGAATCGCTGGCTCTCATTCAGTACACGTCCGGCTCAACCACCAGCCCACGCGGTGTGATGGTGAGCCACGGCAACCTGCTCCATAACGAGCAGATGATGAGCACCGCGTTCCGGACTTCGGCGGACTCCGTGATGGTGAGCTGGCTTCCGCTGTTCCACGACATGGGCTTGATCGGCAACATGCTGCATTCGGCGTGGCTGGGCAGCCGTTGCGTCCTGTTCGCCCCGACGACGTTCCTGCGCGACCCGTTCCGCTGGCTCGAGGCCGTGAGTCGATTCGCTGCCGATTTTAGCGGCGGGCCGAACTTCGCCTACGACTTTTGCACGCAGGCGATCACCCAGGAGCATGAACGCGAGCTGGATTTGACGCGATGGCGCATAGCTTTCAATGGCTCCGAGCCGGTTCGCGCCGAAACGCTGACTCGCTTCGCACGACGATTCGCGGCCGTCGGCTTCTCGCCGCGCGCGCTTTATCCATGTTATGGCTTGGCCGAAGCGACTTTATTCGTGAGCGGTGGCGCGGCTGACGAAGAACCGCGTCGTCTCTGCGTAAGCGTTGAAGATCTCGCCCTCAATCGCGCGCGCCAGGTTCGCGACGACGTTCCGGGAAGAACGCTAGTGAGTTGCGGACGAAGCTGGGATGATCAGAAGATCGAGATTGTCGATGTCGCGACCGGGCGCCGCGCCGGCGAGGGCGCGGTCGGAGAGATATGGATCGCCGGACCCAGTGTAGCGTCAGGTTATTTCGTGCAGACGGGCGCTACTGCGGCGACCTTCGGCGCTCGCTTGGACGGTGTCGGACCGTTCCTGCGCACCGGCGATCTCGGCTTTTTGCACGGCGGCGAGCTTTTCATCACCGGTCGTCTGAAGGATCTCATCGTAATTCGCGGCCGCAATCACCACCCGCAGGACATTGAACAAACAGTCGAAAAAGCCAGTCGCGCGGCAAGAGCAGGCTCGGTGGCGTGCTTCTCGATCGATCGCGACGGCGAGGAACGACTCGTCGTGGTTCAAGAGCTGGCTGCGAGCAACGACGATTGGCAGGCGCTTGCGACGACCGTCCGTAACGCGATATTCGCCGAGCACGAAGTTCATGCATTCTGGATTGTGTTGGTCAAGAAGGGTTCGATCCCGAAGACCTCGAGCGGAAAACTGCAACGCGGAGAATGTCGCGCCAAGTTGCTTGCCGGTGAACTGTCGATCGTTTTTGCGAGCCGAATGCCGCAACCAGGTGCCGGCCACGCGGCTCCTGGGGAGGATCTGCCGGTCGTGCAGCGGATCCGGCGCATAGCAGCGCAAACGCTGAAAATGGCGCCGAATGACGTTCCCGTCGGCAGCCCGCTGGTCGAACTGGGACTCGATTCGTTGTCGGCGGCGATTCTACGCATTCGGCTGCAACAAGAAATGCAGCTCTGCGGAATTGGCTTCGACCAATTGCTGTCGAGTGCCAGCGTGCTCAGCCTGGCCGCGGCAGCCGCCGACCATTCCGGCCCGTTGCCGGATACCGCGCTCCGGCGCGACGCGGAACGGGACGGCGGCGCGCGGGGAGCATCCGCCGTCCAGCAGCGTTTGTGGTTTCTCGAGCAGCTTGCTCCGGGAGGTTATCACATTCCATTCGCCATCGAGATCGATGGACCGCTTGATGCCGGCCGCTTGCGTCATGCGATTGATCGGCTCTTGAGCCGTCACGAAGCGCTGCGGACGTCGTTTCACGATAATGGCGGGAAATTGGAGCTGCGGCTGGCGGACAAGGTGTCGCTCGAAGTTCCCGAATACATCGACGCCAGTGTTCCATCGCGAATTGAGTGGGCGCGGCAAACAGGTTTGCACGAAGCGACGATCAAATTCGACGCGGCGTGCGCGCCGCTGATGCGAGCACGCCTGCTGACGGTTGACGCCAGGCGCCATGTGCTGGTCCTCGTATTGCACCATCTCGTCGCAGACGGATGGTCAGTCGGCGTGATCTCGCGCGATCTGGCGCGGCTTTATCATCAAGCTCCGGGCGACGTGTCTGATGTGTACCGGTCCGGGCCCCGAGGTTCCGGCCGCCGCGATGGCGAGCGCCGCGCCGCTGCGCGAGCGTACTGGCGTGAGAATTTGTCGGGCGTCGAGTGGTCGATAGACCTGCCGCGCCAACGGCCGCGCCATGGCATCCGGGAGCATCGGGCCATTCGGGTCACCCAATCAACAACAGCGGCGACAAAGCGAAAAATCCGGGAATTCGCACGGGCGGAGCGTGTCACGGCCTTCATGGTGACGCTCGCCGCCTTCACAACCCTGCTCCATTGCTATAGCGGACAAACCGATCTCGCGATCGGAACGATTGCGGCTGATCGCGCAGACCCTGCCTCTCACGATCTGGTTGGCCCGCTGTTCAACACGATCGTGTTGCGTCTGGACTGTTCAGGAAATCCGACCTTTCGCGAGCTCGTTCGGCACGTGCGAACGGTCATCGCCAATTCGCTTGAACATGCCGATCTGCCATTCGACGAAATCATGCAGGAACTGGCTCCCCGGCCGCAGGGGCCGGCGCCGTTTCAGGTCATGGCTGTCTACCAAAACTTCGACGCCGAGCCGGTTGAATTCGGCCTGTTGAAATGGCGGCCCGTCGACCTTGACCTGCCTCTTGTGCCATTCGACTTGACCTTTTCGGTGCGGAACCAGGGCGACGACTTGTCGTTAGCGCTGGATGCCGATGCGGATCAGTTTGATGAGGCTGCGGCGCGTGGCGTCCTCGTTCACATCAAGCGCGTTATCGACGCCGCCTTGAACGCGCCGGAGACGCCCATCGCCAGGCTGTCACCGTGGATTGAACAGGCGGCGGCGCTGCGCCACGGCATCGGCGCGGTCGAGACCGCGCCGGTTGCGCTGGTGCACGAAATGTTCAGCCGGACGGCGCGGCGGGCGCCCCAAGCCCCAGCGGTCACAGGCGCGGTCACGCTGACCTATTCGGAGCTCGATAACGCGTCGAACGGCATCGCCCAGCTCATACGCTCGCGCGGTGTGCCACACGATGGGCGCGTCGGCGTTCATATCGACGACGCTGCGCTGCGCTGCGCCGCCTTGATTGGAATACTCAAGGCTGGCGCAGCCTATCTGCCGCTCGAAACCGGCCTCCCAGATGCGCGCCTGCGGCGGATCATCAGTGACGCGCGGCCGGCCGTAGTGCTGATCGACGCAAACAGCGATCGTGAAATCTGCCAACAAACGCTTCTGCTTCCGGAAGTTCGTGTACTGGACGAGGCCAGCTCCGAAGAGCCGAAATCCGATACGCGGCCCGAGCATCTCGCCTATGTCGTGTACACCTCGGGTTCCACCGGAGATCCGGTCGGGGTGGCGGTCCCGCATGGCGCAATCGCGCAGCATTGCCGCGCCATCGCGGCGGAATATGCGCTCAGTCCGGCCGATCGCGTACTGCAGTTTGCATCGATCAGTTTCGACGTATCGGCTGAGGAGATGTTCCCGACCTGGAGCAGCGGCGGCGCAGTCGTGACGATCGATGATCGCACGCCGAGCGGATTGCAACGGGTTGCAATGCGTCATGCCGTGACGGTGCTCAATCTGCCATCGCGGTATTGGGAGCTGTGGGCCTCCGAAATCGACGATGTTCCCGCCGCACTGCGCTTGCTCGTGGTTGGCAGCGAGTCGGTTTCGGCGAGGGCGCTGGCTGACTTTCGCGCCCGTTTCCCTCACATCGAGTGTCGCCACGCCTACGGCGTATCCGAGGCCGCTGTGACCAGCACCGTGCATCGTGCAGGCGCCGTGCCGGTTTCGGAACACGTGCCGATCGGCCAAGCCATAGCCGGCACGAGACTGTTCGTGCTCGATCGGTGCATGCAGCCGGTGGGCGCCGGCGGACAGGGTGAACTTTACCTCGCCGGAGCGGGTTTGGGCCGATGTTATCTGAACCGACCGGCAAAGACGGCGGAGCAGTTCGTGCCGAATCCGTTTGCGGCCGGCAAACGTCTCTTTCGAACCGGAGACATCGTGCGATGTCGCTGGGACGGCGAGTTCGAATTGCTCGGACGTCGCGACGGGCAATTGAAGATATCCGGGCACCGAATCGAGCCAGGTGAGGTGGAGGAGCAACTGCGTCGGGCAGGCGCTCGGGAAGCGATCGTGGCGACGGACGGTGCTCGATTGATAGCCTATGTCGAGCGCGGCGGTCGCGCGCTTGTCCAGATTCGTCAGAGACTGGCCGAGGAAATTCCCCGATACATGGTGCCGACGGAATGGATCGAAACAACCGAGTGGCCGC
The DNA here is from genome assembly GCA_030038995.1 of Xanthobacteraceae bacterium. Classification (GTDB taxonomy): domain Bacteria; phylum Pseudomonadota; class Alphaproteobacteria; order Rhizobiales; family Xanthobacteraceae; genus BOG-931. Next base: position 38,253 of record JASHQS010000115.1, read on the forward strand.
GGCTGGCGAGCGGAAAAGTCGACCGCCGCATGCTGGCCAAGCCGACGATGCCGCGGCAACGAGGCAGCGAACCGATTGGCGTCGTCGAGCAAACCATTGCCGGAATTTACGGCGAGATCCTGAAGCTCGATGGTGTGACGAGGGAGACGGATTTTTTCAGCGCCGGCGGCCATTCGCTTCTCGCTATGCAAACCTTGGAACGCATCAGGCGTCAGCTTCACGTCGAACTCCCGGTGCGCGCGATCTTCGAGGCACCGACTGTCTGGGAGTTGGCCGAGCAGATTCCGCGCGCGCAACAAGCGGAGAAAAAAATGTCAACGAACACGATGACGCGATCGGCAATGAAGGCGTACCCGTTGACGGCAGCTCAGCGGCGCCTTTGGTTTCTCGACACTCTCGCCGGGGCGACCGCGCAATACAACATGCCGATGGCGATCGCCATTCGTGGCCCTCTCGACGAGGAGCAATTCGCCCGTGCGTTCGATCAACTGATCGACCGTCATGAGGTGTTGCGAAGCGTGGTCGCCGACGATCAAGCTCGACCGGGGCCGCGGGCTCGGCTTGCGATCGAGCCGGCCGCTGACTGGCCACATGCCCAACGCCGCGCACAGGCGCTTGCCCGCGCGCCGTTCGATATCGCGCGCGGGCCGCTGATCCGGGCGACGCTGTTGCGCGTCGGGGCTACCGAGCGCCTGGCGGTTATCGTCGTACATCACCTCGTGAGCGACGGCAGATCGCTGCAGGTCATGCTGAGCGAGTTGGGCGCCTATTACCGGAGGCAGGGGCCGACGGGCCCACCGCTTTGGCAGTACGGCGACTATGCGGTTCATGATCGTGGTCGCGACCACCAGGCCGGCCTGCACTATTGGAAAGCTCAGCTTGAGAACAGTGAGCCGGTTTGGCTGCCTTATGACGGTTCCGCAAATAGCGGCGCAGCGGGCCGCCTGAGGGCACGTTTGCCGGTGACGACGGGCGAGCTGGAAGCCCTGGGTCGGCGCGCGGGCGTTACGGTTCACATGATCCTGCTCGCTGCGGTTGAGGTGCTGTTACATCGCTACAGTGGCGACGAAGACATACGCACCGCTGTGCCCGTGGCAAACCGGCCACGAGAAGAGCTGCATGACATCGTAGGCTGTCTCGTCAACACGCTCGTCATCCGCACCGCAGTGCGGGCTGACGAGCGCTTCATCGACTATTTGCAGCATGTGAAGAAGGCGGCGCTGGACGCGTACGACTTCCAGGATACGCCCTTCGACGCGGTGGTAGCAGCCCTGCGGCCCGGCCGGGGAGCGGGTACGCCATTGATCGAGGTCATGCTGTTGGTCGAGCCCGCCGGTTTGGAAATAGATCTGGGCGCGCCGCTCAAAACCGAGGTAACGGAATTAGAAAATGGCGCGGCAAAATTCGACCTGACGATTACCATCAGGTTGCGCGGGCGGGAGGTCGAGGCAGACCTCGAATATGACGAAGGGCGATTCGAACGTGCGACCGCCGAAGCGATCCTGCAGACCTTGCAGCAGCTGATCGAATCGGTGGTGCGGGACCCCGAACAGCGCAATGCATCATTGCGAATCCTGAGCACGGAAGCGGAAGAGCGGATAACTCGCTGGGAGTGTGGCGGCGTCGGAGTTGTCGGTCAACCGCTCCATCGATATGTGGAAGATCAGGCACGCCGGACGCCGGATCGGATCGCAATCGAGTGCGGCCCGCGCGCACTGACCTATCGCCGCTTGATCGAGCGGGCCAACCAGGTTGCCCGCGGCCTGCAGCGCCGCGGCGTCGGCGCCGAGGCTCTTGTCGGCCTGCGCCTGGGCCGAAACGAAGATCTGATCGTGGCGATGCTGGGCGTCCTGAAAGCCGGCGCCGCCTATGTGCCGATTGATCCCGAATACCCGCTGGAACGGCAACGCTATATCGAGCACGACAGCAGGGTCAGCCATATGCTGACGGGCACAGTCGAGTTTGATCGAGAGGATAGTACGCTCCTCCCGGCCGCCATGGAGCCCGACCGGCTCGCCTATGTGATCTATACGTCGGGCTCGGAAGGCCGACCGAAAGGCGTCGGCATCACGCATCGTGGAGCGAGCGCATTGTTGGAGTGGGTCAAGACCGCCTTCTCCGAGAACGAGATGAGCCGAGTGATGGCGTGCACATCGGCCTGCTTTGATCTTTCAGTATATGAAATCTACGGACCTTTGGCCTTGGGCGGCACGGTAGTGCTGGTCGACAACGCTTTGCAGATATCGGAAGCCGAGAACGTGACCCTCGTGAACACCGTGCCGAGCGCCATGGCTCGGATCCTCAAACAGCTCCCGGCGAGCGTCGTGACGGCGAATCTGGCCGGCGAGGTGTTGCCGCGAAGCTTGGTCGACGAATTGCATGAGCGCGGCATAAGCGCGGTGTGGAATCTTTACGGCCCAACCGAGGACACGACTTATTCGAGCGCCGCCCTGATCGCCCGCGGCGAACGCGGCCAGCCGCAAATTGGCCGGCCACTGCCGGGCACGTGGGCGCGCGTTCTCGATGCACAGATGGCACGCGTACCGCCCGGTGCGCGCGGCGAATTGTATCTCGCCGGGGCGGGACTGGCGCGCGGCTATGTGAATCAGCCGAGCCGGACAGCGGAGCGGTTTGTTCCCGACCCTCACGGCGGCATCGGAACACGAACTTATCGCACGGGCGATTGGGTGCGTTACCGCCCGGACGGGGCGCTCATGTTCCTCGGCCGACGCGACGCGCAGGTCAAGGTCAGGGGATATCGCATTGAACCCGCGGAAGTGGAGGATAGCCTGCGCGCCGTCGGCGCCAAGGAAGCGGTGGTAATGGCGCAGGGAGAGCGTCTCGTCGCCTATGTCGAGACAGCGGACCCGACCGGCCCAACCGCGGGGCCAACCGCCGCGCCAAGTATCGGCGATATTCGTCGCGCCGTCGGCGAGAAATTGCCGAAGTATTTGGTACCATCTGTTTGGATTGCGGTTGAACAGTGGCTACGTACCCCGAGCGGCAAGATCGACCGCAAGAGGTTACCGCGCCTTGCCGAATCGCTCGAGCCGGCAAGCGAACTCTCAGGAGCGACCGAAACGGCGGTCGCTGGCATCTTTTCCGAGGTTTTGGGGATAGCCGCAGGGCGGAACACGAATTTCTTCGAAGCGGGCGGCCATTCGCTGTTGGCGATGCAGGTTGTCGATCGGATCAGGCGGGCGCTTGGCGTGCCAATTCAGGTGCGCATGCTGTTCGAAGCGCCAACGGTTTGGGAACTGGCCGAGCGAATCGACTTGCGCAGGGACAGCATCGAACCGCCTGTCGTGTCAGCCGGCGGGCGGCGAGACCGTCAGGCAGCGCCACTGACGGCGGCGCAGCGTCGGCTCTGGTTCATGGAGCAAATGGCGCCCGGCACCTCGCGCTATCATGTTCCCTTTGCGCTGACCGTGCGCGGGCCGCTCGACATCGGTGCGCTGGCGGAAACCTTCAATGCCATCGTCGCCCGGCACGAAATCCTGCGTACCGCTTTTCCGGCCATTGAGGGCGTTCCCATTCAGCGGGTCGCGCCGTCGCTTGAGCTGCCGCTGTCCGTGGTCGATCTCGGCGAGCACGACATTGACCGATATATCGCCGATGAGGTTGAGCGACCTTTTGCGCTCGACCGTATTCCGCTTTTCCGCATTTCCGTCATCCGCTCGTCCACCGGCGGTACGATGCTTCTGGTCGTAATGCATCACATCATCTGCGATGAATGGTCATTAGGGATTCTGCTGCGTGAATTCGCTGAAGGCTATCTTTCGAAGCGCCGCGGCGAGGCAGTCCCGCAGCGTCGGCCGCTCGTCCTGCAAGTGGCCGACTACGCCGAATGGGAGGCAAGTCCGCAGGCGCAAGCGGAATGGCAAGCACATCGTGGCTATTGGGCCACGCAATTGCGCGACTTGACGCCGGTGCCGCTGCCAGGCGCACCCGTCACGGGGCCGCGGCCGCCACGGGGGGAATATCTTTCGTTTCTGCTCGAGCAGCCACGGCTGGACGAGGTTCATCGGCTGGCCCGCTCCACCGGCGCCACCCCAGCCATGGTGTTGCATGCTGCGTATGCCGTAGCGCTGCACCGGTACTCCGGCGCGACCGATATCGCGGTCGGCATGCCGGTAGCAGGGCGGCGTCCTGAAACGGAACCGCTGATCGGCTTTTTCGTGAACCAGCTGGTCATGCGGATCCGCCTCGCTGGCAGCCCGACTTTCACCGACGTTATCGGCCGGGTACGAGAGGCCGCCCTCGACGCCTACGCGCATCAGGATCTGCCTTTCGATGAAATCGTCGCTGCGGTGCAGACAAAGCAGCCGCGTGCCGTGATGCCTCTCGTTAACGTCCAGTTCGACGCTCATAATGCCCCGTTCGGCCCCCTGGAAATCGGCGATATGTCGCTGAGCCCCCAGCCGATTCGCCGAAGGACCGTCCAGTTCGATTTGCAGCTTTCGGTCGAAGAAACGGCGCGGGGTCTGGAATGCTTCCTCGGCTACAATGCCGAACGGATCAGCGCCCTCTGGGCGCAACGCTTTGCCGACGATTTCGCTGCCGTCGTATGCGCAGCGGTCGCCGTTCCGAGCGTCGCTATCGGCGACATCGCGCTCGCCGGCTTGCCGCAGCCTTTGCCTGCGGCGGCGCAGCCCTCGACGCCCGACTTCGCGTTCTAGCGTCCGCGCTTTTGCCCTCGTTCATCGCGGCGCGCTGCAGTCGCCTTGGCTCTTGACTGGCGCAATCGGCCGCATAATATCGTGGTCGTGCAATCTCTACTTGCGACAACTTCGTGACGATGGACACGTTCGTGGCCGTCCGCACGACGGCGGGAAGGATGAGCGCACATGTCTTCTGCAGAAGCAAAGGCTCTGGTTACCTCGGCGGTTCAGTCGAGGCAAAATGAATTGGTCGCGCATGCGGCCTCAGGCAACGTCAAGGCTGCGGAGACGTTTCTCCACGCCGACTTCGTCTCGATTGATGCTGCCGGCCACTCCAATTCGCGCGATCAGGAGCTCGCCAATATCCGATCTGGAAAACTTAAGCTCCAGTCGGGCGTCGTGGAAAAGCTCGAGGTGCATCCGATAGGAAACGGCTTGGCGATTGCCACCGGCGTCGCCCGGGCTACGGGCACCTTCGACGGCAAGAGCATATCGGGCACCTATACGTTCAACCAAGTGTGGTCGGTGGGCTCGTCATCCGGCGAGGCGTCCCCAGCAAGGGCCGGATCGACGCTCATGGCGTGCATCAACACCTCGTTCAAGGCGGAGTAACGCCGGCGTCATTTTTGCGAGAGCCGAAGGGCGGCTTCGTAGCGAAGCTGCCCGGGCGGCGTCGTTCGGCAGGATTCCGCGATGTGGCGCGGAAGCGGCGTTGATTTGCCGTATCGAGCGTGTTGGCTGGACGTTGTCGTTGCGGCTCCGACGTCAGCGGCGCGTCGGGAGGGTCGGCGTTTGTCGTGCGCCGGCCGGGGCCGGCAGGTGTCGCGTTCCATTATAATCACTGCAGGGCGCCCGCTTCGGCCCACCGATCCGGGGCAGGGTTCGTCCCTGGGAGTAGACGGGTGGGCGAGGATTTCGGGCAGCATGACGACGCGAAGGCATGGCTCACGCAGCGATTGCCGGCGCTGCTCGACGGCTCGAATTCGTTTGCGGCGGATCTGAAATTTACACTGCGCTTGCCGGGAATAGGCTCCTGGTCGGTCGATCTGAAGGGCGCCGCGCCGCGCTGCTTGCCCGGAGAGATCGACGATGCGAATTGCACCATTGAAATCGCCGCCGCCGATCTCATGCGCATTGTCGGCCAACCCGATTGCGCACTCGAGATCTATGACGCCGGCCGCATCAAGTTGACCGGATCGGTCGACGCCGCGCTTGAAGTCGTGAGTTTATTCCACCGCGTCGGCGCCCTGGAAGCGGGCGGTGGCGCATGGTTGCCGCCGCAGCGGCCGGAAGACTTCACCTACAACCCGCTTGCGCCGGGTTTCGACGACGACCCGTTTCCCGTTTACGCCTACATGCGCAAGCACGCGCCGGTCTATTACTGGAGCGGACTCAAATACTGGCTGCTCAGCAAATACGAAGACGTCCGTGCCGCGCTCACAGATCCGCGCATGACGACGGATCATACGATTGCTCCGGATTCCCCGGCGGCAAATGCCGGCGATGAAGGCCTCATCGGCAAACTTCTGGAAAACAGCCCGCTCCGGCTGAGCGACGAGAAACAGGCCCGCTTTCGCAGCCTCATTAATCCGGTGCTGTCGGTCCATGCCATCGAGCGCATGCGTCCCGACGTCGAGCGGCTGGTGGAGGAGCTGTTGACGCCGCTCGGCGAACGGCCCGTCGTCAACCTGGTGGACGAGTTTACCGAGCTGCTGCCGCGCAAGCTCATCGCATTGCTTTTTAAAATTGGGAATGCCCACCGGGATGCGTTCGAATGCTTCACGGAAGCGCTGATGGACTCGCTCATTACCCGTCCGCAGCGGATGGACGTGAAACGCGCCAACCATGCTGTCAGGGAAGGGCTTGCCGCGCTAAAGGACATCATAGCGGAAAAGCGACGCAAGCCGGCGGCTGATGTTCTCAGCGCCATGATCGCTTCCGAGCGGCAAGGCCAGCGCCTGGAAGTGGATGATCTATTGTCGCTCATTGCCACGTTGCTCACGACCGGAGCGGATTCCAGCGTTTATGCGCTGAACCAGGCGCTGCTCTGTCTGCTGCGCTTTCCAGACCAGGCCGACCTTCTGCGGCAACAGCCGGCCTTGCTCGGTAATCTTCTCGACGAAGTGCTGCGCTTCGACAATTTTCACAAGCTCGGCATTCCGCGTTGGGCGACGCAGGATATCGAGCTTCGCGGCCAGTTGATCCGCAAGGGCGATGCCATCGCGGCGATGTTTCAGAGCGCGGGCCGCGACGACGAGATCTTTGCCGATGCCGACGTGTTCGACGTCCGGCGCGATCTGAAGGCAGCGTTTACCTTCGGCCGCGGCCGGCACTCGTGTCCCGGCGCAGCAATCGCGCAGCTCGAATTCAAGACCGCGTTTGCATTTTTGCTCAGGCGCTTTCCCGGCATCGAGCTCGCCGGCAAGCCGGTGTTCCGGCCGCAGATGTATGTGCGCGCGTTGAAGGATCTACCGGTCGCGCTGCGTGGCGCCAAACGCGTCACCGGGCGCCCGGCCGCACCGTTGCATGAGCAGCGCGCCGGCCGCAGCCCGGAACTGCGGTCATTGGGGCCGAGCGCGCTGCGTGTCAGCGCGTTCACTCTGGGCACCGTGACGTTCGGCGACTCCAAGACATTCATGAAGAACCGAACCGCCTCCAAGGCGGAAGCGCGTCGTATCTTCGATGTCGCCGTGGATGCCGGGATCAATTTGATCGATACCGCCGACGTGTACTGCGAAGGTGAGAGCGAGGAGTTGGTCGGAGAATGGGCGCGCGGCAAGCGTGACAAGCTGCTGTTGGCCACTAAATGCCGCTATCCGATGGGGTTCGGTATGCTGGGCCCGGCTGGCCCGCACGATCAAGGCCTGTCGCGGCAACACGTGGTGAGGGCATGTGAGGACTCGCTGCGTCGGCTTCGCACCGACGTGATCGATCTTTACCAGGTGCAGGCGCAGGATACGTCCGTGCCCATCGACGAGACGTTGCGGGCGCTGCAGGACCTGGTCGCACAGGGCAAGGTGCGTTACGCCGGCTGCGCGACCTATTCGGGCTATCGCCTGGTCGAGTCGATTTGGGCCGCCGAGCGAAGCGGCGGCGGCGGTTACGTGTCGGCCCAAGTGCTGTGGTCGTTGATCGATCGCGGCGCCGAACGTGAGCTCGTGCCGGCCTGTCGGCATTTCGGGCTGGGCATGCTGGCCTGGTCGCCACTCGCGCAGGGCTTTCTCAGCGGCAAATACCGGCGCGGCCGGCCGCCGACGTCGGGCGCCGATCTTGCGGCAGCCGCCGCGCTCTACCGCAGCCTCGACAAGGAGCGCAATTGGCGGGTGCTTGATGTCGTCGAACGCATCGGGGTCGCGCACGAAGCGCCGCCCGCCGCGGTAGCGCTGGCTTGGCTGTTGCGGCGGCCGGGGCTCAGCTCGGTCATTCTGACAGCAAGATCGGTCGAGCAGCTTCAGCAAAGCCTGCAGGCGCTCGCCGTCGACTTGTCGCCGCAAGATCTCGCCACGCTCGATCAGGCGTCGGAACCCGACTGGGGCTATCCGTACGACCGCATCGGGCCGGCCGCAACGTGGTGAACCGCGGGCGCAAAGGCGCGCGCCGGCGCTGTGCTATCGGGCCGGATTTCCGAACGGACGATCCGACAGCAAGTTCCAGAACGCGGACCGCTTCAGCCTGAACGATTTCGCTCTTAAGGCCGCTTGAGCAGATCGATCGGCGCGCCCTCGAAGCTCTGCCACATCGGATTGAGCTGGAACGCGTCGACGCCGCGCATGAGCCGGCTGCGATGGTTTGGCCAGGCGTTCAGATCCACCTTGGCGTCCGTTCGCGAGAAGCTGATGGTCACCCCCGCGCGCCGCTGCTGCGACAGATTGGGCTCGGACATATGAATCGTCAGGTCGTGGTGAATCGAAATTTCACCGGGTCGTAATTCCATGTACTCCGCCGCCGCAGGATTCCAGACGTCGTGGTCGAAACACAGCGTGATGTTGTCCTTGGTCTCGACGCTGCCGTCCGGATTCCTGACCTGCCGGGATTCGATTGCATGGCCGAGCAGACCAGCCCGGAATGAGCCGGGGATGACCTTGTAGGCGCCGTTGCCGCGGTGGGCGCAATCGATCGCCAACCAGACCGACAGGGTATCTGGGCAGCGCGCCGGACGCCGAGGGTTGTCGACCAGGTGAATCGGTGCGCCGGCGCGGTCCTGGTGCCACGAATACTCACCGTCGCCCGGTTCCTTGCAGGCAATGTGGACGCCCCACAAGATGATATCGGGGCCGAGCAGGTCTTCGACGCAATCGAGGAGCGCAGGATTGTTCGCCAGATCGTAAAGGTACGGATAGTGCCGCTCTTGCACGAATGTGCCTTCCGACAGAGTGGTTCGCGGCGCGAGCTCGCGCTTGAGCGCCTCTAGCCCGGTCAGGTTGCGCTCGACGCGCGCCGCGTCGCAGACCGGAATGCCGCGCAGGTATCCATTCTCGTAGAAGAACTCGACCTGCTCGCGGCGAAGCCGGCGCAACGTATCGCTCATGTCGTCACTCCCGGAACGTCGGCTCCGTCGCTGGCGAACACATCGATCGGCCCGCGCTCGAAATCCTGCCAGGTCGGCTGAAAGTGGAAACGGTCGGTGCCGCGAACGCAGCGCACTTTCATGTTGGGCCAGATTTTTGCATCGACCTGCGCCTCGGTGCGCGAGTAGTGCAGCACCATCGCGGCGCGGCGGCGGGCAGACCGGTTCGGTCCGGAGCCGTGGAACAGGCGATCATGGAACATGCACGCCTCGCCGGCTTTGAGCGACAGCGTGATCGCCCGCTTCTCGTCGATCAATTCGAGTGGAATTCCCGGCGCCGCATCCTCGGCATAGTGCGTCACCACGTCGATGTGCGGAATGATGCCCTGCCGATGCGAGCGCGGGATCACTTGCAGGCCGCCATTGCCGGCGTCGGCGTCATCCAGCGCGATCCATACGGTGACGCTTACCGGCAAATCGGCATGCAGCGCGTGTCCCTGGTGAACCGCGATCGGCGCCACCGCAACGTCCTGATGCCAGGTAAAGGGCCTTTTCTCATGCGGCTCCTTGCTGACGACGTGCGAGCACCACAGGAAGAAGTTCGGTCCGAGGATGTCCTCGACATAATCGAGCACGACCGGGTGGCTGGCGATCTCGAACTGGTAAGGCTGGCATCGCTCCTGGCAATAAGTCGCCTCGAGCAGTGGTCTGCCGCCGAGTGAGTGCTGCAGCGCTGCCAATCCTTCGAGGTTCTTGCGTACGCCTTGCGCATCGAACACCGGCAGGCCGGTGAGATAACCCTCGGCGAAGAAGGTCTCGACATTGTCCTCGGCTAGCCGCTGCAGCGGCCGCGGCTCGACACCGGGAGATCTGCGGCGGTCCATGGCGAGGTCTAAGGTTTTTTCCGCAGAATCCAGCGGTGATAGCGGACGTCCTCGTCCGGCTCGTGGCCTTCGAGGGCGGCGATCATCCAGTCGGTCGTCTCGCTCGAGGCGGTGCCGCGTGCCGCGAAATCGCGGAGCAGTTCGATGCGGTCTTTCTTGTAGCGAACCACGGCGGCCTGCGCACCATGCGAGATATCTTCGAACTCGATGATGCGAAATCTGGCCTCTTGCGCGAGCCGTTCCATCTCGGCCACGTCCATGCTGAAATCGGTGATGCAGAAATAGCCTTCCGGCGCGAGGACGCGCTGGATTTCCGCGAAGAAGCGGGCCCTGTCCTGATAGTGCTGGGCTGATTCGATGTTGATCGCCACGTCGAACCGCTCCGCTGCGAACGGCAGGGAGATGGCGTCGCCGACAACGAAATTGATCCGCGGATCGTCGATGATCTGCTGCGCCAATGTGACGGCTCGGGCGCTCAGGTCGAGGCCGATCAGTTCGGCCGCACCCAGATAGCGGACGACGGCTGCGCCGTTGCCGCCGCGGCCGCAGCCGACGTCGAGAACTCGCTTGCCTCGAACGGCGACTGGTCCGACCAGACGTTTCAGCAGGTTGAGCGAGTACTTCCAGATCTGATCCGGTGGATCGATCCAGGAGAAGTCGTCGTCTCCGCCCGGGTCGGAATAACCGTAATTCATGAATGCGAAGCGCGGATCGGGGATGTGTTCCGCTAGGTGATCATAAAACAAACGCGGCGCCTCGAACGGATTGGGTACTGCGGACATCGATGCTCCAGCGTTTACACCGACATTGCGCCGGTTGCCGCAACGTCTTGGGCTGGCGCTGCGACGTTGGTGCCGCGCAGCAGCCGAGGCTCGATTTCTGGCCAGAACGCCGGATCGAAGCGGACATCGGGTCTCGTATAGTGGATCGCGACCGCCCAGCGGCGCCTTTTCGAGCTGTTGGGGTCAGATCCGTGAACGGCGCAATCGTGGAACAGGCAAAATTCGCCGGCTTTCAATTCGATGTACGGCGCGTCCGACGCGTCGAACACCGACGGCGGAATCTGCGGCGCGCCGTCGTAGTCCCGCCAGCGCGCCAACTCGTGATGCAGGAGGCCGCGCCGGTGCGATCCCGGCGCAATCCGCAGCGTCCCGTTGCCGCGATCGGCATCGTCGATCGCGAGCCACATGCGCAGCGTCAGCGGCATGCCGGCCGGCACAGCCGCCGGATGCAGAAACTCGGCGTAGTTGGCGATGGCGTCCTGATGCCAAAAATATTCGCCGTCGCCCGGATCCTTGAAAACCAACTGCGAGTTGAACAGACTGATGTTGGGGCCGAGAATGCCCTCGACCAGATCGAGGATGGCCGGCGTCTTGGCGAGGTCGAGGATAAAGGGGAAACGCCCCTCCAGCCCCAGGCCATCGGGCGGATCGCGGCGCCACTCGCGGGACAAGTCTTCGGCGCCGCGGCGAAGGCAGTCGACTTCAGCGGCATCAAACACCGACAGACCGGCCAGATAACCGCGCTCCCAAAATTCCCGGCGTTGGCTTTCCGAAAGCATTGCTGTCCTGCTTTTGGAAGTCACAACGTAAGATAACAGGCGCGCCGGAGAATGTCCAGGCTGGGCCGCCGTTCGCTTGCGCTTGAACGCAAGTCGTGAAATCCTCAATGCTAGAACTTCGTTGGCGCGCCACGCAATCGTGAGGGAGCGTCGCCGTTCCGATGCGGGATGTGGCGCGCACCGGGATGATTGGCCATGGATGCTGTAGTTCACCGCGGCAGCCCGCTTGCTCCCGGACACCTGCAAAGCGTCGTCGACAAGGTGCGCCGCGAGGGCTACGTCCATTTGCCGGGTGTCTTCGATGTCGCGGAGGTCGACGAACTGCGCGAGCACGTCGACCGGATCTTCGACGAGCAGGCCGATAGCGGACGCATCCTCGAGGGATGGGCGGCCGTGCGGCTGTTCGAAGTGGATCAGCTATTCCGCGACATCATCGTGCGAGAGCCGATTATCGGCATCGCCGAAGCCCTATGCGGCCGCACCTGCCGGCTCATTGCCGACTCGCTGTTGCGCAACCCGCCGGGAGTCGCAGTGAGCAATTGGCACGTCGACGATACAGTCTATTTTCCGCTTCCCGAAGGCGCGCCGCGGCACGATCCGCGGCTGCTCCCGGTCGTCCATTTGAATGTGGCGATACCGCTGACGGATATTCCCTCGGTCGAATACGGCCCGACTCAACTTGTTCCAGGAAGCCACCGTTCCGGCAGCGATCCGAACGACGCTGATCAGCCGACTTTCGAAGGGCATGGCGCGGTGTCCATGATCAGCAAGCGCGGCGACATCTACATGCATAGCAACCAAGTATGGCATCGCGGCGCCCCCAACGAATCCGACCGAACGCGCTATTTCTTTCAACTCATATACGGACCTGCCTGGGTAGCGCAGCGCTTCTACACCGACATCAACTATGCGATTCCAGATCACGTCCTCGACGGTGCCGACGAGCAACTGCTCCGCGTGCTCGGCAAGCCGATCCTTGGTGTCGGCAGCTGATCGCCAGTCCTTGCCTGGAAGGGCCGCAGGCTTGCGTCGAAGCCTTCGCCGTCAGCCGAGCTCGACCGGGCCGTCCACGAATTCCGCCCACAGCGGATTGTATCCGTAGCGGTCGATACCGCGCATCAGCCGCACGTGCAGCTTTGGCCAGACCGACCGATCGCAAGCGACGTCGGTGCGGGCATAGTGGATCGATACCCCGGTGCGCCGGCGCCCGGACGGGTTCGGGCCCGAACCATGAACCAGGAGATCGTGATGAAACGACACGCTTCCCGCCGGGAGTTCGTTGTACGCGGTGGTCGCGTTGCGCGGATCGAAGGCGCTCGTTCGGATCGATGAAATTTCGCTGATGCCTTCGTCCTCGAGTCCCGCGACCGGGACGCTTTCGTGTTCAAGCTCGCCGCCGCGGTGCGAGCCCGCCACGTAGGCGAAGGCGCCGTTGGCGATGTCGGCGTCGTCAATCGCCACCCAGGCGGTCAGCGTCACCGGCGCCTCGCGCGGATGCCGCGAAGGCTCGGCGTAGCGGAACGGAAAATGCGGCCGATCCTGATGCCAGCTATAGCCGACGTGACCGGGCCCTTTGCTGATCACGTGGGTGCCCCAGAGATAGAAGTCTGGTCCGAGAATATCTTCGACGACATCGAGAATAGCCGGATGCGCGGCGATCTCGAACAATGGAGAAAGGTAGCGCTCCTGACAGAATGTATTCGCAGACAGAGGCGCGCCGCCAAGGCGGCGCGAAACGTCTTCGATACGTTGGCGATTCATCTCGACTTCGGCCGGCGAGGCAAACGGCATCGCCACCAGACCGGCATCGAAAAATTGGGCGATCTGCGCCGCGTTCAGCCGTTTCAGCGGCGCGTCGGTCAATCGCACGTCGTCCTCCCGGCGGACATTGGGTTCGTCACGACCGGCCTATCGCCCGCTCATCACTCCGCATCGAGGATCCGGCCGAAGTCGGTTACCGGCTCACGGTGAAAACCAATCGACATGGTCGTATCGAGCGCCCGTACTGTATGGTACCAGCCGCGCGGAATGATCAGCAGTTCACCTGGATGCAGCGTGAAGCTGGTCTCGACGGCATTTGCAAAGAGAGGAAATTTCGCAAGGTCGGGCTCCCACGGGTTGACCCAGCAGGGTTGGTCGCGATTGTAGCTCTTGCGAACGTACATAAACGGCGTCTGATCGGGAGAATACATCTTGAATTCCTTGCGACCGATCAGTTGCCCGAGGAACGCGTCGCCGCTGTCGCGGTGCAGCAAGGTCGAGATGCGGCCGGGACCGGATCCCAGCCACAATTGCGCCGGACCGAATGATGCGGGATCGAAGAAAGGCGGCGGGAAAAAGCCGCATAGTTCGGCCGGCAAGCTGGACCCGATCGTGTAGGGTGGCGCCTGCCCATCATCATCGGCCAGGTGAGCGCAAAACTCGCCCAGCGTCGAAATGCCCAGCGTGCTCTGCACGCGGACATCGCCAAAGTGCTGCGCCAGCGTCGCGATCGTCCAGCCAAACGCCTCGTCCCAGCCCTCCAGGCCGCCCTGCACGATGATCGGAATAGCTTGCTCGATCATCGTGGCGACTTCGCCGGCGCTCGGTCTCGTCATCCGCCGGGGCTCGGCGACGCGCGGCAGCAGAGCCGCGCGCTGCTCCGCAAGTGCAAAGCGCGCCCCGGCGTCGCGGTTCGGCAGCTTCGTCATCTGCGCCAGCATGCCGAGAATCTCGATGTCGCCTTCGGCAACGATTTGATCCAGATTAACTTGGTCGCGAAAATCCAGATTGTCGCCGACGGCCAGTTCGTGCGCCACGGCCGCGCTCATATGCACGTGCGCGGATGGCGTCGCGGCGCGGCCCTCGACATAGCGCATGTCGTCGCCCTCCACGACGAGATAGAACTCGCCGCCAGGGCCATCGATCTCAAACTGGCACACACCTTCGACCTTGGCAGGATTCTCAAATCCGAGCAGCAGACGCTCGAATAACATGCGGCCGACCGATTCCTGGTTCTGCCGTCGCGCCGATACGGTTTGCATCATCTATGCCCCGGGCTGTTTCACGGACGACAAGTGCGACAACGCCTGCACCCAATCGCGTTTCAGGTCGATCGGCTCCACGTTGCGCACCGTCGGCCGCAGATTGGCGAACAGTGTCGCGAGATCTAGTGCAGCAAGCTCGTCAGGCAACTGCTTCAACAGAGCCCCGGCTTCGGCTGCCGCCGCGGCCGCGCGGGCGGGATCGCTCGCGCCGGTGCCGCTCGCCAAAGCGCGCCACCTGACGTCGCCAATGAGATGCGAACGCAGCGCGGTCGCCAGCACATCGGCCCAGCATGGCTGATCGTAAGTGAAATTGAGCGACAGCGATTCGGCGATTGCGGTCGTTTGATGCCAGTGGCCGCGCGGCAGAAAAAGCAAGCCACCGGCGTGCAGCGTGACCTCGAAATGATCGTCGGGAACGCGTTCGGGAAACGGCCTCTCCATCTGCGGCAGCAGTTCGGGATGCAGATTGCCGCCGAGCCGATGACCCGCCGTCGGTTCAGCCACTGCGTCGTTGAGCGCGATTTTCCACCGCTTCGAGCCCGCCAGCTGAATCGCAAAATTCGCATTTTCGTCGAAATGAGTATTAAACCCGCTGCCGACCGGCGTAGCGTACACCATGCAGCGGCCCCACGTGGTGGCCGGCAGCGCCAGGTCATTCTGCACGGCCTTCATCCACGCATGCAAATCTGGAAAATACAGATCGACGGAGTCGAACACCAAGGTGAAGCCGCGCGAATAAAGCTCCGCCGCCGCTTGCGCACTCACATGCGGGGAAACCTGATCAGGCTCGCCGGGCGGAAACACGCGAACGGTTCCTCGCCAGTGCTCGAGCAGCGCAGAGACGTTGCTCAACGGGGCAACTGATTGCAGGGTTCTCAGCCGTGCCTGCGCCGGAGGAACGACAAGGTGCCGGCCCGGCCAGTGACGTTCCAGGAACGCCGCCGCCGGATATGGCGTCAGCAGCGTCTCCAGGCGCGGCACCGGCGGCGAGGTCAGGGCGGCAAAGAGCGGCAGCAGTCCTGCGGCCTTTTGCAGATCGCCGGACACCTGGACGCGTTGGCGGTAGAACAACTCTTCGAGATCGTCGTCGCGCCGCAGCACGGCGGCGAGGTCCTGGTCGCTCAGCGAGATAACGCAGTCGGGGTCGTCCGTCGCGCCGTGCTGGCAGAGGGCCGGGGTGCAACTCAAGTCGACGGTCCAGCAACCGCCGGCCTCGCCGCGGATGTCGAACACGAACTTGCCGGCGATGTCGCAAGGTTGGACGGCAAGATATGCCGGTAGCTGTTCGGTGAAAAACGTGTGCGGCGTGGAATGCGCAAGCGGTCGACCTGCAGACAAAGTCACGACGGCGCCTCCTCTTCTTCAGGTGTCGTCCGGACCGCGCCGGTTCAGTCGGCGGTTCAGCCAAGTCTCGTCAAACTGCCGATGAACCTGTGATGGTATTATTATCCCCTTTCGATGTATGATCAAGTGATGGTACGCTGCCAGTAATGGTTGACGAGCCGGCTTGGCGAACGTTGCGGCGCCGCTAAGCCGGTAAGATGGCGCGCGACGCAATGCCAACAAGAAGACCTGATCGAGTTTTCTGTGGCGATCGTGGGCTTTTGAGGCGCGAGTGAACCCGGGAAGGGGGGCACGCTCTTGGCAGATCAGCCAGTCTACTTGCGCAATAATGTCTGCGTAATGCCGCTGGTGGCGCGGTGGCATGCGACCGAACAGTTGATTCCGCCGGTTCAAGCGGCGCTGAATCTGAAGAACGTCCAGCTCGAATTGTTGCGGTCCTACCTGGCAAGTCCCGAGTACCATTGGCAGGCTGCACGAACACCCGCGCTTATCGGCGGCCCCTGGGTCGACATCGAGCCGGCGAAATCCGCAATAGTCGAGCAATTTCTTACGGCAACGGAGCGCGATCATAAAGATCGGCTCGCGTTCGCACGCGACATCGAAGCGTTGGATCGCTTGCTGCGCGACCATGCCAAGGGCGGCGGTCTCATCGGCCTGTACGGAAAAGTGCCAGCCAGTCTGCGGGGTTATGTCGAGCTGGCCTACGACGCCTCCCATCAGCCGCTGGCACGTTATTGCGAGCCGCTGCTCTATCGCAGCCCGTATTACGACGCCTCTTTGCAGAGCATCGCGCTGAGACTGATCGAATCGGATCATCGCGCCGCCCAGTTCACGACTCCATTTCTGGAAAGCGAGGACGCGCTCCACTTGCCGCTGCGCTTCTGCGATGACGCGGTCGACGAGTTGTTCGCCCTGAAAACGCAAGGCGGTCGCTTTGCCGAGACATGCGAACGGCTGGATCTTTCGGGCCGCGAGCGGGACAAGCTTCGCACGCTCGTCATGACCGACGGACCTTCGCCCTATAGGCGGCCCGATATTGCCGGTGTGCGGATACGCTACTTCGGCCACGCCTGCGTTCTATTTGAAACAAAGGACGTCAGCGTGCTGATCGATCCGGTCGTCAGCTATGACTATCCGGGTGGTCCGCCGCGCTTCACGCATCGCGATCTGCCCGATCGCATCGATTTCGCCGCGATAACGCACTTCCACAAGGACCACCTCAATTTCGAGACTTTGCTGCCGCTGCGCTGCCGAATCCAGAACGTCATTGTTCCGAAGAACGGCGGCGGGTCCGTGCAGGATCCGTCGTTCCGGTTGGCTCTGAAAGCGATCGGATTTGACGACGTGATCGAGCTCGATCGGCTCGAAGCGCTGCCGCTTCCGGGGGGCGAACTCGTCGCCTTGCCATTCCTCGGCGAACATGCGGACCTCGACATACAGAGCAAGTCCGCATACCTGATCCGCCTCGCCGGCCACGCGATATTGTGCGCCGCCGATTCGGCCAATATCGAGCCGATGCTCTACCGCCACCTCCATCGCGACATCGGCGATATCGACATCCTGTTCATGGGAATGGAGTGCGTCGGTGCACCCTTGAGCACGACCTATGGCGGCATCCTGCTGCGCCCGCTTGCCCGCGGATTTGATCAAGAACGCAGAACCACGGGTTCGGATTACGCCGGCGCGCTGGGCATAATCGAAGAGCTCAATCCGAAGCACGTTTACGTATACGCGATGGGGCTTGAGCCATGGCTCGGTCACGTGTTGCCGATCGATTCCAACCGCGATGCGTTGGGCGTCACGGAATCCGATCGGCTGGTCAAGGCGTGCCGCCAACGGGGTATCGTGGCGGATCGGCCGTTTTGTGCGATGGAGCTTGTTCTGTCGCCGCAACGCAAAGGGCATTGATATGGGTGGATATAAAATCGGCTTGTGGCTTCCTACCCGGGCAAGTCTCTCGACGATCTCCATCGCGACGCCCGGCATGTGGCTGGAGGAAATGAAGGCAAGCTTCACCACTGCGCTGGCAAGGATACCGAATGTAACAGTGATCGATGGTCTCGATTTCCGCGAGGCTCGCATCCACAACGGAAGCATCATCGTCGACGAAGTCGATTTTGCCGATCTCGACCTGTTTTTCTGGTTCGGCGAGATAGATCGAGCATATGACAGCTTTCATATCAGCGTGTTGGACGCCATCGGCCAGAAGACGATCGTAATAAACGATGCCGTCGGACTGCGAATCGCGCTGGACAAGCTCGCGACCCAACTTCAATTGAGCTGCAACGGCATTCCGGTTCCCGAATTTTTTGCGGTAACGCGCCGCAACATAGAGTGCATGAAAGGACCGATCAGCCGAAAGCCGTATCTGCTGAAACCGCGCCTGGGTACATTCGGCATCGGAATAACGATGATCACCAGCTATGATCAGCTGGTCGACATAGTGGATTACTCGGAAGCCGATGTTCATTTCATCGAAGAGTACATCGAGAGCACGCCGGAGGATTTCATCGGCATCAACGTGGTGGGCGGAAACATAGTTTCGAGCTACGGCAAGGAACGGTCCAAGTTCGCAGGATGGAAAGTATTTGACCGCGGCCGCCGCGGCGGCGGAATGGTCGATAAGACGCCATCGCCGGAACAGGCGCAAATAGCCATCGACGTTTATCGCGCCACCAAGCTTGATCTGCTCGGCGTCGACATCGTCAAATCGAGGGGCGGGCGGAATTTCGTGGTAGACGTCAATTCCTTCCCGGGGCTATATCCGACGTCCACTCGCTCGGCCAAGGACATTGCAGAGATCGTGGTCGAGCTGATCGCGCAGAAACTTGGACATTCGTTCGAGGCGCACGGCGCTTTCGACCGGCAGACCGCCGGAATGATTGCATAGGCTGGCGATGCGTTATGCGCTGAAGGACCTGCCGGTCGTCTTCGCCGAACTCGGCATCGTCACACGTGAGGCGGCGTTGGGAGATTTCGATGTCTCGTACGAGATGCTTCCAGCAAACCTGGATCTGGCGCCCCTGTTCCGCGGCCTCCCGGATGACCTCTGTCAGTGCGCGCACTGGGGTTATCTGCTGCGCGGGCGCGTACGCGTGAAGTATCGCGATCGGGAAGAGATCATCCAAGCGGGTGACTGCTTCTACATGGAGCCGGGACACCTGCCGGTTTTCGAGGAAAATTCCGAATGGATCGTGTTCAGTCCGCGCGGCCAACATCGGATGACCGCGGATGCGGTTCGGCGCAACAGGGCGATGCAGCGCCGGTAGAACTCGCGCCAATATCGGCTCCGCGCTCGTCCGGCCTGGCCGCGGCGTTGGAGCAGTGGTCGGCGCTCCTCGGGCCTGCGCAGGTCTTGACCGAAGCGGCCGCATTGGCCGCGGCGCAGACCGCGACCTATCCAACGCATCAGCGCGTGTTGGCAATCGTGCGGCCCGGGACACGCGACGAGGTGCGCGCGTGCGTGCGGGTGGCGAACCTTCATGGAGTTGCGCTCTACCCGATCAGCACGGGCAAGAATTGGGGGTTCGGATCCCGCGTTCCCTGTTTTGACGGGACCGTCATTCTCGATCTCGGACGGCTCGACAGGATCGTCGAACTCGATGAGGAACTCGCCTATGTCGTGGTCGAGCCGGGCGTAACCCAGCAGCAGCTTCACGAGTACCTGCAGCGCGAGACTGGCGGCCGCCTATGGCTCGATGCCACGTCGTCGAGCGCGGCCTGCAGCCTGATCGGCAATCTGCTCGAGCGCGGTCATGGCGTCACGACGTATTGCGATCACGCCGCGCAGGCGGCCGACTACGAGGTGATCCTTCCGACCGGGGAGTGCATTCACACCGGCTATGGCGCCTTTGCAGACTCGGCCACGCGCGCCCTCGACGCCTGGGGGCTGGGTCCGTGTCTGACCGGTCTGTTCTCCCAATCGAGTTTCGGCATCATCACGAGAGCCACTATCTGGTTGATGCGCGCGCCCGAGCACGCCGAGGTGGCGTTCTTCACGGTGGACCGCCCGGACGCGTTCGAGAGGCTCGTCGACGAACTCCGTCCGCTCCGCCTCGACCGGCTTCTCAGATGCGGCCCGTTCTTTGGCAACATTTACCAGGCTCTGCAAAAAGTGACGAAATATCCCTGGGAATTGACCGGCGGCGCCGTCCCGCTGGCGACCGAGATTGCCTTGCAGCTCGGCAAGCAGCACCGCTTTGGTCTTTGGAACGGGTCGTTGGCATTGTACGGGACACATGATGAAGTCGCTGCGCAGAAGCAGCGCTTAATGCAAGTCCTGCGCAACAACGCGCAATGGCATGCCTTTGTCGACAAACAGCCATCGAACCTCGACCAGACGTTCCCCGCATCCCGACACAGCGAAGTGCGCAGCGTGGTAGCGGGCTTCACCGGCGCGATCGGCTCGACGGGGTTGCCGGCGGGCTACTGGCGCATGCGAACGCCGCCGGGCGGCCCTCGATGGGTCGATCTCGATCGCGACGGATGCGGGTTCAAGTTTTGGACTGCGACGACGCCGTTCCGCGGCCGCGATGCCGCGCGTGCTGCAGCGATCGCGACCGAGACCATTCTGCGTCACAATTTCGAGCCCAGCATCGGCATCTTACCGGTGCGCGAACGCGCGCTTCAGTTCCACATCGCATGCGCGTACGACCGTCAAGTCAGCGGCGAGGACGAAGCGGTCATGGCCTGCCATGAGGAATTGAGTGAGCGCCTCATGGATTGCGGCTATTACCCGACCCGGCTCGGCCCCGGATCGATGCATGCGCTGCAGCGCTGGGAGCCGGCGTACAATCGGCTGCTGCAAACGTTGAAGCACGCGATAGACCCTAACGATATCATTGCGCCGGGTCGGTACCAGGCCGGTCCGCCGTGACCGCACCAAGCGGCTTCCGCCGTGTGGCTGCGACAACCATCCGGATTTTCGCTAGGGGACGGATGTGAACCCGCCGCCGGAATCCGGTTCGCGCCCGAGCGCCGAGGCAAGCCGCGCCGCGATCAGCCTGAACAGCAGAGCCTGGCCGGCCTTCGTATAAAAGTGGGCGCCCGGCAAGTGGCGGCAGTCGCAGCGGCCAGTCGTGACTTCTTGCCATGCCTCTAGCGCTTCAGTACTGACAGACGCGTCACCCTCGCCGCTCACAGCCAGTATCGGACACTCTATCGCCGGGTCGACCTTCGGCATCCATGTTTCATATGCTTCAAAATCGGCCCGTATCACAGGCACCTGGATTTCCATGAGTTCCCGATCGTCGAGGACGACCTGAAGGGTGCCGCCGAATTGGCGAATTGTCTCGATCAGCTCCTTGTCGGGCAAGCGATGGAGCGGCCGGGCACGGTGGCAAAAGGCTCCCGGTGCCGCATGACCGCTGACGATCAGATCAAGCGGGGCCGGGCTCGACGTCGCAATGAGATGGCGCACGAGTTCGAACGCCACGATCGCGCCCATGCTGTGGCCGAACAAGACGAATGGCCGATCGAGCAGCGGGACGATCGCCTCGCTTACGGCAGAGACGAGCTCACGCATGCTGCGGATCGGCGGCTCTTTAAATCGACCCTCCCGGCCCGGCAGCTGCACCGCGCAAAGTTCGACGTAGCTGGGAAATTCGCCGTTCCAGGCTCGAAACGTGCTGGCGCTGCCGCCGGCGTGCGGCAACAGAAAAAGGCGGACACTTGGATCAACGACCCGTTGCGGCCGCACCAGCCAACGGCGCGTCTCGCCCTCCTCGACGCTCGATTGATCGTCGCTTTGCAGCGTCATCCGCGCGGACAATGTCGCCAAAACATCGAGGTGGCCGCAATGGCAGGGTCAGCCGCTCCGACACGGCACTTGGCGGCCGCGGTCATCCTCGCTCGCTTGCCTGCGGATGATCGGCCGCCATGGCCTCGCGCAGGGTGCGTGGCCGCATGTCGTTCCATACCTCCTCAATATAGGCCAAGCACTCTGCTTTCATCCCGCTCACGCCGACCTCTTTCCAACCGGCGGGGATTTCGCGATCTTCCAACCAGATCGAATATTGCTCCTCGTGATTGACTACGACGCGGTATCGCCGTTCGTCTTGCTGAGCGTCATCGATCATTGTCCTCTCCCGGCGGCGGCGGCGGATGACTTTAGTTTCTCCGACCAATGCCTCATGTAGAAAGATCAGGTAAGAGCAGGATGAGCTTGCGGCTGGCTTTTCTACCATTTACCATTGCATGGCACAAGGAATTCATCCGGTCTGTGGGGTGGCGCGTGCATAGCCGGCGAGAATCCCTGACCGAGTGCGGCAAGCAGGGCACGAATTTCCACAATTCAACTTCACCGGCCGTATCACACAGCGCCGAGCTTTATGTGCTGCCGCTCAATAGCGTCCGAAGCATGGATGCAGCACGTGTCGGGCTGAAGGCGGCGCGGCTTGCGCAAATGATGCGCGAGGGTTTTCGGGTGCCGGATGGGTTTGTATGTACGGTCGAGGCCGGCAGGCGCTTCTATAGCGGCAATAATCTGTCGTCCGACAGCCCTTCCGAAGCATTTGCGCGCGCCGCTCTTCCCGATGCTGTTGTTGCTGCGCTCGATGACGCTTCCGGCGGCCGTTGGGCCGTCCGCTCGTCGGCAGTTCATGAAGACGCGACGGATGCATCTTTCGCCGGTTTATACCGCACAATCCTCGACGTGAGCGGTCGGGAGGATCTGCATCGTGCCGTGCGTCTTTGCTGGGCGGCGATTACGTGTCCCGGGTTGCGCAAGTACCGCTCGGAGCGGGAGTCCAGCGCCGAGCCGCAGCTCGCGCTGCTGATCCAGCGCCAACTTGCAGCGCGAGTCGCCGGCGCCGCTTGCAGCCACGATCCGCTCAGCGATGCCGATGGCATTGTCATCAGCGCGGTGCGTGGGGTTGCCGCGCCTCTGCTCGCGGGTGCATGCGATGGTGAGGACTGGATCGTCGGCGAAACATGCGCGTGCCTTCGCAGCCGTGGCGTGCTGACCGCAGCAGAAGCGAGCGCCGTCGCCGCCCTGGTAGCCGATGTGACGAAGCGGCTGGCGGCTCCCCAACAGGTGGAATGGGCATTCGAGGGAGATCGGCTTTATCTATTGCAGACCCGGCCATTGCCCGATCGCAGGCCCGAGACGGTGTGGCGGGCGCCGCTCCCCGGAGCGTGGTTGCGTAATGTCCGTCTCGGCGAATGGCTGGGAGCGCCGGTGACGCCGTTGATGGCGAGCTGGTTGCTACCCGCACTTGAACGTGGTGCCTCCGCGTTTCGTCGTCGCTGGACCGGCTTATCGATGCCGCAGCCGCCGAGCGTACGGGTTCACGGTTGGTATTTTGCCAACGTCAATTCCGTGCCGCACAAGCTGTCCGGAATCGTTCTCATGATGGTCCGGATCGCTGCGCATCTTGCACGCCATCCGCGGCGCGGAACGATCGTGTTCATGGGGGCGTTGAGCGATCCCGCAGCACGACTGTGTCTGCAGGAGTGGGACCGTCACAATGGGGCAACCGTCCAAGCATGGTTGCAGGGGCTTGCCGAGCGATTGCCGCAGCTTGATGGCAAGCAGCAGCTGCTGCAGCTCGATCGCCTGGTCCAACACGTCGCGCAGGGCTTCGGCCTGTTATCCGGTATTTGTAGCGCCGCTTGGAACGCCGAGCTTCTTCTCGTTGAACATTGTCGGCGTCATCTGCCGCCGGAGTTTGGGGCTATGGCACAGCGGTTGCTGTGCGGTCTATCGCCGCCCGCGCCGGAACCGAGCATGGCACTGACGCTCGATTGGGCGGAGCCGACGGCGCAAGAGTTGAATCTGCCGCATGATTCCGGCATGCGGGCGGCGCGGATCGAGGCCGCAGCGGCGGAACGGGACCGCGCGGCCGGCAGGATTTTCGAGACGTTGGCGGCGAACGAGCCCGCGCGCAAGCGCTTCGTACGGCTGCTCGATCGGGCATCCCGTTTGGCCAAGAACCGCAGCCGCTGTGCTCGGGAAGCCACCCGCTGTTGGCCGCTCATGCGCCGCGCGCTGCTTGCGCTCGGCGCTATATGCGTCGACACGGGAAGCCTGGAGCATGTGGAGGACGTCTTTTTCCTCGATCGGGCGGAATTGGAGGCCTGCTTGGATGGGCATTCTCCTGATTTGCGTGCCGCCGTGCGGGAGCGGCGCACACTGCACCGCCGCCAACGCCGCCTCGCGCCGCCGCTACAACTGGGCAGCCTGCCGGCTTCGTTCCAACGCGCCCTGGCCATCGCCGAAGTGCTGCGGGAAGCCCCGCGCTCGGCGGGATTGATGAAAGGCTTGCCCGCTAGTCCGGGCCGCGCCAGTGGTGCGGTGCGAATCATTCATGAGGCCGCCGAATTGGCCGAGCTGCGTCAAGGCGAGGTTCTCGTCGCACCGCTTTTAGTGCCGGCCTGGGTGCCGTTGGCCGTTCAAGCGAGCGCCGCCGTGGTTGATACTGGCAATCACCTGGCCCACGCGTGCATGGTTGCACGCGAGATCGGCCTCCCCTGCGTCGTCGGTGTGGGGCATGCGACCACGTCTTTGCGCACGGGCGAATGGATTACCGTGGATGGCAGCTCCGGGACCGTGGAGCGGGTCGACTAGTCTGAGGCAGCAGTCATGGGCGTTCGCAATGGGGCGCAATATCTCGACTCGCTCAAGGATGATCGGCTCATCATCTATGACGGCCGCCCCGTCGGATCGGTGGCAGACGAGCCGGGTTTGCGCAACACGGCTAAAGTAGTTGCACAGTTTTACGATTTTCAAACGAGCGCTGAAAACCTCGACAGCATGACCTATTGTACCGCCGATGGCGAACGGGTCGGCATGGCCTTCAAAGAGGCGCGCACCAAGGACGCCTTGCGCCAGCGCGCGGTCGCGTACGGCCTTTGGGCGGAAGTGACATGCGGGTTCATGGGCCGCAGCCCCGATTACATGAACAGCTTTCTGTCGACGCTCGGCAGCGTGTCCGTGCTGCTCTCGGACGTCGATCCGCAGCTGGGCGAGCGCGCCCGCAACATCTACCTCGAAGCACGCAGCCGGGATCTCTGTTACACCCATACGTTTGCCGAGCCGTTCAAGGTGCTGCCGGCGCCCCCGCACGAGCCGGCGCCGGCCTGCATTGTCGTGCGGGAGACTGATGACGGCCTCGTCATCCGAGGAGCGCGCGCGCTTGCCACGCTGGCACCTTTCGCCAACATGAACTTCGATCTCCCTGGGGGCGCCGCTTGTCGACACAACGACATCCCGTACTTGTGCGGGTTCGTGACGCCGGTTGCGGCACCAGGGTTGCGCTGGATCTGCCGTGACAAGCACGACGTCAACCACACGGATTCGCGGCTGGCAGCGCGCCTGGACGAAATGGACTGCGTCGCGATCTTCGACGACTGCCTCATCCCGTGGAGCTCGGTGTACATGTTCGTGCCGCTTTCGGCGGCACTGCCCGGTTTTGATTACGTGATGTCAGTGCTGCAGCATCACGTGCTAATCCGCTCGATTGCCAAGACCCGGTTTGTATTGGGCTTGGCGCATCTGATCGCAGAATCCTCCCGCGTCAACCAGTTCATCAATGTCCAGGAGCGGCTGGGAGAGATGGTATGCTGGTTACGCACGCTCGAGGCATTCGCCGTAGCGGCGGTGGAGGATGCGGTATTTGAGGAACGCAGTCAGATCTTTTATCCGAATCCGCGCACCACGGAAGTCGCGGGGATATGGGCGGCGCAACTGTATCCGCGGATGATCAGCCACCTTCTTGATCTGGGCGGCAGCCGTCACGTCTCGACCACGCAGGAGCGGACGCTCGACTTGTTGGGCGATCTCGCGGAACAGCACTTCCGCGGCGACAGCACCGATGCCAAGGAGAACATAGCGCTGTTTCGCCTCGCGTGGGAGGTGGCTGGCAGCACGTGGGGCGCGCGACAAGACCTTTACGAGCGCTTTCATTTCGGCGACGCGACGCTGCGCAAGGTTGGCGGCTATCTGCGGTTCGACCGATCTCAAGCGGTTGAGATGGTGCGCCGAATTCTCAGTTCGCCATTGCAGTCCGATGCGATCTTCCCCGTGCCGAAACGCAATTGAGATGACAGTGGCCCAGCGCGACACTCCGGTGCGGTTGCGTTTGGCGAAAACCGCGCATTTGGCGCACTATTTCGAAAGACGCGGCGACGCGCTCGCGTTTTATCGGCGTGTCCGCAGGGTCGGGGAGCCCCCGCCGGCATTCGGCGCCGAGCATGTGCTTTATCATTCCTGGCTGCCCGGCTTCCTGGAACTCGACCGAGGCGAGGTCGAGCTCATCCGCCTCTGGATCAAGCAGGGCGGTTCCCCTCCATCGCTGTCGGGCGCGCTCAGCGCGACGCTTGCCGCCCGCGGCTGGTGCGACGCCAATGCCGAGATGCGGCTGGATCAGCTGCTGGAAAAGGCCTTCACGGTGTTTCCGGCGGTGCAAAATCCCGTCGAGCTAGGCGCGTTTCTCGGCGAAGTGGCCACACGGCGGCCCCGCACCATCGTGGAAATCGGCACCGCTGGCGGCGGTACGCTCTATTGCCTGTGCCAGCTCGCCGCCGCCGATGCGCTTATCGTCAGCATCGATTTCCCCGGTGATCGCTACGGCGAGGGGGCGGACGACCAAGAGTGCCAGCTGTTCGCGAGCTTCGTCGCCGCGGAACAAAGACTCGAATTCATCAGGGATCGTTCGTTTCACCATAGCACCAAGCGCGATCTTGCGAAACTTCTCGCGGGCCGCAGAGTCGACTTGTTATTGATTGATGGCGACCATTCTTACGCGGGGGCGAAATCCGACTTCGACATGTATCGGGAGTTCGTGGCGCCGGGTGGGCTCATCGTCTTCCACGATATTTTGATGTTTCCCGACACCTGGGGCCGAGGTTTCGATGTCGGAATCTTGTGGCAGGAGATCGCCGGAAAATTTCATACGCGCGAAATCATCGATCTGAGCGCGCCGCCGCTTCCGCCGCCGCCGAACGAGGCGGAACATTGGGGACTGCCGGCGCTCGGATTTGGATTGGTGATGCCGTGAAATCCGCACGCGGCGGACAGCGTGGTGTTCTTGTGAGCGGCGGCCAATTCCTCGCTCGTGCAAGCTGCGGGCCGCGCGTCGCGCGTCACGCGGTTGCCGATCGCCGTCGCCGCGCCCACGCGCTGGATGCCGCCACCTGCCAAGCTCGCGCCGTTTTCGGTGAGTCGGCGAGATTGACACCAAACGTTGTACTCAAAGACGCGCGTTGGTTGCACGAGCGCGAACTCTGAGGCATATTGGACGAGGCCGGTCGAGACCTTCTTCTGACAAGGGGTACGGATGAATAAGCCGCTCGAACCGCACGATTACTGGCTCAGGCAAATCGGATCTGTGGACCTGGTTCCGCTGCCGTTCTGGCCCGCAGCGGCGGGCGAGGCGGCCGAGGCGATCGAGGTCGACCTTGATCCCGCCGTGGCGACGTTATTGCATCGTCTCACTAACGGCGCAGCTTTGCTCAACCATGCCGCCGTGATCGCGGCGACCCAGGTGACGCTTGCTCTGCAGTCGGAAGCATGCGTCGTTGCCGTCGGCAGCCCACCGCGGCTGCAAAACGGGCTCGCCCCGCCGGCCAATCTTCTTCCCATAATACAGCGTGTCAGCGCCGATCTTTGCTTCTCCGAACTGCTGGTCGCGGTTCGCCAATCATTATTGGATGCATTCGCGATTCAGGATTTCTCTTGCTCTGCTTTTTTCAAGGATTTTTTTGCCCGCAGCAGCGCCGTGGAGATGATTGCGGTTAGCCTGGCGGGATTCTCGGGTCAGCTCAGCGAGACGCCAGCCGTTACTATCGAGGCCGTCGTCGACCCGGTGCGCGTACACTTCCGTATTGCGCCGCAGCGGCGTTTTGCACGCAGCGCGTTGCTGTCGTTCTTGCATGGCGTGGCACGGGTGCTGGCCCACGGCCTGCGCGACCACGCGAAGACGCTGCGGAATATCGATGCCGCGCCGGGGGACCGGCTGGCCAGATTGGCTGAGTGGAACGCGACCGCCGGCCGCGTGCGCGCAGGTTCGGTCATCAGCCGGTTCGAGCGCGAGGCGGCGCGACGGCCCGAGGCTCTCGCTCTCGCCGGGGAGCAGCCGACGACCTATCACGAATTGAACCGCCGGGCTGCCGCGCTGGCCCGGCGTTTGCTCAAATGCGGCGTCGCGCCCGAGCAAAGGGTTGCACTCCGCCTCGAGCGGCCTGCCGCGATGGTGATCGCCATCCTGGCAACGCTCAAGGCCGGCGGCGCCTTCGTACCGCTCGATCCGCGTTATCCGACTGCCCGCATCCAACGGATCATTGCCGATGCCAGACCGAGGGTGATCGTCACGGATGACGGCACTCTCGATCAAATCGCTGCCGGTGACGCGGCGGTTCTGCCTGTCGAAACGCCGGGCGATCCGGAAATTCCCGATTTGCATGATATGGCGAGTCCCGTCGTTCATTCCGACCAGCTCGCTTATCTGATCTACACCTCCGGATCGACAGGAGAACCGCGGGGAGTGCTGGTCACGCACGGCAGCTTGTCCAACGCCATCCATTATTTCGGCGACCGCGACCGCATAGACCGGCACAGCCGCGTAAGTCAGATTTGTTCATTCGGTTTCGATGCCTCGGTGTTTGAAATTTTCCTCGCACTGACGCGCGGCGCGGTGCTGTGCATCGCACCGCAGGAGGCCCGGGCATCGGGCGGAGCGTTGGGAAAGTTCCTGCGCGAGCAAGCCGTCGACGTGATCGGCGCCGTTACTCCGGCGGTCCTCGCCCTGGTCGAGCCAAACGACTGCAGCGGCGTCCGCGCCATTAACATCGGAGCTGACCGGTGCCCGGCCGATCTCGCCGACCAGTGGGGGCCGGGACGCCTGCTACTCAACTGCTACGGACCGACCGAGGCGACGATCGATTGCATTTGTGCGCCCTGCCCGGGACAGGTCGGAGCGCCGCCAATCGGCAAACCGATCACAAACACTCGTGCGTATGTTTTGGACGGCGACATGCGGCCGGTGGCCGTTGGTACGATCGGACAACTCTACATCGGTGGCAGCCCTGTGGCGCGCGGGTACCACGGCCAGCCGGGCTATACCGCCGAGCGTTTCGTGCCGGATCCGTTCGCGGATCAACCGGGCGCGCGTCTCTATCGCACCGGCGACCTTGCCCGCTGGCGGGCGGACGGCACGCTCGACTTTTGCGGCCGCAGCGACCGGCAAGCCAAGGTCGACGGCCTGCGCATCGAACTCGGCGAGATCGAAGCGGAACTGGCCCGGCATCCAGCGCTCAAAGAAGTGGCCGTCGAGATCAAGCCGGATGAAACGGGGCAGCGGCGGCTGATTGCCTATGCCGTGCCGAACGGATCGCTGCCGCCAGCGCGCCAATTGCGCGACTATCTTTCCCGCGTCTTGCCGGTCTATATGCTTCCTTCAGCGTTCGTCGCCGTGGAGCGCTTTCCGCTCAACGCGAACGGCAAGCTCGACCGCAACGCGCTCCCCACGTCCTCCCGCGCGAGCGACACGGCGGCACCAGGCGACGCCCAAGGCGAAGCGGTCGAGCCGCGAGGCGAAATCGAGCGCGCGCTGGCGGATATCTGGAAGGAAATCCTCGGCGTCGAACGGATCGGACGCGACGATAATTTTTTCGATCTTGGCGGGCGATCGCTGCAAGTCACGCGGGTCATGTCGAAGATCGTGAAGGCATGCGGCGTCGGTCTTCCGCTCGAGACGATGTTTAACGCACCGACGATCGCCGGTCTTGCAGCCGCGATTGTCGCCGAGCAGGCTGGTGGGAGTGATCGGTCTGCGTCGCTGGCCCGGGTCACTGCGCGGCCCAGCGTGTTGCCGCTGTCGTTCTCGCAGCAACGCCTGTGGTTTCTGCAACAGGTTCTGCCGCCGGAAACAGCTGCAGTGTACAATGGCGCGGTGCCGGTCCGTCTGCATGGACCGCTTGACGCCGACGTTCTGGCCGCCTGCTTCAATGAAGTCATTCGCCGGCACGAGGTTCTGCGTACCGCATTTCGCGTCGTCGACGGCGAGCCGGCGCAGATCGTCCTTGCGGAGCTGCCGTTTGCAATCGGCCGGGTCGACCTGCGGCAGATGGCGCGCGTGCAGCAACTGGTGGAGGCCGAACGCATCGTGGAGGCTGATGCGCGCCGGCCTTTCGATCTGGAGCACCCTCCGCTCCTGCGCGCGCAACTGATCGCGCTGGCGGATGACGAATTCGTTCTCCTGCTCAACATCCACCATATAATCTTTGACGGATGGTCCGTCGGGGTGTTGCTGAGCGAGCTTTCCCGCCTCTATGCCGCATTCGTGCACGGTGATCCTTCCCCGCTTCCCGCATTGCCGCTGCAGTACGCTGATTTTGCCATCTGGCAGCGACGTTGGCTCGAAGAGCATCGGTTCGCGCAGCAGTTCGACTACTGGCGCCGGCAACTCGCTGACCTGCCGGATCTGCTGTTGCCGACCAATTCCGAACGGCCGAAGCTGCCCACTTACCGCGGCGCGATCGAATCGTTCCGTCTGTTGGAGCGTCTCACCAGGGACCTCAAGCTGTTAAGCCGCGAGGCAGATGTGACGCTGTTCATGACCCTTCTCGCCGGGTTGAAGACGCTCTTTCATCGCTACACGGCCCAAGAGGACGTCGTCATCAGTTCGCCGGTCGCAAACCGCAATCGCGCCGAGATCGAAGGCCTGATTGGATTTTTCGTCAACTCGCTTGTGCTCAGGACGGATCTGTCGGGCGCGCCCAGCTTCCGTGAATTACTGGCCCGAATCCGCCGCGTGACCATCGAGGCATACGATCACCAGGATGTACCGTTCGAGCGGCTGGTCGAGATCCTGCGGCCAAACCGTATGGCAACGCACAATCCGCTGTTCCGCGCCGCGTTTTCGCTACAGAACGGGCCAACGCCGATCGTTGCGCCGCCGGGGTTCACGATCACGCCATGGCCGGTTCACAACCGGACCGCCAAGTTCGATTTCGTGCTGGCCATGATCGATACCGACTCCGGACTGGTCGGCGACATCGAATATTCAAGCGAGCTTTTCGAGCATGACACGATCTGCGAGATGATCGAGCTGTACCGTATCCTGCTGGAATCGGTCGTCCGCGACCCCGATCAGGCGCTGATGGAAATTCCGCTTGTGGCGGAACAGCCGATCGCTGCCCAACGGCTGCGAGTCCCGGCAACGGAGCGCATCCGAGAGACCTTCACGTTCTGAACGATCTCCGCGACGCTCAGTAGTTGGAATGCTTCGATGACCGACTGCCTGCTTATCGGGATGAACAGTCAAAAATTCTCCGATTATTTGGAGATGGTGAGAGGGCTCGGCGAGGGGGGCGGCGCCTATCGCGATCTCAACTTGTCGTTCGTGGAATACGAGGGGCAGCCGTATCAGGCGATGGACCTGCTCAGCCATTTGTACTTTCGCGGCGGCGGCAGGCGCCGTACGCCGTTTCACAATGCGGATTTCATTTGGCCGACCATCACCTATCTGGGCACGTTCCTGTCACGGCGCAACATCACATTCGATTTCGTCAATGCCTTCCAATTCGAAAAAAACGAACTAGCGGCGAAGTTGGCCGGCGACCGCGTCCTCCTCGTTGCCATCACCACCACCCTGTATGTCGTACCCTGGCCGATCCAGGAGATCATGGCCTTCGTGCGCGCGAACACGGAAAAAACGAAAATCGTAGTGGGCGGGCCTTATATTGCGAATCTCGCCAAGAGCGGGGATCGCGTCGAAGTGGAGCGACAGCTTCGCGCCATCGGCGCCGACTTCTATATCATCAGTCCGGAGGGCGAGCAGGCCCTCGCAGCGCTTGTGCAGACGCTCAAATCAGGCGGAGATATCAGCAAGACCGACAACCTCGCCTATCGGGACGGCGATCGTTACGTCTTCACCAAGGCGAGCGTGGAGCGAAACTCGCTGGTCGACAACATGGTCGATTACTCGCTGTTTGTCCGCGACGCCGTCGGGCAGTTCGTCTCTACCCGCACAGCCAAATCCTGTCCCTTCGCCTGCTCGTTCTGCAATTTTCCTCAACAAGCCGGTGATTATACCTACGCCCCGGTTGACGCCGTGGAGCGCGAGCTCAACGCAATCCGCGCGCTCGGCTCGGTAAGCACCGTGACGTTCATCGACGATACGTTCAACGTTCCCAAAAAGCGGTTCAAGGCGATTCTCGAAATGATGATTCGCAACGAGTATTGCCGTGATTTTAAATGGAATTGCACGCTGCGCAGCGATCATTGCGACGACGAAATCATTTCGCTGATGGCCAAATCGGGATGCGAAGGCGTCTTCCTCGGCGTTGAATCGGGAAGCGACCGCATGCTCAAGGCGATGAACAAGACGGCGCGGCGCGGCGATTACCTGTGGGCGATCCCGCGGCTCAAGGACGAAGGCATCCTCGCGCATGCCAACGTGTTCGTCGGGTTTCCGGGTGAAACGATAAACACGGTCGAGGAAACGGTCGATCTTATTCGCCAGACCCGCCCGGAAACGTTTTCCGCCCAGCCGTGGTACGCGAATCCGCTCACGCCGGTTTGGAAGAAACGCGACGAGTACGAGATCAAAGGCTCGTCGTTCAAATGGTCGCACAAGACCATGGACGCAAATACCGCTTGCGATCTGGTGGACCGGATTTTCCTTACCGTCGATGAGTCGATTTTTCTTCCGCAATACGGGTTCTTTCAATGGTCGCTGTTCTATCTGCAGCGGCAGGGCATGCCGCTTGACCGCATCAAGGGCTACTTGTGCTCGTTCAATGAACTCGTGCGCGAAAAGATTGTCGGCCCGACCGACGAGCACGTCCATGCAAAGCTGGTCGCGAACCTCGAGGCGTCGGCGCGGTTCGACGGCGCCGGACACCCGGCGACGCCTCTTGCCATCTACTCGGGCTCATCGAGAGCGGCAGCCGAGGCTTACTGGGTCGCCGCCTGCAGCAGGATTGATCTTGGCGCGAACGGTGAATCGCTCGATAACAGCATCGAGGCTGCCGGGGAGGCCTTCTGCACGGTGAATGTCCCGCTGCCGCCCGCGACGCGCGGACCCTTTACGCCGGCGACTCATTTCGATGCCGTGCTGGCGGCCTATGCGCTGCTGCTCTGGCAACTCAACGAGCTCGAGCCGGTATTCATCGTCTTAACCGGCGCCGAACCGTTCCCGGTCGTGCTCGCTCCCGCGGCCGAAATTTCCTTCATTGAATGGCTGGCGCAGGTGCATGAGCAGGTGCGCGATGCGCAACAACATCGCTTGCATGCCTTCGACATTCTTGCCGGTGGCTCCAGTCTTCTGCCATTTCGGGCCGCGGCTCCGCGTTTGCGCTGTTCCTTTGGCTACGACGAGGACGATGGCGGCACGGCTTGGAGCAATGGCGCCCACTTCGCCGACGTGCTGATCAGGCTCGCATTGCCCGCTGCGGGACGGCGGCAGGCTCTGCGCCTGGGCGGCCGCTGCACGGCCGATACGCTCGATCGCATTGCCGGCCGGTTGGTCGGTTTGCTGGAGGCAATCGACCGGAATCCCGAAGTTTCCATCGACCAGTTGGTACGCGCCGGCAGCGCGGACGCACCGGACGCCGTCAGCACTTTCGCACAGCAGACGTTCGATTTTTAGGCGCGTATCATGGCCGACTGCCTGATCGTCGGGTTTTACGATCTCGACTTTGGTCGGAACGAGCAGCGTGTACGCCGGATGGGTACCGACACCGGCGCGTACCGGGACCTTGCGCTCAGCTTCGTCTGGCATGGCGGGCGCCCATTGCGCGCCCTCGATGTCATAAATCACTTCCGGCCAAAGGAGCACCTGCATAACGCCGACTTTATTTGGCCGGTCATACTTGTACTGGGGACAAGTCTTCATCGCCGCGGCCACAGCTTCGATTACGTCAATCTGCCGCACCTCGAACGTGAAGCCTTTCGCGAGAAGTTGATGGCGCCCGACCTGAAGGCGGTCGCGCTGACCTCAACGCTCTACACCGAGCCGCAGCCTCTGCGGGAGCTGGTGACGTTCGTTCGCGCGCACCGGCGCGAAGTGGCGATCATCATCGGCGGACCGTATATCGCCGGACAAGCGAAGGTGCTCGATAAAGCGGCTCTCGAGGACCAGCTTTGCTATATCGGGGCGGACATCTATGTGATTTCAGCCGAGGGCGAGCGCGCGCTTGGCGAGGTGATGGCCGCGCTGAAATCGAGCGGCTCGCTCGAGTCCATCGATAATCTCGCCTTCCGCAAGGATCAACACTTCATATTCACGGCAAGCTCGACCGAAGACAACGCGCTTGCCGACAACCTGGTGGACTACGGGCTGATCCCGCGCCAGTCTTTTGGCCAGTTCGTCACCACGCGCACTGCCAAATCGTGCCCGTTCTGCTGCGCGTTTTGCGGGTTTCCCGAGCGCGCCGGGGACTACACCTTTTTGAGCATCGCGGACGTGCAAAAGGAGCTGGACGCGATCGCCGCGATAGGCGGCGTGACGACGCTTACCATCGTTGACGACACTTTCAACGTACCAAAAAAGCGATTCAAAGAGCTGTTGCGAATGATGATCCGCGAGCGTTACGGCTTCCGGTGGAACAGCTTTTTCCGTTGTGACCATGCTGATGAGGAGACGGTCGACCTCATGGCCGCCGCCGGCTGCGAAGGAGTGATCCTGGGCGTTGAGTCGGGGAGCGATGAGATACTGCGCCTGATGAAGAAGACGGCGCGCCGCGCCCACTACAGCAAATTCATTCCGCGATTAGAAGCAGCCGGGATCGACTGCTACGCCTCGCTGATCGTGGGATTCCCCGGCGAAACCGAAGCCACGGTACGGGAGAGCATAGACCTTCTCGAAACCGCCGCGCCTTCCTACTTTCGGGCCCAGCTTTGGTATTGCGACCCGATCACTCCGGTTTACCGCCAGCGCCTGGCACATGGACTGCGCGGCGAGGGCTTCAACTGGTCCCATCGCACGATGAACGTGAGCGAGGCGTGCGAACACATCGATCGAATGTTTCTGTCGGTTGAAAACTCGATCTGGCAGCCGCAGGCGGGGTTCGAATTTTGGAGCACGTTCTACCTGCAGCGCAAAGGGATGAGGCGCGAGCAGGTCCATGCTTTCATGCGCAGCTTTAACGCGGCAGTCAAGGAGAAGTTGCTGCGGCGCGACGACGGACCGGTCCAGCTATCGGCGGCGCGAGCGCGCGATCTCGCGCGTCTGAGTAACTTCGACGCTGACCAAGTCGGTCCGTTGGAGGCACCGCCGCTGTCGGGCGCGCAATACGTCGCGGCCGAGCATTATTGGCGCGGCGCCTTGCGAGGCGTTGCCGCCGCCGCGTCGGCCGCCATCTTGGCGGCGCGCGAACAGGCCGAAGCGACCGCCGAGATCGGCGAAACCGCCGCCAGCCTGGATACCATGGTGGCAGTCCTGGCGCTCATCGACGCTTGCCTGAATGGAAGCTGGCAGAGCCTGCTGCTCAGCTATGACGGCGAGGGGCTGGAACTGCTCCCGCTTTACGTCGTCGCCGCCCCAACCATGCGATTTTCGGAACTGATCACGCGTGCGAGCGATGTCAGAGATCAGTCACGCAGCCACCGCAGCTTCGGACTGTCGATCCTGCACCGAGAGAATCGTTTGCTCACGGGCAGGGGGCCCGCGCGGGGACCGACTGCGGCCTATGTCGAGGATGAGGCTGCATGGGAAGCTTTGCGCTCGCATGATCCTGCGATCATCGCCGACGTGCGTGTCGTTCTCACGCGTGGCCGGGACAAAGTCGCGCGATTGCGGACGCAGGTTGGCGCCGCGCTGACAATGCGGCTTGCCGCAATAGCCCGCGGCTGGCTGCAGAACCCAGACGGACGCTCGTTGGATGAGCTTATATTGAATGTTCCCGGCCAAAGCCGCGAGCCGGCGTTTGATTTCGGATATCCGCCGGATG
This sequence comes from Xanthobacteraceae bacterium, assembly GCA_030038995.1. Lineage (GTDB taxonomy): Bacteria > Pseudomonadota > Alphaproteobacteria > Rhizobiales > Xanthobacteraceae > BOG-931. The sequence goes on from JASHQS010000115.1 coordinate 74,129, forward strand.
ACGCCGACATCGACGCGGATATCGGCATGGTGCGTCCATGATGGGGAGCGCACCCCTTAAACCGCTTTTGTTCGACCCGCAGCTGAAAGCGGAAAAGGACTATTGGATCGCGCGGCTGACCGATTGGCAAACGCAGGGAGCGTTTCGTCCGGACAACGAAGCCGACGCCGGCGCCGAAACAGCGACGCTCGAATATTCCATCGCGTCGGATCTCTACGACAAACTATCGCAGGTCACCAACGATGCGCCGCTATTGGTCTACGCAGCGCTCGTCGGTGCATTGAAAGTCTGCATGTTTCGGTACAGCGGGGTCGGACGCGTGGTCGTCGGCAGCCCAGCTCTGCGTACCTCCGAGGGGCCGCAGCCGCCGGCAAACGCATTGGCCATCGTCGATAACGTCACCGGCGGCACAACATTTCGCCACTTGCTGCTCGACGTAAGGCAAAGCTTGGTGGAGGCCTATGCGCGCCAGCGGTATCCCTATGATCGCCTCGTACGCGATCTCGGCATCGCCGGCCAGGATGACCGCTGCCCGTTGTTCAACGTAGCCGCCGCGCTCGATGAACTGCACGGCCCATTGGGATCGACCGCTCCCGACCTTTCGTTCCAGTTTGCGCGCGAGGAGCGATCGCTCGGCGTGCGAGCGTGTTTTCGCGCCGGGCGGTTCGCGCCGGCTACCGTCGACCGGATCTTCGGACATATGCTCGAGGTACTTTGTGATGGCCTCGATCATCCGGACCGTGCGATCGCCTGCCTGTCACTCCTCACCGCGAAGGAACGGCAGACGATCGCCTCCACCAATCGGACTGCGGCATCATGGTCGACGGAGCGGTGCCTGCATGAGCTGGTCGAAGCTGCCGCGCGTCGGTTCCCGACCGCGGTTGCGGTACGATTTCCCACCGAACAAACGGGCTTCCGCAGCGGACCACAGATCACCTATGGCGAACTGGATCGGCGCGCCGACGCGCTTGCGGCCCATTTGCAGGAGCTCGGGGTCGGCCCGGAAGTTTGCGTCGCCCATTACATCTCGCCTTCGATCGAAATGATCGTCGCGGTTCTCGCCGTGCTCAAAGCGGGCGGCGCATACGTCCCGATCGATCCCGCCTATCCGCGTGAGCGCGCCGCGTTCATGCTCGACGATTGCCGCGCGGCGGCCGTGCTGACGGACGGCGAGCTCGCAGGCAAACTGCCGCCCGGCACCGCGCGCGTCGTGCGCGTCGACGAACAGCTTGGACCGACGCCGGCCGGTCCCGCGACCGGGAAGGCGCGCGCTGACAACCTGGCCTACGTGATCTACACGTCCGGGACGACCGGCCGTCCCAAGGGGGTTCTGGTCCAGCACCGCGGTGCGGTCAACCTGGTCGAAGCCGCGACGCGGCTGTTCGGGGTCAGCAGAGAAAGCCGGGTTCTTCAGCAGGCATCGTTGAGCTTTGATGCTTCGGTGCTGGAAATATTTCTCGCGCTCGCTGCCGGGGCAACGCTCGTTGTTGTCGACCGTCGCGTGCTGTTGTCGCCGCTGCTGCTTGGTCGGCTGCTGCGGGAGCAGAAGGTGACGGCGATCGCGGCGACGCCGTCGTTGCTCGAATTGTTGCCGCGCGAGCAGTTTCCGGATCTTGCCGCTCTCAGCATCGGTGGCGAGCCCTGCACGGCAGAGAGCGTCAATTTTTGGTCCGCAGGACGCTGCGCTCTCAATGTCTACGCTCCGACCGAAGCCACGGTATTCTCCACCGCGCACGAATGCCGCGGCCCGTACCTCGCGCCGCCGCCGATCGGATTGCCGATCGCGAATGCTGAAATCCATGTGCTCGATGCCGAGCTTGCCCCGGTTCCCACCGGCGTAGCCGGTGAAGTTTACATTGGCGGTGTCGGTGTGACGCGCGGATACCTCGGTCTGCCTGCATTGACCGCCGAGCGTTTCGTGCCGGATCCGTTTTCCGGGCGCGTCGGAGCGCGGCTGTATCGCACCGGTGATCTGGCGCGCCGCGACACAACCGGCGCGCTCGAGTTTGCCGGTCGAGTTGACGACCAGGTCAAGCTGCGGGGCTTTCGCATCGAGCTTGGCGAGATCGACGCGACCTTGGCCCGGCATCCGCTGGTAGGCGACGCCGTGACCATGTTGTTCGAAGACAAGCCGGGCAACAAGCGGCTCGTCAGTTACGTGGTGGCCGGCGACAGTTCTGATGAGACGCCGCTGGAAAAGGCGGAGCTTGACGCGGCACACCTGGCTCATTGGCAGATCCTCTATGACGAGACCTATGCCAACGCGCAATCGGCGGATCCGCGCTTCGACATCAGCGGCTGGAACAGCAGCTACACGGGCCAGCCGCTCGCCGGGCACGACATGCGCGAGTGGCTTGACGACACGGTGGGGCAAATCTCGATTGTCGCGCCGTTTGCCAGGGTGCTCGATATCGGCTGCGGCTCCGGCCTGGTGCTGTTTCGATTGGCTCCTCGCTGTGAGGAATATGTAGCCACGGATTTTTCGCCAATTGCCGTCGAGCGGCTGGAACGGGAACTGCGGCGGCCCGGACGCGAACTCAACAACGTCTCGGTCCTTCACCGCATGGCCGACGATTTCGGCGGCATCCTGCGCCGCAGCTTTGACGTGGTGATTCTCAACTCCGTGGTGCAGTATTTTCCGTCGGTTGATTATCTGATCCGCACGCTTGGCGGCGCGCTCGAAGCGACGCGCGCAGGCGGCGTGATTTTCCTCGGCGACGTTCGCAGCCGGCCATTGCTTGAGGCGTTGCACAGCTCGGTGCAGTTCCATAAAGCGCCGGCGGCCCTGCGCGCCGACGAATTGCGCTCACGCATCGCCGCGGCGGTGCAGCGCGAAGAGGAATTGGTCCTCGACCCCGCGTTCTTCCACGCGCTGGCCGCCCAATTCGACCGTATCAGCCACGTCGAGATCCTGCTCAAACATGGCCGGCATCACAATGAGCTCAACCGCTTCCGCTACCAGGTCATGCTGCATGTCGAATCGGAACGAGCAGCGGCCGCTGCGGCCGCCGCGGCTGCGCGCAACTGGCGCAGCGCCGGGCTTTCGCTCGCTTGTCTCGAATCCGAACTTTCAGACGCCAGGCCGGACTGCCTGGCGCTCGCGGATGTGCCCAACGCGCGCCTGTCGCTCGAACGACACCTGCGGGGCCTGCTGCTGAGCCGTGAAAAGTCCTGCATCGTCGGCGAACTGAGGACGTCGCTCACCGCGGTCGAGCGCGACGGCGTCGACCCGCAGGACCTGGTCGATCTCGGGAAACGGCTCGGCTACGACGTGAGGCTTGGCTGGTGCGACCACGACGCCGACGGCGCTTTCGACGTCGTGTTTTGGCGGCACCAGCTCGGCGCTCCGCCGCTGCTGCTTCCATATTTTCGCCCGCCCGCTGCTCGCGGCGGCGCTGCCGCCGATTACGCCAACGATCCGGCACGAGCGCAAGCGTCCTACGGCCTGCCCGCTCAGCTGCGGAGCTTTCTGCAGGAAAAGCTACCGGCCGCAATGGTGCCGTCGGAGTTCATCGAACTGTCAGCGCTGCCGCGCACGCCGCATGGCAAAGTCGATCGACGCGCGCTGCCGCGACCCGGCAAGGATCGCCGCGGTCTCGGCTCGGAATATGTGGCGCCGGTCAGCTCGACACAGCGCGCAATCGTCGAGATCTGGAAGGAGGTGCTCGGAATCGAACAGATCGGCATCCGCGACAACTTCTTCGATCTCGGGGGGCACTCGCTGTTAATGGTTCGCGTCCACAGCATGCTGCGCGAGCAATTCGGCGCGGCGGTCGCGCTGGTCGATCTGTTCAGCCATCCGACAATCGAAGCGCTCGCTCGTCATATCCATCAGGAGCCGCGTGTCGAGACCCGGTCCGAACCGCCGCACCAGCCGGCGGTTCGCTCCGGCGACATTGCCGTCATCGGCATGGCATGCCGCTTTCCGGGCGCACGCAATCTGGAACAATTTTGGGAGCTCCTGCGCGACGGACGCGAGGCGATCAAGTGCTTCTCCGATGCCGAACTGGAGGCCTCGGGCATTGGGCCGGAGGTTTATGCGAATTCGGCGTATGTCCGCGCCGGCGGAGTGATCGACGGCATCGATTTATTCGACGCCAATTTTTTCGGTTACAGCGCGCGTGAAGCGCAGATGATGGATCCGCAGCAGCGGATTTTCCTTGAAGGGGCCTGGGAGCTCCTCGAGCGCGCCGGTTATGATTCCGAGCGTTCGCCCGGCAAGATTGCGGTCTTCGCCGGTCTTGGAATGAACACGTATTTTCTTCATAACCTTCTTTCGAATCGCCCCCTTCTCGAGCAGATGGGCGCATTCCAGACGATGCTCGGCAATTCCGCCGATCTTCTCGCGACACGGGTGTCGTATCAGCTCAACCTCAAAGGCCCGAGCGTCAACGTCCAGACCGGTTGCTCGACTTCGCTGGTAGCGGTTCATTTCGCCTGCCAGAGCCTGCAGCGGCATGAGTGCGACATGGCGCTGGCGGGCGGCGTTGCGCTGCTCATTCCTCAGGAACAGGGCTATCTCTATGCCGAGGGCGGCGTGTGCTCCGCCGACGGCCATTGTCGTCCCTTTGATGCTCGGGCAACCGGCACGGTCCCAGGCCGCGGCATGGGCATCGTGGCGCTCAAGCGGCTCGCGGACGCGATCGCCGATGCAGACACCATCTATGCCGTCGTCAAGGGCTCGGCCATTAACAACGACGGCGCCGACAAGGTTGGCTATACGGCGCCGAGCGTCGAAGGGCAGCGGCAGGCGATCAGCGCCGCGATAGCGGCCGCCGAAGTGCACCCCGAAACCATTTCGTTTGTCGAGGCCCATGGCACGGCGACGGTCATGGGCGATCCGATCGAAATGGCGGCGCTGAACGAGGCTTATCGTGCGCACACTGCGGCGACCCAATTTTGCGCTATCGGCTCGTTGAAGGCGAACATCGGTCATCCCGACATGGCGTCGGGCATCGCCGGCTTCATCAAGGCGGTGTTGTCAATCTGGCATGCGCAGTTGCCGCCAAGCCTTCACTTCGAGCAGCCCAATCCGAATATCGATTTCGAACACAGTCCGTTTTACGTAAACACCACATGTCTGCCTTGGACCGCTTCGCCGCGCCGCGCCGCGGTCAACGCGCTCGGAATCGGCGGAACCAACGCCCACGTGATACTTGAGGAGGCCCCCCGCCGCGAGGCATCAGGCCCGTCGCGGCCGTGGCAGCTCCTCCCGCTCAGCGCCAAGACGGCGAGCGCGCTGGAGCTCACGAGCCGCAACATTGCCGGTTACCTGCGCGAGCATCCGGAAGTCCCACTCGCCGACATCGCCCATACCCTGCGGCTTGGACGGCGCACCTTCAAGCATCGCCGCATGATCGTGTGTCGCGACGCCGCTGACGCGCTGGCGCAGCTCGATGGCGGCGGCGCGTCATCGCAGCACGAAACCCGCAACCGCGCCGTGACCTTTCTGTTTCCCGGCCAGGGGACGCAGCATGTCGGCATGGCAAAGGAGTTGTACGAGACGGAAGAAGTCTTCCGCGCGGCACTCGATCGTTGCGCCGAGCTCGCTCGACCGTTGTTGAATGAGGACATCCGACAGCTTCTCTATCCGGGCGCGGCAGCCGATGCCGTCGCGGAGGCACGCTTGCAGCGCACGGCGTTCGCGCAGCCGGCGCTGTTCGCGGTCGAATATGCCTTGGCGCAGCTATGGATGGCGTGGGGCATCGCGCCAAGTCAGGCCGTCGGCCATAGCGTTGGTGAATTCGTGGCCGCCTGTATCGCCGAAGTTCTCACGCTGCCCGACGCGGTCGCGCTGGTGGTCGCGCGCGGCCGGCTGATGCAGAGCTTGCCGCCCGGCGGCATGTTGGCCCTTCCATTGGCGGAAGGAGAAACGCGCGCACTAATCGGCGATCGACTCTCGATTGCCGCCGTCAACGCTGCGGATCAATGCATCGTCTCCGGCGAAACTGATGCCCTGGAAGCGCTGGAGCGCGCGCTGCGCGAGCGCAACGTGCAAAGCCGCCGGCTCGCAGTGTCGCACGCGTTCCACTCTTACATGGTGGACCGGATCCTGCCGGATTTCCGCCGCGCGGTTCAGGCCGTCAAGCTCGCTCCACCGCGGCGACCGTTCATTTCCGGCCTCACTGGACGCGCCATTACTGCCGCCGAGGCGGTCGACTGCGAATACTGGGTGCAGCACCTGCGAGAACCAGTCCGGTTCCATAGCGCGCTCGACACCATATTGACGGACCCGGACGCTGTTCTTCTTGAAGTTGGCCCCGGGCAGACCCTCACCGGCCTCGCCAAGCGCCATGCCAAGTGCGTTGCTTCCCACGTCGCGTGTGCGACCCTGCCGCGGGCCGGCGTGGCGGCCGATTCGGCGCGGGAACCGATCGTTGCGCTAGGCCGGCTATGGCTGGCGGGTTTGCAGCCGGACTTCTCAGCTTTTGCTGCAGGCGAGCGGCGCGTGAGGGTGCCGCTGCCGACATATCCGTTCGAGCGCAAGCGTTACTGGTTGGACGTGACGGGAGGCGTGGCCGACTCCAACACCGTTGCCCGGCAAGCGCCGGGCGATCTCCTTGTTTGCGACTCTTGGCAGCAGCGCGACTTGGCGGCCCATGTGCCGGCAATGCGCCGATGGCTGATCGTTGGCGCCGAGTCCGGTCGTGGCGCTGCGCTCGCGACGCGCTTGACGCGTGACGGGCACAGCACAACGCTGGCGGAAGCGCACGCATCCTTCGCGACCGTCAAGCCTGGACATTTTGCCCTGCCGATCACCAGTTGCGCAGAATGGCGCAAGCTGTGGGGGGCTCTGGAAGAAAACTTTCCGCAACACATCGTTTACCTCGCCGACCCGGAGACTGTCTCGCTCGAAGGTCTGGTCACTATGGCGAGCAGCCTGAAGGAGGGCTGCCGGCAGGCCAACATGCCGGAACTCATCGTGGTCGGCAGTGGCCTGGAAGCGGTAATCAGTGATGAGATCGTACACCCGGCGGCCGCGGCCCTCGCCGGCGCCGCCGCAATCCACCCGGGTCGGCACCGAATTATCGACCTCGGTAACCGCGCGCGCATCGGAAAGGGGCAGTGGGCGCTCGATCAGCTTGTGGCCGAACTGACCGATGATGCGGACCACGCGCGGGTCGCTTTCCGCGGCAGACAGCGTTGGGTCGCCGAGGACCGTGTCGCACCCGTCCCGGCTGCGCTGGCAAATGACGGAACCGGCGGAACCGTGCTCCTGATAGGCGATTTATCGGGGCCCGCTTGGTGGTTCGCGCGCAGCCGTTGCACGCAAGTGCCATCCCGCCTGGTGCTCGTCAGCGAGCAATCCTTTCCGCCGCCCGCCGAAACGGACGCCGCGCCGGAGCGGCCCGATGCACCCGTGGCCCGCGCCCTTGCGCGCATCCGCGATCTCACTCGCCTCGGCTGCGAGGTGACCGTACGGAACGACCTGCCGGACGAACATTTGGATCGGACATTGGCGGAAGCTGAACCACTCGCCGGTGTCGTCGTGACGGTTGCGCCGCCTGCCGAGATCAACGATGCGATCGGTTGCTGCACCTACATCGCAGGCGCGCTTGCGCGAATGGAGGCGATCGCCGACGCCATCGGCGATCGCCAGATCGGCTATTGCCTTTGGCAAATCGCCCTGCCGCGCCGCGACGACGGACTGACTTGCGCTGCCGGTTTGGGCGTCGCCGCGGCAATGGAGCGAGTGGTTCAGTTGCGAGGCCAAAGCAGCGATGTGCCTTGGACCGCCGTCACTTTCCTCGACTGGCATGACACCGAAGAGGACGGCCCGCTGCTGCTGGCTGCCGCCGGAGAGCAAGTACGTGGCGTGGCCGAGATCGACGAGATCTATCGCCGCGCGCTGGCGCCGCACGGCGTCGCCGCGATGCGCGTGATCACTTCCGCGGCTCAGGCCGAACCGGCGCCGGTGCCGGCGGGCGAGGCGGCGCCGCCGTTGCACGAGCGGCCGGACGGATTTCCGGCATACGCGGCGCCGCGAACGGCCTTGGAGCAAAAGGTCGCGACGCTGTGGTCGGAATATCTCGGCTTCGCCAAGATCGGAATCGAGGACAATTTCTTCGATCTCGGCGGCCATTCGCTGCTCGCCAGCCAGATCGCGGCGCGCCTGCGCGAGGATCTCGGGGTGCAGTTGTCGGTACGCACGCTGTTCGAGAACGCAACGATCCGAACGCTGGTCGAAAAGCTGGACAGCGTCGGCCCGGCGGCCGGCGAAGCGCCGAGCCTCATTCCGCGCGCGCCACGCGACCAGCGGCTGCCGCTCTCGTTTGCACAACAGCGGATGTGGTTCTTCGAGCAGATCGAGCCGGGGAGCGCGGCCTACACCGTGCCGGGATGCCTCCGGCTGCAGACCGACGTCAACATCGCGGCACTCGGGGGCGCGCTCAACGCGATCGTCCGCCGCCACGAGATTCTGCGCACGACCTTCGAGGTCGTCGACGGGCAGACCGTCCAGGTCATCGCCGCAAATCTCGAACTGCCATTGCCCGTCGTGGATCTGACGATGCTGCCGGCCGCAGAGCGCGAAGCGCGCATGCGCGAAATCGTGCTGGCCGAGACTCGGCGTCCGTTCCGGCTCGATGTCGGTCCGCTGCTGCGCGCCACCCTGATCTGCTGTGGGCCGAAGGATTACGTGCTGCAGATATCGATGCACCACATCGTCTCGGACGGATGGTCTCTGGGCGTATTCATTCACGAACTCGGGGTGCTGTACGATGCGCTGTGCGCCGGCCGGCCGTCGTCGCTGCTCGATCTGCCGGTTCAGTACGCCGATTTCGCCTGTTGGCAGCGCAATTGGCTCGTCGGCGACACCCTGAACGTACAGCTCGACTACTGGAAGAAGCAGCTTGCCAATCTGCCGGCCCCCAGCGATCTGCCGGTCGCCAAGCCGCGTCCGGCAGTGCAGACCTATGAGGGCGCGACGAATTCGTTCGTCATTCCCAATGCAGCCGAGAGCGGATTGCCGGCGTTGCTCCGCCTTGCACAAACCGAGGGCGCTACGCCTTTCATGGCGCTGCTCGGCGTTTATGCGGCGCTGCTTGGTCGCTACGCACGGATCGACGATGTCGTCATCGGGTCGCCGATTGCCAACCGCAACCGCACCGAACTGAGCGGCCTGATCGGCTATTTCGCCAACACGCTCGCCCTTCGCGTCGACCTATCCGGCAATCCCAGCTTCCGGCACCTGTTGCAGCGCGTGCGCGAGTGCGCCCTCGGGGCCTACGCCCACCAGGACCTGCCGTTCGAGAAACTCGTCGAGGAATTGCGCGTCGAGCGCGACCTCAGTCGTTCGCCGCTTTTTCAGACGATGCTGATCCTGCAGAACGCGCCCTTGGCCGCAGCCGACCTTGAGGGCCTCAAGATCACCGGCGTCGAGATCGACAAAGGCACGGCGCAATTCGATCTGACCTGGTACTTCAGCGAGATTGATTCCGGGCTGGCGTGCACGCTCGAATACAACACCGACCTGTTCACCGCCGCCACGATCGAGCAGTTGGTCGGCCACTTCCGAAGTCTTCTGGCCGAGCTCGCGGCGGCGCCGGACCTTCCGCTGTCGCGCCACCGCATGCTCGCCGAGCAAGAGCTGCACCGGATTGCGGCCTGGAGCGCGTCCGAGCACGTCGTCGTCGACAACGACATCGCGGTGCACGCGCGGATCGAGGCACAAGCTGCGCGCACGCCCGACACCGTTGCGATTACCAACGCAGAAGCGTCCTGGAGCTATCGGGATCTCGATCGCCGCGCGAATCAATTGGCGCGGCGGCTGAGATCCTGCGGCGTCGGGCCGGAGACGCGCGTCGCGGTCTGTCTGCGCCGGTCGCCGGAACTCGTCGCGGCGCTTCTGGGCGTGCTCAAGGCCCAGGGTGCTTTCGTTCCCATTGACCGCGACTATCCGCTCGATCGCACGAATCTTATCCTCGACGACGCTCGCGTTTCCGTCGTGCTGACCGACACGGGCTTCGGCGCGCGGTTGCGCACGGATGCGACAATCATCGATCTGGACGGCGAGCGTGCGCACCTGAACGAGCAGCCGGGCGAGGCTCTTGCATTGGCCGTCCATCCCCGCCAATTGGCCTACTGTCTCTACACGTCCGGGTCGACCGGGCGGCCGAAAGGCGTCGCCATCGAGCATCGCAGCCTGGCCGCGCTCATGTCATGGGCGGATCTGGCTTTCGACCGCAAGACGCTATCGGCGGTTCTTTGCTCTACCTCGATCTGTTTTGACGTCGCGCTTTTCGAGATGTTCGCGCCGCTGTGCGTCGGCGGCCGGCTGGTCCTCGTAGAAAACATTTTGGCGCTAGCCACGCTGCCGCAGTCCACGCAAGTAAGCCTCATCAGCGGCGTACCGTCGGCGGTCGCCGAGGTCGTCCGTGCCGGCCGGATTCCGTACTCGGTTGCCGCCGTCAATCTTGCGGGCGAAGCTTTGCCGGTATCCCTCGTCAACGACCTCTACCGCCTGCCCCACATCCAGGCGGTTCGCAATCTCTATGGTCCGACCGAAGATACGGTCTATTCGACCGCGGCACTGCTGAGCGTCGGCGAAAACCATATCGGCCGACCCATTGCCGGCACCCGGGTCCACGTGCTCGATCGCGAGCTGCAACCTGTGCCGCCGGGGGTGCCTGGCGAGCTTTATCTTGCCGGCAAAGGTTTGGCGCGCGGCTATCTCGATCGGCCGGGGATCACGGCCGACCAGTTCGTGCCCGACCCGTTCGGCTCGCCGGGCGCGCGGCTCTACCATACCGGGGACGTGGTTCGCTTTCGCGATGAGGGCTCGCTCGAATTCATCGGCCGTGTTGATTACCAGGTCAAAATCCGTGGCGTCCGCATCGAATTGGGCGAAATCGAAGCCGCTCTGGCCGCGGAACGGGACATCCAGGAGGCCGCGGTCGTCGCGCGCGCTGCAGCAAATGACGATCGGGAGCTGGTGGCGTTTATCGTTCCCTCCCATCGCGGCGCTCGTGCCGACGATGCAGAGGATCGCGTGGAATATTGGCGCGCCGTCTGGGACGACGCCTTTACGGCGAGCGCACACGCCGCCGATGCTGTCGGCTGGACCAGCGCAGTCACCGGTAAGCCGTTCTCATCCGAAGAAATGCGTGAATTCTTTTCCGAAGCGGGAACGCGAATGCGTTCCCTGCCGCATCAATCGGTGCTCGAACTGGGCTGCGGAAACGGTCTGGTGTTCGATCAGTTCGCTGGAACTTGCCGCCGCTATGTTGGCACCGACATTTCCGAGCAAGCTCTGGTCCAGTTTCGCCGCCGCGCCGACGGCAGGCGAGCGGACTGTGAGATCGAGCTGCGGCGGATGCCGGCCCACTCGATCGGCCAGATTGAAGCCGAACCGTTCGACCTGGTCATCGCCCATTCGGTGGCGCAATATTGGCCGGATGTCGATTACCTCCTGGAGGTGATCGCGGGCGCGTTGAAGCTGTTGAAGCCGGATGGCCACTTATTCCTGGGCGATCTGCGCAGTCGCGCACTCCAGCCGGCACTTTACGCGTCGACCGAATTGGCGCACGCCTCCGATCAGCTCACAGTTGTTGAATTTGCCCGCCGCAGGGACCTGCGCGCGCTGCGTGAAGAGGAGCTGTGCATCGATCCGCAGCTGTTTGTCGAACTGCAGGCGCGGACAAAGGGCATCGCTGCGGTGCAGATCCAACTCAAGCCCGGGCGCGCGCGCAACGAACTGACCAAATTCCGCTATGATGTGGTCCTTCGCGCCGGGACCGATAAATCGGCTCCGTCGCCGGTCGAGTGGCTGGATGGCATCGGTCATCAGCTTGGAATCCAGAACATCGAATCTTTATTGCGCGAACGCAGCGGCGCTGTCGGACTGCGCGACCTCGCCGACGCGCGGCTTGCCGGCGAGCGAGACCTGTTGGCGCGAGTTGCCGATCCGCGGCTGGCGACCGTGGGCGAACTGCGCGCCTGCCTGGACGGGAATGCATCGCCGGGAATCGATCCCGCCGACTTGTGGGAGCTCGGTCGGCGGTTTGATCGAGCGGTGGAAATCCGGCCGGGCCGTGATCCGGGGTATTTCGATGTGCTGTTCGCCGCTCCGGCGAGCGGCCCGGAACGTCACGCGTTTCCCTCTTCCCCTGTCGCCGGACGCGCATTGGCGACTTATGCAAACACGCCCGCCCACGCGGCGGCGATGGGGGAGGCTGCCTCGCGGCTGCAACAGAGCCTGGCGCAGCGGCTGCCGAGTCAGTTCGTGCCGGCCAAATTTGTCTCGCTCGCGGCGCTGCCCCGCACACCCAGCGGCAAGCTTGACCGCCCGGCGCTTGCGCGACTGGCTTCGGGCAGCGAGATGCAGTCCGCCGTTTGGCTCGCGCCCAGCACGTCCACCGAGGCAGCACTGGCCTCGCTGTGGCGCGAGCTGCTCGGTGTCGAGCGCGTCGGCGTCAACGACAACTTCTTCGATCTGGGCGGCCATTCGCTTTTGATCGCGCGGCTGCAGCACCGTTTGCAACGAGAGTTCAACCTGGCCTTGCCGCTGCGCCGCTTCTTTGAAGCTCCCACGCTCGGTCGATTTGCCGCGCTGATCGACCACGCGCGTCTTCACAAGGACACCGCGGAGCCCGACGTCCGGCCCGATTTCACGGCGGAGGCTCGGCTCGACCCGACCATCCGCCCGATGGCGGCATGCGCGCCGGCGCGCGAGCCACCCGAGCAAATCCTGTTGACCGGAGCCACGGGTTTCGTCGGGGTCTTCTTGCTCGACGAGTTGCTGCGCCAGACCAACGCTACCGTGCACTGCTTGCTGCGGGGTTCCGATCCGCAAGCCGCCGAGCAGCGGCTGCACACGGCGTTGCTCCGACGCGGCCTCGCCGCCCCGCAAAGCGATCGGGTCGAGGTGGTGATCGGCGATCTCAGCCGCCCGCGTTTCGGACTGGGCCAGAGCTTATTCGACCGGCTGTCGGAAAATCTCGACGCGATCGTTCACTGCGGCGCATCAGTCAATTTCATTTACCCCTATGAAGCGTTGCGGCCGACCAATGTCGACGGCACGCGCGAAATTCTCCGGCTGGCCGTCCGCTCGCGGCTCAAAACGGTCCATTACGTCTCTACCGTCGGCGTGTTCGGCGGGCGCGGCGCCGGCAATTATCTGGAGGATGATGGTCTCGCCGACGGCGTTCACGCGCAAGGCGCCTACAGCCAGAGCAAATGGGTTGCCGAGCGGTTGATCGCCCAAGCCCGCGAGCGGGGCGTCCCCGCCGCAATCTTCCGCCTCGGGACGGTCACCGGACACAGCAAATCCGGAATCTGCAACGAGTCGGATTTTCTTTGGCGGCTGATCAGATCCTGTATCGAGATGGGCCTCGCTCCGGACACAAACTTTACGCAGGACATGACCCCGGTCGACTACGTTGCCCGCGCCGTGGTCCACTTGGCGGGCGGGGCCGCGGCCGCGAATCGGAATTTCCATCTCATCGGCCGTGACCGCTTCCACTGGTTGCAACTCGTCGGCTGGCTGGGGGAGTGTGGCTATCCGCTGCAAGTCGTTCCGGCGACCGCCTGGATCGACGCAATGCGCGAACATGCCGATGGCAACGGGAGCAACGGATTTGCTCCGCTCATGCCGTTGTTGTCAACGATGCTCGACCATATCGAAAAGGATGATCCGGACTCGGGACGGCGCGCAGTCGGGCAAATGGAGTTTGACTGCAGAAATACCGAGATGGCTTTGGCTGGGACCTCGATCACCTGCCCCTCGTTGGACATTGCTCTCGTACGGACCTACCTGGATTGCTTCGCCGATAGCAATCTTCTACCGGCAAGAAGACGCGATCTCTTCTCGGTTGCGCCCGAACAAGTGTCGCTGTCGGAAACTCAAGCTCGGTAAATATCGATGACGTCAAGGCAGGCGCCGCGCTTCGGTGCCGGCAAGGATCAGGATGGCGGGCGACATCCGCGGGCCGAACACACCGAGTTTTGCGATCGCCACCGCGCGGCCGATCTCGATCGGCTCCGGCGGCGTAGCCGATTCATCGCCCATCGGCGGTATCTGACGTGTCGTCGCGGTGGCTCCTTCGGCGCGTCGAGATCCATAGGCTGCTCGGCAAGCCGCTCCCGCAAGCTTGGCCGATGCCCGAGCCGGGCGGCTTGGCAGGCCAGTCTTCAGCTCCGCTTCGTCGAACCAAGGCTTGGCAGGCCAGCCTGATCCCTGTAAGCGCAGGGACGGCCACGACGCTGACGTGCGACGCCGGCCGGCCAGCCATTTTGAGGGGGTCACAAGTTTCCCGCGATGGACGACGCATCTCCGGTGAAGCCGCTGTTGCGGCATGCTCCGTTCGTGCGTTTCCTGTACGTGCGCATCGCCGCTTCCGTGGCGCTGCAGATGCAGGCGCTCGCGGTCGGCTGGCAGATGTACGTGCTGACCGGCAGCTCGTTCGATCTCGGCCTGGTCGGCCTCGTTCAGTTCATTCCGACGCTGGGTCTGTTCCTCGTCACCGGCCAGGCGGCCGACCGCTTCGACCGCCGCGTCGTCGCCGCCGCGGCGCAGACCGTCGAGGCGCTGGCCGTGGCCGTGCTCGCCGTGGCGACGGGGAGCGGGCTGCTTACGCCGGGGTTTTTGCTCGCCATCGCGTTCTTGATTGGCGCCGGGCGCGCCTTCGAACAGCCGAGCCTGCAATCGGTCTTGCCCAATGTCGTGCCGTCACGCCTGCTGCCGCGCGCCATTGCGGCCGCGAACTCGGCGGCGCAGACCGCCGTCGTCGCCGGTCCGGCGCTCGGCGGCGTGCTGCTTGCGGCAAGCCCGACGGCGACGTTCGCGGCCTGCGCGGTGCTCTGGCTTTCGGCGGCTGCGCTCATGCCGGGCGTCGCCATGACGCGAGCGTTCACGCCGCGCGAGCCGCTCGACCTGAAGACGCTGTTCTCAGGTTTTGTCTTCATTTTCCGCAACAAGGCAGTACTCGGCGCGATCACGCTCGATCTGTTCGCGGTCCTGCTCGGCAGCACGACCGCACTGCTGCCGGTTTTCGCCAGCGACATTTTTCCGACCGGTCCGCTCGGCTTCGGCGCCCTGCGCGCTGCGCCCGCGGCCGGCGCGATCGTCGCCGCGCTGATTCTGACCCGCCGGCCGATTGCGCGGCGGGTCGGCCATGCCATGTTCGGCTCGGTCGCGGTGTACGGCGCGGGAACGATCCTGTTCGCGCTCTCGCCGAGCTTTGTGCTGGCGACGTTCGCCCTGGTCGCAGTCGGCGCCGCCGATCTGGTCAGCGTCGTGATCCGGCAAAGTCTGGTGCAGCTCTACACCCCCGACCCGATGCGCGGCCGGGTCTTTGCCGTCAATTCCATGTTCACCGCCACCTCCAATCAGCTCGGCACGTTTCGCGCCGGCACCGCTGCGGCGCTCCTTGGCACCGTGCCGGCGGTTCTGTTCGGCGGCCTGAGCACCATCGCGGTGGTGCTGATTGGGACGGCAATTTTCCGTGACTTGGTTCACACCGACGGCTATGAGCCGCGCCAAGTAAAGGTCTAAAGTGAAGGTCAAAGGCCGGCTCTCCGGCCTCCACCGCATCATATTGCGGACGCAATGCCGCCGTTCATTGCCGGCGGCACGGCGAGGACGGGTATGTCACCTGCGCGCCCAACGCACTGGTTCCTGCTCTGGCTCGCGCTCGCCGCGAGCCCGGCCGCAGCCCTGGCCGAGGTCCCCTGCAGCGGCGATTTCGATGCCTGGCTTGCCGGCGTCAAGCAGCAGGCTGCGGGCCAAGGCATTTCCGCGGCCACCATCCAGTCGGCGCTCGGCGGCGTGAGCTACGATCGCGGCATCATTGCGCGCGACCACGCGCAGGGCGTGTTCCGCCAAAGCTTTGAGGAATTTGCCGGACGCATGGTACCGCCGCGGCTCCAGCGCGGCCGGCACATGATGCAGCAATACCGTCCGCTGCTCTCCCGCATCGAGCGCCAGTTCGGCGTGCCCGGCGCGGTGATCGTCGCCATCTGGGGACTGGAGACCGATTTCGGCGCCGACAACGGCCGCTTTCCCACCATCCGCGCGCTCGCCACGCTGGCTTACGATTGCCGCCGCGCCGAAAAGTTTCGCGGCGAATTGTTGGCGGCGTTGCGTATCATCGATCGCGGCGACATGACGGCGGCGCAGATGCACGGCGCCTGGGCGGGCGAGATCGGCCAGACGCAATTTTTGCCCTCGTCGTATCTGAAATTCGCGGTCGATTACGACGGCAACGGCCGCCGCGACCTCATCCACAGCGTGCCGGACGTGCTCGCCTCCACGGCGAATTATCTGAAAGGCTACGGCTGGCAGCGCGGCCAGCCCTGGGGCGAAGGCACCGCCAACTTCCAGGTGCTGCTGCAGTGGAATGCGTCGCAGGTCTACACCAAGACGGTGGCCTATTTCGCCGAGCAGCTTGCCGCCGGAGAGTGAGCCTGTTGGAGCCATTCACAAATCGAGAGTAGCTGGATCGCGCGCCGTGTTCCAAAACGAGAGAACGTTGACGGTACGGTCAAATTCATCGACCGTATAGACTATCCAATACTGAGTTCGGCGCCCGACTCGGAACAAATATCCGCGCCAAGGCGCGCCGGTAAGGGGAAAGTAGCCCACATTAGCGGCGATTCTCCCGGGACCATCGCGGTGCGACGGAGTTTCGGTTGCAGCCTTGCTTGGCGCGCATCAACATAACGCGTTAAGCGTCGGTTCGATAGGGCGCAGCGAACTGTTTGACGGCTCGACCGCCAGCCACCGCTGCAAAAACAAATTCAGCCACGCCCGCGCGCTGTAGTCGTAGACCGCGCGGTCGGCGAAGTGCGTCTCGCGCGGCCGCGCGCCGGGCAGCTCCATGCGCTCGTGGCTGCGCGTGGTCCATTTATAGATCGTGGCGTGCGTCACGTCGGGGTGGAATTGCAGCGCGAAGGCGCGATCGTACCGGATCGCCTGCACCTCGAAAGTGTCGCCCTCGGCCAACAGCGCGGCGCCGGGCGGCAGGTCAAAACCCTCGCGGTGCCACTGATAGACGCATTCCGGCCAGACATCGACCACGGCAAGGCCCGCTGCGGTCGGCCGGATCGGATAATAGCCGATCTCGGCATGGCCTTGCGGATGGCGAAACACGCGGCCGCCCAGATGCCGCGCGCACATCTGCGCGCCGAGGCAGATGCCGAGAAACGGCTTGCGCTCCTTGAGCGGCATCCCGATCCAGGCAATCTCGCGGCGGATGAACTCGTCCTCGTCGTTGGCGCTCATCGGGCCGCCGAAAATGATGGCGGCGGAATGCTCCGCCATGGTATCCGGCAGCGGATCGCCGAAGCGCGGCCGGCGCACGTCGAGCGGATAGCCGAGCTGCCGGAGCGCATTGCCGACGCGGCCCGGCGTCGAATGCTCCTGGTGTAGAACGACCAGAACCGGCTGCTGCATGGTTCAGACGAATCGCAGACGCGTATGCCAGCTTCCTATCGCGTCTGCCGCGCTTTGTCGCCGGCCGCGTGCATGCCCCGTCCGATGATCGGCAGCAGCACGGCGTGCGGCGTGAGCCGCGTGAAAAACATGGCGAGCCGATTGGCGGCGCCGGCAATCACCACCCGCTTGCCGGCCATGAAGCCGCGATAGCCGATTTCGGCGACGCGGCGCGCCGGCAAGGCCAACGGGCCGCGCCGGGCGATAGCGCCGGCACTCAGCCCGGCGCGCGCCTGAAAGCCGGTCGGCACCGGTCCCGGACAGAGCGCGGTGACGCGCACGCCGCGGCTCGCCAGCTCGGCGCCGAGCGCCTCGCTGAACGAGATCACGTAGGCCTTGCTGGCGTAGTAAACCGCCATGCCGGGCCCGGGCAAAAATCCGGCGATCGAGGCGACGTTGAGAATGCCGCCACGATGGCGCGCCAGGCTGTCGACGAAGGCGAGCGACAATTCGGTGAGCGCGCGCACGTTGACGTCGATCATGGCGAGCTGCTCGGCGCGGTCGAGCGCCGCGGCGGCGCCGGCAAGACCGAAGCCGGCATTGTTGACGACGTGCTGCGGCTCGAGGCCGCGCGCCGCAAGCTCGGCGGCGATCTTGGCAACGGCGTCGGGCGCGGCGAGATCGGCGACGACGACCGTGGGCCGCGGCCGGCCGGACGCGGCAATCGCGTCGGCGAGCGCCACGAGGCTCGCCTCGCGCCGCGCGGTGATGACCAGCTCGTGGTCGTGCGCGGCGAACACCTGCGCCAGTTCGGCACCGATGCCCGAGGAGGCGCCGGTGATGAGCGTCGCCGGCCTCATCGGCTTTCCCCTTCGCCGCCGCCGGCACCGGCCGGCGCCGCGGCCTGCGCGGCGATGCGCTGGCGCAGCTCGATGCGCTCGCGCGGCGACACGCCGAGCAGGTCGGCGGCGCGCCACAACAAATTGTCCTCGAGCTCGTCGCGGCCGCCGTCGGCATAGACGATTTCCCACATCATTTCGATCACCTTGGCGCGCCCGGGCTCATTGAGCGTGCGGTTGAGTAGATGGGTGAAGTGATAAAGGTCGACCGCCTCCTGCTCGGCCGCGGTCGCCTTCTCGATCAGCTCGCTGGCCGCGGCCTCGTCGAGCGTGAAGCGCTGCTTGATCACGGCGCGCAGCTTGTCGCGCTCGGCCTGCGACATCTCGCCGTCGATCGCCGCGGCATGGACCAAGAGCGCCGCGGCGGCAAGCCGGTAATCGTCGTCGCCGAACTGGCTCGGATCCCTGGCGCCGTCGGCAAACTCGGCGACGAAATGCTTGAACGCTTCGAACATGCGCAGCTCCACGCGTCGGCTATCAGGTGGTATCTGGCGTGCGCAAAGTCCAGAAGCCGCGGCCAGTTGCGCGCGTTATGAGCGATAGCCGCTATAGCCCGTCGCGGTGCGCCGTCGATCGCAATGGCTGTCCTTGTTTCGAAAGGGTTTTGTTGTCAAGGGTCTTCGACCGCCGAAGGCGGCGGCATCGGGGCGCCCATCGCGCTTTAGCGCGATGGGGACCCCGCGCGCCCTTGACGACAAAACCCTTTCGAAACTTTTTGCAGCCATTGCGATCGACGGCTTTCTCTGATCAACAAGAAATCAACCGAAGAAGATTAGACGGATCGTATTATACAAAAGCATGCCGGACAGTGCGGTGCAATTTTGCCGGCAAGCCGCAACCTTACTTCACCGCCTTGCCGCTCTGATAGCTTTCTTCGAGCAATTCCAGATTGGCCTTGATGTAAGGGTTGCTCGGGTCCTTGACCTGCGCCTGGTGCAGCGTGCGCTGTGCCCGGGCATAGTCGCCGCGCAGCATGTAGGAGAAGCCCTGATCGTTGAGGATCTGCGGCGTCGGCCCAATCAGGCGGATCGCCTCCGCATAGGCGCGGTCGGCGAGGTCGAAGCGGCGCAGCCGGTCGTAGGAGGCGGCGAGCCCGACCCAGGCTTCGGCGTCGCGCGGATGCTTTTCGGCCGCGGCGCGGAAGCTTTTTTCGGCGAGCCCGAAATCGTTGGCGCGGA
The DNA here is from genome assembly GCA_030038995.1 of Xanthobacteraceae bacterium. GTDB lineage: Bacteria > Pseudomonadota > Alphaproteobacteria > Rhizobiales > Xanthobacteraceae > BOG-931. The sequence continues at coordinate 93,577 of JASHQS010000115.1, forward strand.
AATAGCGCTTGCCGCGCGTCAGATCGTCGTTCGGGTCGTCGCCGGCGAGGCCGGGCGCGGCCAGCGGCGCAGGCGGCAGGCTATGGCCCGACTCCGCGGGCTGGGTGACGACCGAGCCGGTGGTCTCGCTGCCGGTGCCGGCCGCAGTCGCCGCCGCCGGATTGTCGGCTTTCTTGGCGTCGAGGTCGTTCAGATTGGTCCACGAGGAGCAGGCACAGAGCGCGGTGAGGCACACCCCCACGACGGCCAGGACAAACGCACCTCGGATACTCATAACGCACCCCGGGACCACGCGCTGCGGCCGGCCTCCGCCGCACGGGACCCGCCCCCTGGCTTCGCTTCGACAGCACCGGCCCGCTCAGTGTTATGTGACGATGGTTAAGGAACCTTAATGCCACGCCGCGGTCCGGCAGAGCGTCGTAATATTTGCAGGAGGCGAGCTTGACGGTCGCAGCTCCCTTGCTCATCGCGAATTATGCCGGCCAATGGCTAGCCACGGCCTCCTTGTCGCTCCGCCTACGTGTCCACCAGCGCGCGGATCATGCGTTGATAGGGCACGCGGCGCTTTCGGGCCTCGCGCTTGAAGAAATCGAGGCTGCGTCGCGACAGCGACAACGTCACCTTGACGTTGTCCTCGCGCGGTACGAGCGCGGCAGGCAGGGGTAGAAAGTCCTCAATCACGCGCACCCGGTCGATTTCGCTTGCCGTGTATCTAACGGTTCTGCTGCTCATGATTTCGCCTACTCTCGTCATACGCGGGCTTGATCCGCGTATCCATGCTGAACGGCCGCATGGTGGAGCGTGACCGGATGTTTCGCCCAAGCTCAATATCAGCATGGATTGCCGGATCAAGTCCGGCAATGACGAGGGAGGGCGGCACGAGCGAAGCGTTTCACCGTCTCGTCACACCGCGCCTCCGCTGGTAGAATTGGCGTGGCCGGGGCTGATGAGCATATCCGCTGCTTACACCAAACAGGAGCCGCTTATGCCGACTTTCAAGCTGCCGCTGTCCGGCGACGTCGTGCAGTCGATCAATCCGTTCACGGCGTTCATGACCGGCGGCCAGTTCGGGCTCGTCAACATCAATCTCGGCCAGTCGAGCGAGCCTAAGGTGGAGGCCGAGGTGCTGTCCGACGTCGCCACTTACGGCAAGCAGCTCGGCCGCATCGGCGACGCCCTGATCGTGCTTCTTGCACATTTTCATCCGCGCACGCCGCTGAGCGCGGAGGAGACCGCGGCGATCGATGCGCTCAAGGACATGCTGGAAAAAGTCGCCGACGTGAAGGAGAAGCACAAAAGGCCGGCGCTGCGTCCGGACGCCGTCACGCCCGCTGCATAGCCGCAAGGGGTGACGGAACTTCGCGAATGTGGGACCGGCCGGCCTGCGGCACGGCGCTGCGCGCCTTTGCTCAAACTTTTTGCTGCCATTGCGACCGGCGGCGCACTGCGACCGGGGTGGTCCAAATTAATCACCGAGATCATTTGTCCCGCGGCCGGCGTGGGCACGGCGCTTTGCGCCTTCGCCCACCCTACAGCTTGAAAAGCTTCTCCGCGTTGCCGTGGGCGATGCGTTCCTTGGCGGCGACGGAAACCGGAATCTGTTCCAGGAAGGCGCGCGCCGCCAGCATCGACTGATAAGGGTGGTCGGCCGAGAACATGATGCGGTCGACGCCGCCGAGTTCGAGCAAAAGGTCGAGGAATGCGGGCGGGAAATTGAAGCCCGAGAACGTGTAGTGCACGTTGTCGCGCAGATAGTCCTTGAACTGGCGCTTGAGCCCGGTGACCGCCGCCGGGATGATGTCGAAGCGCTGGAACATGAACGGCAAACCTTCGCCCATGTGGCCGATGACGATCTGCAGCTTCGGGAAGCGGTCGAACGCGCCGCCGGCGATGAGCCTGATGACGTGCACCGCCGTCTCGATGTGCCAGCCCCAGCCGCCGCCGGCCAGCATCTCGCTCAGCAGCGGCGCAAAGCCGCCGTAATAGGTGCTGAGCACCGCAGGAGGCGGCGGTGTCGGATGCAGATAGAGCGGCACGTCGAGCGCCTGCGCGCATTCGAGCAGCGGCCAATAGAACTTGTCATCGAGATAGCGCCCGCGATTGTGGCCGTTGACCGCGGCGCCCTTGAAGCCTGAGCGCACGCGCCGCTCCAGCTCCGCGGCGGCCTGCTCCGGCGCCGGCGTCGGCACCGCCGCCAAGGCGGCAAACCGTGCCGGATGGCTCCTCACCGCGTCGGCGACGTAGTCGTTGGCCTCGCGCGCCAACGCCGCCGCCGCGCCCGCGTCCAATTGCTCGACCCCCGGCGCGGTGAGCGACAGCATCTGCATGTCGATGCCGGCGGCGTCCATCTCCGCAAGCCGCTTGTCGCCGATGTCGCACAGCCGTGCGATCAGATTGGCATAGCGGCCGCCGACCTTTTCGGCGCGGTTTTTCAATTCGCGCCCCGGTCCGTCGAAAAATCCCGGAGTGGCGAAATGTTCTTCGAGCGTGATGGTGCGCATGGCGGTCCTTGATTATCGTGTGCCGGCAACCAATTCCATCGCGCGGCATTTTACGCTAGCTGTAAGGCCGCATTTTGGGAACCCGGAGATTGCCGATGCGCCGACATTGCCTCGTCCCCGTGTTGCTGGCGAGTTGCTTCTTTTTTGCGGCGCTTGGCGCCGGACCGGTCCTCGCGCAGGGCCAGTTGCCCGAACCGCCGCATCCGTTCCAGCCGCCGCCCCCGCCGCCGCCCGCTCCGGTCAAGCCGTACCAGCCGGTCGCGGCGACACCGCCGGCAGCCTTCACCGACGCGGCCTTCCAAAACTTCCGCAAAGCTCTCGTAGACGCGGTCGGGCACAAGGACCGCGGCGCGCTCGCCAAGCTGATTGTCGGCAAGGGCTTCTTCTGGGTGCAAGACAACGACCTCGCCGACAACAGCAAGCCGGGCATCGACAATCTCGCCAAGGCGGTCGGCCTCGACCAGCCGAACGGCGCCGGCTGGGCGCTTTTGGCCGACGCCGCGGCTAATCCGAGCGCCGCCGAACTGCCGCACCACCCGGGCATTTTCTGCTCGCCGGCGCCGCCGCGGTTCGCGCCGCAGGCGTTCGGCACACTGCTGCAGGACACCGATACCGATCCGACCGATTGGGGCTATCCGTCCCACGACGGCGTCGAGGCGCGCGCGGCAGCCAAGCCGGATGCGCAAGTGATCGAAAAGCTCGGCATGAATTTCGTCCGCGTGCTGCCAGACAGCGCGGCGCCCGAGCCGGGCGCTCCGTCGTTCCTGCACGTCGCGCTGCCGTCCGGCAAGACCGGTTTTGTGGCGAGCCAAGCGCTGGTGACGCTCGATCACGACCTGATCTGCTACTCCAAGGAAAGCGGCACCTGGAAAATCGCCGGCTATGTCGGCGGCGTCGCGCCGTAGCTGGACGCGTTTCGCCACTCCACGCTCATCCCCGCGAAAGCGCATCGGCGCTAACATAGCTGCGTTTCCCGGGCGCAGCGCAGCACGAAGCGCAGCGAAGTGGTGCGCTGCAGACCCGGGATCGTAACAAGTTGCGGAGTCTGGGACGGTCCCGGATCAGCGGTGCACCGCTGCGCGCTGCACCGCATCCGGGAAACAGAGGCCTATGTGAGCGCCTATGCGCTTGCGCGGGGACGAGCGGATAGAGTCAGGCTCCATTAGACGACTTTCACCGCGGCGCCGCCGTCGCGGCGGCGGCCACCGACTGCGCGGTCTGGCCGAACAGGATGGCGCGCTCCTCGGCGGTGCGGATGCCGCCCTGGCCGGGATTGATCTTCGGCGTCCATTCGTAGGCCTTGACCACCGCGGGCCGCGCTTTGATCGCTTCGAACCAGCGCTGCAGGTTGGGGAAGTCGGACAGTTTCTGGCCTTGGCGCTCCCAGGGCACGATCCACGGATAACACGCCATGTCGGCGATCGAATACGCGCCGCCAAGATAGTCGCGGTCGGCGAGCCGCCTGTTCATCACGCCGTAGAGCCGGTTCACCTCGTTGCGGTAGCGGTCGATGGCGTACGGGATCTTGTCCAGGGCGTAGATGGCAAAATGATTGTTCTGGCCGGCCATCGGGCCCAATCCGCCCATCTGCCAGAACAGCCATTGCAGGGTTTCGTTGCGGCTGCGGATGTCCTTGCCGATGAACTTTCCAGTCTTGTCGGCGAGGTAGAGCAAAATGGCGCCGGATTCGAACACCGCGATCGGCTTGCCGCCGTCGGCGGGCGCATGGTCGAGGATGGCCGGAATGCGGTTGTTCGGCCCGACCGCCAGAAACTCGGCCTTGAACTGCTCGCCCTTGCCGATGTTGATCGGAATGATGTTGTATTGCAGCCCGGCTTCCTCGAGGAAAATCGTGATCTTGTGGCCGTTCGGCGTGGTCCAATAATACACATCAATCATGACAAGCCCTTATGAAGCCCGGACGGAGTTTCAAGCGCAATCCGGGACGTGAAACGCCGCATGTCGATCCCGGGTTGCGCCTTGAGCTCCACCCGGGGTTTTCAGTCTAGCCCATTGCCTAGCGAATATTTAACCCCTGCGCGGGCATTTTTGCCGGCATGTCGAGCAGCGATACGGTAGCGGAACACCCGTTGGCCGCTCCGGCGGCGGACAATTTTGTCGCCGCCGCCGTCATTCTCGCCCTGTTCGTCGTTGCCGCGCTATTCGGCGCCGAGCGCAAGGACGTGACGGTAGGCTTTGACGAAGTGGCGCACGTCTCCTACGTCGCGCACATCCAGCATACCGGCGATTTCTGGCCGGACCTTGAGCGCGTGCGCCTCATCGACCCGCACACGTTTGCGTTCACCGGCCGCGCCGATTATCTCAACCATCCGTCGCCGTTTTATGCGCTGCTTGCCGCTTTGGGCCCGACGCTCGAGGGCCATCCCGGGGCGCTGTTGGCGCATCGGATGATCGATGTCGCCATTGCGGCGCTCGGCTTTGCCGCCTTGCTCGCGCTCGGTCTCGCCGCGCGCTGGCCGCGCCACGAGTTCTACGCCTTTGCGGTGCCGCTCGCCTGCATTCCGGTGCTGGCGCCGCTCGCCGGCGCGGTCAACAACGACGATCTCGCTTTTGCGGGCGGCGCCGTCGTGTTGCTCGGCCTATGGCAATTCATCGCCACCGGCCGCGACGGTTGGTTTGCCTTGGCGCTGATCGGCATCGTCGCCGCCGCCTGGGCGAAGCTGACCGGATTGTTGCTGGCCGGCGGCTTCCTCGGCGCCGTACTCGTTTATCTGCTCTGGCGCCGGCGATTGCCTTACAGGTGGCTTGTCCCGGCGGCGTTCGTCCTTATCATCGCCGCGGCGCCGTACCTCGCCTTCATCTGGCAATACGGCAGCCCGACGCCGGAGACGCCGGCGCAGCTTGCGCTTTTGGCGGACGGGGCACGCGAGGCCGGCTGGGCCGATCTGCCGCGCCAATCGTTTCCGGCTTATGTCAGTTACTTCCTCCTCGCGTTCGTCGCCGACTGGATGCCGACGCTGACGCGGCGCAGCATGTTGAACTACGCCATGCTCGCCATTCCGGCCGGCGCGCTCGGCTGCGCCGGTGCCGGCATCGTGCTGTCGCTGCGTCGGCTGTGGCGGCGCAATGAAACGGTGCTGGACGTCGTTGTGATCTGCGGAGCGGCCGCGATTGCCGCAACGCTGGCGATCCACGTCGTCTATAGCCACGGCCGCTATGTCGCGACCGGCTGGCTGATGGATGCTTATCCGCGCTATTATCTGCCGCTCGCCGCCATCGTGCCGTTGGCCGCGCTGTCGCTCGTTGCCGGGATCGTCAACCCACGCTGGCGCGGCGCGCTGCTCGGCTTTCTGATCGCCGGCCCGATCCTGTTCCGCATCCTCGGCGCGCCGCTCGGCTGACCTTCCGGCTTCGACACGAATTTGCTGTCGTGCGGCCATTCGGGATAGATGACGCGCGAACGCATTTCATCGGTGGAGATCAGCAATTCTGCAGGAGCGCGCCATGATCACCGAAATCGCCCAGATCGACGTCAAGCCCGGCATGGAAGCCGAATTCGAGGCCGGCGTGAAAAATGCCGCGCCGATTTTCCGGCGCGCCAAGGGCTGCCGCGGCCTTGGGCTTCAGCGCTCGATCGAGAAGCCGAGCCGCTATCGGCTGTTCATCGCCTGGGATACGGTCGAGAACCACACCGTCGATTTTCGCGGCTCGCCGGACTTTGCCGAATGGCGCAAGCTGGTCGGCCACTGCTTCGCGGCGCCGCCCGAAGTGGAGCATGTGCGCGAGGTGGTGAAAGGGTTTTGAGCGCGCGTCATTCCGGATTGCCGCGAAGCGGCAAGTCCGGAATCCATGACCCCTGTGCTGGGATTATGGATTCCGGGCTCCTCGCTGCGCTCGGCCCTGGAATGACGAAGCCATCACGTCCGCGTCCGCTGCTGCACGTTGGCGATGCGGTCCGGCACGCCGAATTCGCGGCGGCAGACTTCGGCCAAGGCGGCGACGCCGGCGCGGATCGCCTCGGGCGACGGATTGGCGAAGCAGAGCCGCATGCGGCTCTTGCCGTGCGCCGCGTCGGTCGACCATTCGACGCCCGGATTGACGGCGACCCCGGCGGCCAGCGCGGCGCCGTACAGGCGCTGCGTATCGACGACATCGGGCAGCTTGACCCAGAGAAAAATACCGCCCTTCGGATCGTCGAACTCGGCCGCGGTGCCGAACTGCTCGTTGAGCGCATCCATCAGCGTGTCGAGCTTTTTGCGCAGGCCGCGGCGCAGCGCCGGCTGGTGCGCGTCGAAATGCGCGGGGCAGAACTCGCCCAATACCATCTGCTCGAGCGCGCCGGAGCCGGCATCGGTCTTGAGCGGCAGCATGCGCGACAGCACGTCCCAGGGCGCCACGATGTAGCCGACGCGCAACGCCGGCGCGATCGATTTCGAAAACGAGCCGATGTGAATGACGCCGCCGTTTCGGCTCATGGCGTAGAGCGCCGGCGGCCGCGATCCGTCCCAGACCAGGTCGGAGTAGCAGTCGTCCTCGAAAATCGCCACGCCGTATTCGCCGGCGAGCCGCAGCAACTCGATGCGCCGCGCTTCGCTCAAGATCGTGCCGGTCGGATTTTGCACGGTCGGGACCGTGTAAATGTATTTCGGCCGTACGCCCCGGTTTTTGAGCTCGGCGAGCGCGGCTGCGAGCGCGTCCATGCGCATGCCGTCGCGGTCGAGCGGAATGCCGACGGCGCGCACGCCGAGGCGGGCGAGCCGGGTCAGCGCGCCCTGATAGGTGTCCTGCTCGATGATGACCGTGTCGCCGCGCGCCAAGAGGATGCCGTTGACGAGATCGAGCGCCTGCAGCGAGCCGGAGACGATGAGAATTTCGTCGGCCGTGCAGGCAATGCCGGCGGTGCGCTCGAGCTTGCTGGCGAGAAACTCGCGCAGCGGCCGGTAACCCTGCGGCCCGCTGTCGAGCCCATAGGTGGCGAGCGTTGCGCCCTCGCGCTTGAGCACCGCATTGGCGGCGGCGACCAGCGCCTCGACCGGCAGCAGCCCGGAATCGTTGTGGCCGCCGATGAAATTGTATTTGGCGAAGCCGGTCCATTTGGCGGCCGGCGGCGGCAGGCCGGGCGCCAGCGCTTGCGAAAAATCGAATGCGGTCATGGGCGTCTCCCGCGCCTGACCCTAATACGAAATTCGATGGCGCGGCTATCGGGCGCCGGCGCGCAAATGCTCGACCAGCTGCCGGCCGTAGAGCGGCAGCTCCTTCATGCTGCGCAGGCAGATCGTCAGTTCGCGCACCGCCCAGGGATCGGTGAGCGGCACGACCGCAATCGCCATCGTCCGCATGACGCGGCGCGCGGTGGTCTCGGGCACGATGCCGATGCCGACCTTGCATTCGACCAGCCGGCACACCGCGTCGAAGCTGCGCAACTGCACGCGCAAGCGCAGCGGCCGGCCGATGCGCACCGCCTTCGCGGCCAGGAACCGCTGCAGCGCGCTGGAGCGGTCGAGGCCGACGAAGTCATGGTCGAGCACGTCTTCGAAGCCGGTTTTGCCGCGCTTGGCCAGCGCATGATCGTGGGCGACGACCAGCACGAAGCGGTCGCGGCGGAACGGATAGGTTTCGAGCCCGCCCGCATCCACCGTGCCGGCGACGATGCCGAGATCGGCGACACCCTCGGCGATGAGCCCGACGATTTCATCGCTCAGCCGCTCCTCGAGATCGACGCTGACGTTCGGATGCGTCGCCAGAAACGAGCTGAGCGCCTCGGGCAGGAATTCGGTCAGCGCGTTGGTGTTCGAGAGCACGCGAATCTGGCCGGCGAGCCCGCCGCTATAGGCGCCGAGATCCTCGTGCAGCCGTTCGGCTTGGCGCAAGATCGCACGCGCGTGCTGCAGCAGCGTGCGGCCGGCCTGGGTCGGCACCACGCCTTGGCGGCTGCGCGTCAACAGCGCGACGCCGAGCGCGTCCTCCATGTTGCGGATGCGCGTCGAGGCTGCCGCAAGCGCCAGATGCGCGCGTTCGGCGCCGCGGGTGATGCTGCCCGCCTCGGCGACATGGCGGAACAGGCTGAGGTCGGTAAGGTCGAAGCGCATGGGAACTCGCTTCCTTCGTATTGGGCGAAGCCAGCCTTTACGAAAGGCCCATTGCGGAGGTTGATTTCCACACTAATCTTTCGCAAGAGACGAAATCAAGCCGCAGGCCATCGGCGCAACGTGCGGCCGCCGCCGGGGTTTGCGGCAAGCGCTTGGGTTGGCTAGGAACGCCGCACATCGCGCGCGCCGGTTCCGCAACGACGCGGCCGGATGTCACGGACGGAAATTTATTGATGGCCGAAACACGTTCGCTCGACGGGCGCGCCCCCGCACAGCGCCCGCTGTCGCCGCATCTGCAGATCTACCGGCCGATGCTGACCATGATGATGTCGATCGTGCATCGCATCACCGGCGCCGCCAACTATTTTGGCACGATCCTGCTGGCCTGGTGGATCAACGCCGCCGCCGGACCGAGCGGCTATGCCAGGTTCCAGTGGTTCGCCGGCTCGTGGATCGGCCGCATCATCCTGTTCGGCTACACCTGGTCGGTGATCCATCACATGCTGGGCGGCATCCGGCATCTGATCTGGGACTCCGGCCGCGGTTTTGGCGCCAACGAGCGCGAATGGCTCGCCGCCGCCAACCTGATCGGCTCGATCGCCATCACGATCATCCTCTGGGTCATCGGACTGCTGGCGATGGGAGGCTCGCAATGACCGCGCCCCGACACATCCGCACGCCGCTTGCCCGCGTCCGCGGCTTCGGCGCCGCCCGGTCGGGAACCGACACATTCTGGCACCAGCGCGTCACCGCTGTTGCCAGCGTGCCGCTGACCATCGCCGCCATCGTCATCATGATCATGCTGCTCGGCCGCAACCAGGCCGCGGTCGCGCAGATTTTGGGCTCGCCGCTGGTCGCCATCATCATGCTGCTGTTCGTCGTCTCGATCACCGCCCATATGAGGATCGGCATGCAGGTGATCATCGAGGACTACGTGCATCACGACCCGCTCAAGCTCGTTCTCCTGGTGAGCAATTCGTTCTTCGCCATCATCGTCGGCCTGACCTCGGTCTACGGCCTCCTCAAGCTCTCGTTCGGATTATGACCATGGCAGAAGGCAAAGCGAACGGCGGCGGCAGCGGCGGCGGCGCGGCGCCGTCCATCAACGGCCGCGCCTATCCGATCGAGGATCACGTCTACGACGTCGTCGTGGTCGGCGCCGGCGGCTCGGGCTTGCGCGCGGTGGTTGGCTGCAGCGAGGCCGGCCTGCGCACCGCCTGCATCACCAAGGTATTTCCGACCCGCTCGCACACGGTCGCGGCGCAGGGCGGCATCGCCGCCGCGCTCGGCAATATGGGCGAGGACGATTGGCGCTGGCACATGTACGACACCGTCAAGGGTTCCGACTGGCTCGGCGACCAGGACGCCATCGAATATCTGTGCCGCAACGCGCCCGAAGCCGTCTACGAGCTGGAGCACTGGGGCCTGCCGTTCTCACGCCGCGAGGAGGACGGCAAGATCTATCAGCGCCCGTTCGGCGGCATGACCACCCATTACGGCAAGGGCACCGCGCAGCGCACCTGCGCCGCCGCCGACCGCACCGGCCACGCCATGCTGCACACCATGTACGGCCAGGCGCTGCGCCACGCGGCGGAGTTTTTCGTCGAATATTTCGCCATCGACCTGATCATGGACGACGACGGCCGCTGCCGCGGCGTGGTCGCGCTCAATCTCGACGACGGCTCGATCCATCGCTTT